>JBHEPH010000017.1:0-48768 GCA_046260395.1 Gemmatimonadales bacterium
GCCGCAGGGCGCCGAAGGCGCGGCGGGGGACGGGTGGGGCGGCGGGGTGGGGCGCGGTCACGGGGGGAATCATAAGCTCGGAGCCGGCGGCGCACCCGGCGGGTGCGCCGCGCGGGCAAAGCCACGTGGATCGGGGTCCGGCCGGAGCACCCGTTCCCCCAACCAGGTCCATTGAGGCTGGTTGATACAAGGATCTCGGCGGGCTGCACAATACACGTGGCCTGCCAGGAGGGTCACCCGCCGGGTGACCCGTGGGAACGGGCGGCCACCGGGGCACGATCCAACGATCCCCGCCGGGTGACCCGCGGGAACGGGTGACGACCTGAGCATGGGGCCAGCGATCCCCACCCCTCACCGAACATTTCCCCCTCCTCGGAGTACCTTAAGGCAGGGCTGTTCACTTCTCCCTTCTCCCTTCTCGCTTCTTGCTGGCCCGCTCATGCCTCGATCCACGACCTACAGCAAATACATCCCCGGCCTCGCGGAAGCCGTTGATCTCCAGGCGCTCCTGGACCAGCTGGGCGATTTCCTGCTGCAGTCAGGGTTTGCGGGGGGCGGCCACCCTTTCTGGGGGGAGTTCGGGGAGGAGGAGGACCCCAAGTCCATGGACGCCCTGCGCGAGGCGATCCTTGAGGCGCTGATCAAGTCGGGCCAGCTCACTCCCGAGATGCTCAAGGTGCTGAGCGGCGACACCACCGGCAACGACCAGCGCGACCAGGAGATCCAGCGGGAGCTGGCCGAGCTGCTGGACCAGGTCATTCAGCGGCTGATTGATGAGGGGATGTTGACGGTGAAGGAGCCGCCCAAGATGCCGGAGGGCCATCAGCCGGTCTTCGGGCCAGGCGGCCAGGCGGCGGGTGCGGCACAGCAGGTCCAGTTCGACCTGACCGCGAAAGGAATGGACTTCCTCGGCTACAAGACGCTCAAGAACCTGCTCGGCAGTATCGGTAAGAGCAGCTTCGGGTCACATGACACGCCGTACCTGGCCACCGGGGTGGAGGCGGAGGCGGCGAGCAAGCGGTATGAGTTCGGCGACACGCTGAACCTCGACGTGCCCGCCACGCTCACCAGCGCCATTGCCCGCGAGGGGCTGGGTGTGCCGCTTGACCTCGAGTACGAAGACCTGATGGTGCACCAGGCGGAGTACCGCTCGAGTGCCGCGACGGTGCTGATGCTGGATTGTTCCCACTCGATGATCCTCTACGGTGAGGACCGTTTCACGCCGGCCAAGAAGGTGGCGCTGGCGCTCACGCACCTGATCCGCACCCAGTACCCCGGTGACACCCTTCGCGTGGTCCTCTTCCACGACTCGGCGGAGGAGATTCCGCTTGCCGCGCTGGCCAGGGCGCAGGTGGGGCCGTATCACACCAACACGGCGGAGGGGTTCCGGCTGGCGCGGCGGATTCTGATGGCGCAGAAGAAGGACATGAAGCAGATCGTGATGATCACCGACGGCAAGCCGTCGGCGTTGACGCTGCCGGATGGGCAGGTCTACTTCAACTCGATGGGGCTGGACCCCGCGATCCTCAAGGCCACTTATCGGGAGGTGGCCGAGTGCCGGCGGGCGGGGATCATGATCAACACGTTCATGCTGGCGCGGGAGCGGAGCCTGGTGGAGTTCGTGAAGAAGGTCTCGGAGATCTGCCGCGGCAAGGCGTATTTCACGAACACGATGACGCTAGGGCAGTTCATTCTGATGGATTTTTTGAAGCGGAGGGTGAAGCGCACGTAGGGGCGAGGCCTGCCTCGCCCGTGGACGACTTTTCCCGCCAACATCGGAGTCATCCCGAACCCGAGGCGCGCAGCGACGAGGGGAGGGATCTTGCCCGACGAGCTGGTGGGCGGTCCCGGGCGAGTTCCCAGCTCAGCAGGCGAGATCCCTCCCCCTCACGCTGTTCGGGGTCGGGGTTCGGGATGACTCCGTGTGAGCTGAAGACTTCTTGCCATATGTTTAGTCCACCCGTCATCACCCCCTACGCATTTTCTTGCCCCCTTTCCCACGATTCTGGTTACCACCTTTTCCCGTCGGCCCCGATCTTGGGGCATGTCTTGCCAATTCCCTCACGCCGAGCCGATACTATGGGCATGCCTGCCAGGCACTACTACACCGTGGCCGATCTCCTGGCCGTACCGGACGACGGCAACAAGTACGAGCTGGTGCACGGAGAGCTGCTCGTGAGCCCGTCTCCCCGCATGCTGCACCAGCGGATCGTGGGCCGCCTGCTGTACCTCACCACGTCCTACCTTCAACGCCATCCAGTCGGGGAGGTCCACCCCGGCGGCGACGTCCATTCCGGCAACGACAGCCTGGTCATTCCAGACTTGCTGGTCATTGACCTGGAGTCCGCCCGGACGCTCGACTGGAGCAGAATCAATCGTCCATTGCTCGTCATCGAGGTATTGAGCCCCTCCCACGCCCGGCAGGACCGATTCACCAAGCGGCGGCTGTATCAGGAGATCGCAATTCCGCTCTATTGGCTGGTGGACGCGGATGATCAGTCGGTAGAGCTCTGGACCCCCGAATCGGTGTTCCCGGCCTGTGAACGGAAGGAGATCCGCTGGCACCCGAACGGGGCAGCGGAACCGCTGGTGATTTCGCTGGTGGAGCTGTTCAAGCCGGTGTAAGGGAGGAGCGTCCTGTCCGTCCTGACCGCCCTGATCGTCTTGTCCCCCGACAGTCACCATTTCTCACAGCGGCGCCCCCGCAACACCTGAGGCATCCCTGCCCAATTGACGGGCCGGCTACCCTGGCCCACCTTTCAACCATCCCATACCACATTGGCCCCCATGCGTCACCTCCGCCCCGACCGCTCGGCGTTCCGCTCACTGGCCCTCGGGCTCCTTCTGGCCGGCTGCGCCGTTGAGCCAACGACCCCCGGCAATCCCCCTCCACCGCCACCACCGCCGCCGAGCGGTGTCCTCTGGTCCGATCCCGCCGCCTGGGGCGCGGCTGGCGTGCCCGTCGCCGGCGCCGAAGTGGTGATCCCCGAGGGAACCGCCATCACGCTGGACGTAAGCCCGCCGGCCCTCAAGAGCCTGACCGTCAACGGCACCCTGACCTTCGGCAACACTGACCTGGCGCTGACCAGCGGCTGGATCGTGGTCGGGGGCACCTTCCGGATTGGCACGGAAGCTGAGCCTCACCATCACAAGGCGGTCATTACCCTCACCGGTCCTGCCACCGACAATATCATGGGGATGGGTGCCCGGGTCCTCGGCGTGATGGGCGGTACCCTCGATCTCCACGGCACCCCGCGCACCAGCTGGACCACCCTCGACGCCAGCGCTGCGGTTGGCGCCATCGAGATCACGCTCGCCAAGGCCACCAACTGGAAGGCCGGCGACCGGATCGTCATCGCCAGCACCGACCTGAATCCCCTTTGGGCCGACGAAGTGGTGGTGGCCTCGGTGGCGGGGCGGACGGTCACCCTCACGACCCCGCTCAAGTACGCGCACTGGGGCACGGTGCAATCCATCAGCGGCAAGTCGGTGGACCAGCGCGCCGAAGTGGGACTGCTGAGCCGGAATATCGTGATCCAGGGCGACCCGCTCACCTCACCCTCGGGCCTGGGCGGTCACTTGATGGTGATGCGGGGGAGCACGGCGCGCATCGAGGGCGTCGAGTTCTACCTGATGGGGCAGACCGGAATCGTGGCCCGGTATCCAATTCACTGGCACATGGCCGACGCGGTGGACGGTCAGTACGCGCGGAGCAACTCCATCTGGAAGACCCGCAGCCGCTGCGTCACCATCCACGGCACCGACAACCTCGTGGTCGAGGACAATGTCTGCTACGACCACCTGGGCCACGGCTACTTCCTCGAGGACGGCTCCGAGTCCGGCAATACCCTGGAGCGAAACCTCGGCGTGCTCGCCAGGAGGCCCGCGGTGGCCGACCGGATCCTGGCCTCGGATGCCACGCCGGCCACCTTCTGGATCACCAATCCCGCCAACCGCTTCATCGCGAACGTGGCCGCCGGGTCGCAGGGACACGGTTTCTGGTTTGCGCTCCCGGTTGCACCCACCGGCCTTTCCACTGGCCAGCCCGACCGGCCGACCTTCACGGCCTTGGGCGCCTTCGTGAACAACGTGGCCCACTCCAACACCCGCGACGGCCTCTTCGTGGACCAGGGTCCCCTGCCCGACGGCACCACCGCCACGACGTCCTACCGTCCGCGCCAGGACCCCAATGCTGCCTCCCCGGCCGTCGTGGCTGTCTTCGAGAACTTCACGGCGTGGAAGAACGCCAATCGGGGCGTCTGGCTCCGGGGCTCCGAGCACCGGCTGGCCGGAGGGATCTTCAGTGACAACAAGATCGGGGCGACCTTCGCCAGCTCACTGACCTGGGTCGAGGACGCCACCTTCATCGGCCAGACGGACAACAGCGGCGGCACCCAGGTCGCCGCCGCCTTCCCGATCCGGGGGTTCGAGTTCTACGATGGCCAAGTTGGGGCCCGGCGTGTCACGTTCATCAACTACCCGAGCGGTGGCGGCCGGATCATGAGTGCCATCGGATTCAATCGCAGCAATGCCTTCGCCCTGAGCCCGCTCAACGCGGTGGAGCAGGTCTCCTTCATCAACTCCAACCGAGTCTACATCGAGAATCCCAACGCCACCAAGGACGGCGACAAGTCGGCCGTCTTTCGCGACACCGATGGCTCGGTGACGGGCACCCCGGGGCATGTCGTGGCCGCGGTCAATCCGCTCCACGTCAACGACAGCTGCGCCTTCCGCGCGGAGTGGAACGCGTACGACTGCAGCAACCGGTTCCTGCGGCTCCAGGTGCGCGGCCTCAATGGGGAAGTGATCGGGCCGGCCGTAGTGCGCCGCGATGACGGCGCCCAGACCACCTACGTGGGGAATGGCAACGACCCGGCCAACATCTCGGTGTCCCTGCCGGTGGGCCGGAGCTATCAGGTGACGCCGGGGGCAACACTCCCGACCAGGCCCCGATTCTTTGCGACCGGGATGGTGCCGGGAGAGTGGATCCGGGTGACGATCCCCTATCCCGGGCCTACGGTGCGGGTCTCGCGCGATTACAGCACCACCGTCTTCCTGCCAGCGGCCGCCAACCTGGCGGCCCTCGACGCCAGCTCCGGGAACACCTTTTTCTGGGACCAGGCCGCCGGGCTCCTGCACCTGAAGCTGCAGGCCCAGGACGGGCGGGACTACGCGGTGGCGTACGTGGTGCCGTGAGGGCGGGTGGGCGGACAGGCGGACAGGCGGACAGGCGGGTAGGCGGATGGGCAGGTGGGACACTCAGGTAACTGTAGGCCGACCAACATCGGAGTCATCCCGAACCCCGACCCCGAACAGCGTGAGGGGGAGGGGGAGGGATCTTGCTCGACGGCCTGGAGGGCAGCCCACGGCAACCTTACAGATCAGCCGGCAAGATCCCTCGCCTGTGCCTGACGGCCCCAGCTCGGGATGACTCCGTGGAGGGGCGTGTCTCTGGAGGGCGGACCACGGTCCGCCCCTACAGTATCGGCCCCCTACCGGCACCGCTGCAAATACCGCCGCTGCAGCTGGTTGTAGTCCGGCACCTCGCGGAAGAAACTGCCGAGATAGTTCTTGATGTCGTTCACGCGGCCGGGCTCGAGTCCGGTAAGCTTGTCCACCTCGGCCAGCATCGCCTCCTGCTTGTCCAGCACCTGCTGCAGCGCCATCTGGAAGAGCCGCTCGGAGGTGCAGGGCCCGCGGTACTGCCGTTCCCGCACGGTGCGGAGGTTGAGGCTCGGGTCGGGCTTGGCATAGGGCGCGTTGACGAGGCCGGACCAGTCGAAGTCGTAGGGAAGCGGGATGTAATCCATGCCCTTGCGCAACATCACGATATTGTGCTGCCCCGGCTGGCTCCAGTCGGTGTTGCCAAGCAGCAGCTGGAAGATCCCCAGCCGCGTGGTGGTGATCGGCTCGCTCTCGTCGAACCCGATCGGCGCCCCCTCCAGCTCCCCCTCGAGCCGCGCAACCAGGTGCCGCTCCTCCTCGATGATGAACGCCGGCTTGACCGACTCCGTGTTGCGCCCCGTGTCCACCCACGTCGCCTCGATCTGCCGCGCCCCGAAACTCTGCTCCGTGAGCTGGTTGTACAGCTTGTAGATCAGGTACTCCACGTGGTTGTTCTGCTCGTATCGGTCGTTGTCCCGGCAGTGGGTCACCAGCTTGAGCCGGCGCTGCCCCGCGAAATGCGAGTTCGGCCGCCCCCCCTGGTCAAACAGGATCATCACCGGCGGGATGCTGCAGTTCTTCAGCCGATAGTTGCCCCGCGTCCGGAAGCTGACCGCGATGGTGTCCACACCGGGCCCGTTGGCCACCAGCATCCGACCCGGGTGAGCCTCGTCGACGTCAGGATCCTTGTTCCGGAACACCGCGCGCCAGTCGGCCTCCAGCCGGATCTTCAACGGTTGGGTCACCGTATAGAGGGTATCCCGGGCGCGGACCTCCTCCTGCGCGGCGGCCGGCGTGCTCCACCCCATGACCAGCGCGACTCCAGCCACCAGCCGTCCCATCCTCAAGCAGGTCATTCCGAGCCCTCCCGTTCGTTGAACTCCACCAGGTCCACCAGCTCCCGTGCCGCGAGCTGGATCGCCGCCGTCACCTGCGAAGGGACCGTGCCTTTCCGCAGGCGCAACCAGTACACGATCGTGTCCCTGCCGTCATCGCTGCGCTCGATCCGCTGGATGCTCCAGCGCTTCACCAGCGGCCCAAACGCCTGTTCCACCACCTGCCGCGCCTCAGGCGTTTGCTGCATCGTCACGCGTAGCGAGCCCTCCCGCGACTTGTCGCCACCCTTCACCTCCCCGATCCCCGCATCGGTGCGCCGCTTGCGCACCCGCTCCGCCAGTGCATCGAGCTGCGCCGGGCCCATGGTCTCGAGGATCTCCGAGTCGAGCCGCGCCACGAACATGCTGGTGCGATTGGCCATGTCCAGCGCCTTCTTCATCTGCTTGCGGGCGCGGTCATCCTCCAGCCCCATCGGTGCGCGCGCAAAGTCGGTGTACCAGAGTGTCAGGACCACGATATTGAAGAGCACCGAGAGCGCCACCGCCACCCCGGGCTGCGCGCCAGCGGCCAGGCCGAGCACGGTGGCCAGGAAGATGTAGACGGCGTCCTTGCTGTCTTCGAGGGTGTTGCGGAAGCGCACGGCCGCCACGATGCCCGCCAGCGCGAAGGCCAGCGCCAGGCTGTTCTTGACCAGCACCACCACCGCCGCCACCAGCACCGGCAGCATGATCAGCGAGTGCACCACCGACTGGGTGTAGCCCTTCTTCCGCCGGGTGTACATGTAGACCCAGGCCACCGGCAGCGCCAGGATAAACCCAGTGACCGAGGCCACCGTGGCCAGCACCGCGCCGCCGGCCACGCCCAGCGGCGCGGCGGGACCCCCGCCGAACAGCCCCTCGGCGAAGTCCCCCGTGGGGAGGATCCGGATCCAGGCAGTATGGAGCTCGTAGATGAGGTCGAGGGTGTGCTGCGGCAACCAGTACCACCCGGCCAGGTAGACGGCCGCCAGGGTGCCGTAATACAGCGCGAGACGCACCACGATGCTGCGAGAGAGCAGGCTCAGCATGCGATCCGGGTTGTGTGAGAGATAAGGCCCGGTGGCCGGGCATCTCTCAAGTTAGGCGGCAGGACGGTGGGAGGGTAGGGGCGCGCCTCGGGCGCGCCCGTCCGGGTGGACAGGCGGATGGGCATCGGTGGCCGGGAGCCCATGGAGTCATCCCGAACGCCGACCCCCAACGGGGGGGAGGCGGAGGGATCTTGTCCGCCACGCTGGTGCCTTGCGGATGGCCCCCAGCACCACGGGCAAGATCCCTCGTCACCGGCTTGCGCCGGTTCCTCGGGATGACTCAGTGGCGCGGGCGAGGCACGCCTCTGTGTGCTCGGGACAGGGTCCTCGCCCCTACGTCCTACCCGCCTGTCCGCCTACCCGCCTACCCGCCTGTCCGCCTACCTCCCCGTCGTCACTCGCTTCACCTTGCGGCCCGCTGCCAGCTGCGTTCCTGGCTCCACGCCGTTGATCAGCGCAAGTTGCTCGATGGGTATCGTCGAGGGGTAGGACGAGTTGAACGCGGTCAGGGTCATCGCGCGAGACAGGGTGACGATCCGCACCCGATCCGGCTGGCGATTCAGGACCGCCTGGTCGGTCACCCGGTTGAAGGAGCCCTGGGTGGCCATGATCAGCGGCCGGTAGTTGCCGTAGGCCTGCTGGGTTGTGTACCCCAGGATCCTGTACGTCCGGCCGTCCCAGGCAATGAAGGCCACCCGCCCGCGCAACACACCCTGCTCGGTCTGGGCCTGGAACTCGGCGGTCGCCGCCGGCATGCCGTTGACCGTGGTGGACTGCGCCTGGTCGCTCTGGAGCCCCTCCTGGCCGATGAACTCACGCAGCGCCGCGGCCGCATCGGTGCCGGGCGCCAGACGCAGTTCGATGATGGCATCCTCATTCGGGCTCATCGCCGCCACCGCCTCCGCACCGTTCCGCGCCTGCCACCCTTCCGGGAAGCTGAACCGGAACCGCAGGTCGGGATGCAGGAACTCCCGGCCCTCGAAGTAGCCATGGCGCGGGTTCTCGCCGAAGACGATGCCCTCGATCCGTTGCAGGAATTCGTCACGGCCCACCTTCAGTCCGCTCAAGCTGGTGGTGGTGGCGGCAATCCGCTCGTCGGTGCGCGCCAGGCGATCTTCGGGATAGGGGTGCGTCGCCAGCCACGTCGGCAGTCGGCCTTCTCCGCCGCTCACACGGCTGAGCATGGTGAACATGTCCCGCATGGCGCGGGGGTCATAGCCATCGGTCATCATGTAGCGGAAGCCCAGCTCATCGGCCTGGGTCTCGGCGTCCCTGCCGTAGCGGAGCATCAGGAGCCCCAGCCCCATGTTCGCGACCCCGGCCACCGAGGCAATCTGTTCGGAGAGAATGGAGCCGACGCCGAGGCCGAGCTGCAGGGCACTGGAGCGGGTCATCTGCTGGGCGGAGTGCCGGGCGGTGATGTGGCCGATCTCATGCCCCATCACTGCAGCCATCTCGGCCTCACTGTTCATGTGGGTCAAGATCCCACGGGTGAAGTACACCGGGCCACCGGGGAGGGCAAAGGCATTGATGGCCGCGTCCTCCACCACACCGAAGCGCCAGGGGATCTCCGGACGCTCGCTCTTGGCCGCCATGCTCATCCCGATCCGGGAGACGTAGGCCTGGAGCGCGTCGTCCGGGTACAGCCCGAAGGTCCCCTCCACCGACTGGGCACCCTGCTGGCCCATGGCGATCTCCTGCCCCTCCGAGACCAGCGAGAACTCCCGGCGTCCGGTGGCCGGGTTGACGGCGCACCCCAAGACGGTCAGGGCGGTCAGGGCGGTCAGGACGGTCTGGTGGGCGGACCGACCAGGCAGGAAGCGCCCCGCGAGTCCCGGGCGGCGGCGGGTGGACATTGCAGGCATCTGAGGCATGACGGAATCCACCATTCTAGAGATAATGGATCCTAACCGTGTCCCGGTGGCTTGGGTAATTGCCCGAAAGAGCTAGATCCTTCGCGCGGTCGGATGCCTCCCACCCTGCGGGCGAGGCATCCCTCTCTGCGCTCGGGACAGGGGCCTCCCCCCTACGCCTGTCCGCCTGCCCGCCTGCCCGCTGGACGGGCGCGCCTGAGGCGCGCCCCTACACGCGACCCGCCTATCCCCCTGCCCGCTGGATGGGCGCGCCTCAGGCCCGCCCCTCCTTATCTTCCCGCCATGCCCGGCCTCTATCACACCGCCGATCTGCCGGTTCACGACCCGGATCACCGGGTGGGCTTCCTCCTCTCGCTGGCCCGGGCGCTCCACGCCCACGGCACCAGTACCCAGTGGAGCGAGCAGGTCCTGAACGAGGCGTCGGCCCGGCTCGGGGTCATCGGGCAGTTCTTTGTCACCCCCACCTCGATCTTCAGCGCCTTCGGCCCGCAGGTAAACCAACGCACCTACCTGATGCGGGTGGAGCCGGGCGAGACCGACCTGGGCCGGCTGGCCCGCATTGACAACGTGGTGGTGGAGGTCATTGCCGGGCGGCTGACCCCGGCCGAAGGCAGCGCCAGGTTGGGCGAGATCGAGCACGCGCCGTCGCCCTGGTCCACGCCGGTCACCACCATGGCCTTTGCCACGGCCTCCGGGGCGGCCTGCCGATTCCTGGGCGGGGGCACGGCGGAGATCCTGGTCGCGACCGCGCTGGGGCTCCTGACCGGTCTTCTGGCCATTTTCGCCGGGCGCTGGAGTGCGGTTTCGCGAGTCTTCACCCCGCTGGCGTCGTTCGTGGCGGCGTTCCTGGCTGCGGCTGGTGCATCACTGATCGGTGGCTACTCGCCGTCCGTCGCGATGCTCGCCGGCCTGATCGTGCTGCTCCCCGGCATGATGCTCACCACCGCCATGTCGGAGCTCGCCGCCAATCACCTCTCCGCGGGCACGGCGCGCCTCAGTGGCGCCTTCATCGTCTTCATCTCGCTGGCCGTCGGCGTGGCGTTCGGGCAGCGTGTGGCCGTGGCACTGTTCGGCTCGGCCCCACTGGTCATCCCCACCCCACTTCCCGCGGGCACGATCTGGCTCGCCCTCGTGGTGGCGGCGCTGTCGTTCGCCGTGCTCCTCCGCGCCCTCCCGCGCGACATCCCCTGGATCGTGCTGGCCGGCGCGGTGGGGCTGCTCGGTTCCCGGCTCGGCAGCGGGCTGCTGGGCGCCGAGTTCGGCGTCTTCCTCGGCGCCCTCACGGTGGGTGTCGGCAGCAACCTCTTTGCCCGGGGCACCAATCGCCCGGCCGCGATTACCATGGTCCCAGGCACCCTCCTCCTGGTTCCCGGCAGTGTCGGATTCCGAAGCGTCACCGCCATGCTCGAGCGCGAGGTCGTCTCCGGGATTGACACCCTGTTCAGCATGCTGCTGCTGGCCATTTCCCTCGTGGCGGGGCTGTTCTTTGCCAACCTGGTGACGCCGGACCGAAGGTTGGGCGGGTAGGCGGACGGGCGGACGGGCGGACGGGTGGACGGGCGGACGGGCGGACGGGCGGACCGTAGAAACATTGTGGCAAGGGCAGACGTCAAGGGGCGCTATTCTGTTAGCAGGATCACCTTCGATGTGGGAGCGTTGCGTGACTTTTCCCGTTCGCTTGAGCCGGCTCGCCTTCGTGGCGTTGCTGTTGTTCCCCTCCCTTGCGGTGGCGCAGTCGGCCGACCCGGTCACGGTATTCGTGGTGCGGCACGCCGAGCGGGAGTCGTCGGAGTCCGATTCACCATTGAGCGAGGTGGGGACGTCGCGGGCCGAGCGGCTCGCGGAGATGTTGAAGGACGCCGGCATTACCCACGCCTTCAGTACCGAGTTCGCCCGCACCAGGGAGACGGTGGCGCCGCTCGCCACTCGGCTGGGGTTGAGGGCCACCGTGGTGCCCGGCCGCGACCTCAACACCCTGATCAGTGCGCTCCAGGCCTTGGCCCCCGGCAGCCGGGCCCTCGTGGCCGGTCACAGCAATACCATCAACCAGATCGCCGGGCGCCTCAGCGCCACAGAGATCCCCGCCCTGCCGGAGACGGAGTACGATCGGCTCTACGTCGTGACGATCTTCGAGGGAAAGGTGAGTGTGGTGTTGGTGAGGTATTGAGGCAGTGAGCAGTAAGCAGCGAGCAGTGAGCAGTGAGCAGTCAACAGCAGTGAGCAATGGGTAGCGGAGACCGAGAGGGTTGTCGTGGCGGTTACTGCCCCCTTCCCACTTCTCACTGCTTACTGCTCGCTGCTTACTGTCTTCCCTCCACCACCACCGCACTCGACCCCACACCTTGCAGCGTGCCCGCCAGGGTGCCCGGCCGCAACGACACGATCATCAGGTCGGTGGGAATGCTGACCTGCCGCCAGGCGGCGCCGTCGTAACGCAAGACGACCCCGCGATCGCCGGCGAAGTACACATCCGAGGGACCGGTTCCCCAGATGCTGCGCCATTCCACCTCCACCGGCGGCGTCAGCCGGTACCAGCGCACGCCGTCGTAGCGCAGCACGATGCCGTTGTCGCCCGCGGCAAACATGTTGTCCGGGCCACTCCCCCAGACGGCCCGCAACCGGGTCGTGGACGGGGTGGTCATCCGCACCCAGCCCTCCCCCTGGTTGCGGATGACCACCCCCTCATCACCCACCGCGAAGCGATCAGTGGCATGCAGTCCGAAGGTCCAGCGGAGAAACTGGACTGTCGGGCTCGGCTCGATGACCCAGCTGTCGCCGTTCGCCACCAGGATCAGGCCATTGGACCCAACGATCGTGGCGGGGCCACCACTGGTGGGCTTCCAGATGGCACGCAGCGGCAGCAGCGTGCCGGACGGGATCACCGACCAGGCACCTTCGGCTGCTCGGCGCAGGATCGTTCCCGAATCACCGACGGCCAGGTATCCGTCACCCTCGCGAACGATGCTGTAGAGATCCCGGCTGTTGGCCACCGGCTCCGGCAGCATGGCCCCACCCACGCGCCGGAGCACCGCCCCGCCGGCCCCCACCGCGAGGTCACCAGCCACGTCAAACAGCACCGGCGCCGATGGCCCCGGCAGCCAGGCAGCCGTGCCCGATGCCGAGCGGATCAGGGTTCCGGCCCAGCCGACCGCGACGGTGCCACCCGAGGCCGCCCCGTGCACCGCACGCAGGTTCTGCCCGGTCGTGTGGTGCGGCACGATGGTCCACGCTGCACCGTTCCAGCGCAGCATCAGGCCGTTATTGCCCACCGCATAGATCTCGTCGGCAGAGCGGCCCCAGAGCCCGAAGAGTGAACCCTCCGTGGGGGAACTGGCTTGACTCCAGGCGGTGCCGTTCCAGCGGAGGATGGTCCCCATGATGCCCACGGCCCACGCACTCGATGGCGAGGTGCCCCACACGCCCAGCAGCAGTTCACTGAAGGGGCTGGGCACCTGCCGCCACATCGTGCCATCCCAGCGCACGATCACGCCGTTCTGCCCCACCGCGTGCAGGTCAGTCAGCGACGTGCCCCAGACCGACCACAGTTCCATTGGCCCCTGACGGGGCATCTGCTGCCATGACACCCCATTCCACCTGAGCACCACGTTGACGCCGACGATGAAGATGTTGTCGGCGTCGAGGCCCCAGACATTGAGGAGGGTGCCGCCGCTGGGAACACTGACTGGGCTCCAGGCACTGCCGTCGTACCGGAGCACCGTGCCCGAGGTGCCGACCGTGTACACATTGGTGCGGTCGGTGCCCCAGATGCCGACCAGCGTCTGCTGACTGGTGATTGACTCCCGGGTCCAGGAGGCACCGCCATCCACCGTGTGCAGAATCGTACCCGACGGCCCCACCGCCCAGCCCTCGCTCGGCGTGGCCATCCACACACCCAGCAGACTCACATCGTTGGTGCCTTCCGAGACCAGGGACCAGTTGGCGACCAGCGGGCGGCCTGTCGCAACGGTCACGGTCATCTGGCTTCGGCGCCCCGGTACGGTCGCTGAGATCACAGCGGTGCCGGGGCCCTGAGCGGTGATCCGGCCATCGGTGCCAACGGTCGCCACCTGCGAGGCGGACGAGGTCCACTCCGCGGGCCCTGCGTCCATCGGCTGGTTGCGGTGGTCGAGCGCCTCGGCGCGCACGGTGAGCTGGGCACCGGGCACCAGGTACGCACTGGCCGGGATCACCTCGAGGGTGACTGCCGGCCCGCGAGATCGCGGCGCCGTCACGTCGGCGGCGTTGCACCCGGTCAGGAGCAGGAGCCCCAGGCAGAACGAGCCAAGGCCGCGGGCCGACTGCTGGCGTCTGGTCATGATGCGCTGCGGGAGAGCGCAGCCCGGACCAGCCGGTCCATGGCACGATCGGACAGCACGGCCTTCAGGAAGAGGCGCAGCCGGGCATCCTTGCCCACGACATAGCGCGTCTTCGGCTCCGAGGAGGTCACGGCGTGCTCCACCGCTTCGGCGACGAGATCGGCAGGCGCGGCGCGGGCGATGGCGGGACGCACCATGCGGGAGAATGCCTCCATCAGCCAGCCGTAGAGCTCCTGCGCCTCAGGCGGAAAGGCGGCACGCCGCGCCTCCGCCTCGCGTTCGCCCTTGTCCCAGATCGGCGTGGCGATCATCCCGGGCTCCACCACCGACACCTCGATCCCGAAGTGCGCGACCTCCATGCGGAGGGCATCGGTCAGCGCCTCCAGCGCAAACTTGGACGCGCTGTAGGGACCCACGAATGGACTGGCGATGCGCCCGGAGATCGAGCCGATGTTGACGATCCGGCCGCGGGCCCGTCGCAGCAGCGGCAGGCACTGCTGGGTGACCCCGAGCAGGCCGATCAGGTTTACATCGAACAACTGGCGCAGGTCATCGAGGTCCACGAACTCCAGGGGGCCGATCACGGCGACGCCGGCGTTGTTCACCAGCGCCCCGAGCCCGTCCTCACCCACCGCGGCCGCGACCTGGTCACGCGCCGCCGCCACGCTCGCGGCGTCGGTGACGTCCAGTAGCACCGGCTCGAGCCGAGCGCTGCCGAGCTCGCGCAGGCGGGCGGCATCCTCGTCCCGGCGCACTCCGGCAAAGACCCGCCAACCCCGCTGGTCAAAGCGCTGGGCGCAGGCGAGGCCGATGCCGGTGGAGGCGCCGGTGATGAGAATCGAGGGCATGCGTGGAAGGTAGTGGGGGAGGGCGAGAAGGGAGAAGCGAGAAGTGGGACGCGAGCAGCGGTGCCAGAAGCCACCGGGGCTGGACGTCCACGATCTTACTTCTCCCTTCTCCCTTCTTGCTTCTCGCCTACTGCACCACCACCCGCCGCCGCTCCACCCGGACCCCGTCGCTCAGCTGGATGTCGAGTGTGGTGGCGGTGGTCCGCAACAGGATCTCGCCCCCGCGGGCGAAGGAGAGAATCTCGCCCGTGGCGGCGTTGCGAACCATTGCCATTGGGTGGGCGGCTGGGTCCCACGTCAGGCGACGCAGAACCGCCGTCGCCCGGGTGGCCTGCGGATCGCGCGAGGGGCGCGGGGCCCCTGGCGGCGCCCGCCGCTCCGCCGCGGCGATCCCCGGTCCACTGACCCGGAGCTCGGCGAGCCGGTCTGCCGTCGTGCCAACCGGCAGCACGAAGGCGAAGTGCCGCTCCGGGCCACCCGGCAGGTCCGCCACCTCGGCCGCATCGAAGGGATGGCTGAAGAGCAGCGCGCCGGAGGCGTCGCGGCCCTCCACCCGATAGGGGCCGTTCGCGGGGAGCGGCCGCCCGGCCGAGGGCACCCGGAAGGCCGGCTCGAGCACCGTGCCTGAGGAGCCGATCCGGCCCCAGACGAGCAGGCCGTCATCCGCCCCGCTCCAGGCGGCCATCATCGGTGGCGCGCCCGTCGGGCTGAGGGACCGGAAGTTCATCACGGCGTTCCAGGTATAGTCGCTGGTCCACTCGTTGTTGCAATAGCCCATCAGGTCGTTCCAGGTGAACGGCGACTTGAGGGAGAGGTTGGTGAGGTCCAGCCCCCAGAACCCGATCCGGCCGTTGGCGTGGGGGTAGTCTTGGTCCACACCCGATGGGTTGCCGCAGGGGGCGTGATAGCGCCCGAAGTTGTGGCCCAGCTCGTGGGCCAGCACCCCGGGCCCGCTGGCCTTGTCCCAGCCGATGGCGGCCTTGGCCGCCCCGGTTGGTGTGCCCACGTACCCGATTCCCGCGATGCCGCTGGAGTAGTCCACCCTGACGACGCCGTAATAGTACCGGTCGCTCTGGTCCGTCGTGTTCCGCAGGGCCAGGACCTCACCGAGAATCGTGCTCCAGGCGCCATTGGCATTGGTGCTCTCGAGCGCCGGCGCATTGGTGGTATACGTTTCCCTCACGTCCACGTCGTACTCCGCAATCGGCATCAGCTTCAGCAGGTCGGACAGGAAGGCCTGCTTGTTGCCCTCGTTGATGTTGCCGGTGTTACCGGTAGCCGTCTGCATCACCGGCACGAGGCGGATCCGGAAGGGCAGCAGTTGGCGAACGGTCAGCGGCAGCGGGACGCCGCTCTCCGGATACTTGTTGTCTGCAGCGGACGTTTCCGGAATCAGGTCGCCCGGATCCACCTCAGCCAGGAGGGAGAGGCCGGGCTGGACCAGCGCGCCGGGCACCGGGACGTTCCATGACGTGCCGAGCGAGCTCTCGTTGAGGCTCTGGGGCACCGAACTCGTCGGCGCATTGAGGAGCCAGGTCGCCACCTCACTCGCGCCCTGGAACAGCCGCACCCGCACCTGCGGCTGCGCGTCGTTGATCTGGTTGGCCACTGGGAACACCCGAAGATACGCGTCGCGCCCCGCCACCAGTTCCACGCCATGGTCCGGGCGCTGGATGGCCTGTGTCAGGTACGCCGTGTGGATCCGCAGGTTCAGGAACGTCGGGGCCGGGATGGCGTACGCCACCCCCACGGCGGCGGCGGCGCCGGCCACGACCGTGACCGGCTGGCTCACCGGGGTCGGGATGTACTGGTCCCCGCCGAAGAAGACCGTCGAGGCAGTCACCGTCCAGGCGCCCGGGGCCAGCGCGGGAACGAGTTGTGAGCCGGTCAGCGGGATGATCGACCCACCGGGGCCGGAGAGGCTGAGCGAGGCATTCGCCCCCGCCGGCAACCCGCTCACCGTCACGTTCATGGCACCGGTGGTGGCGGTGTAGGTGACCGTGGCGTTCGCGGGGACGCCGTTGGTGACACTCACCTGCTGGCTGGCGGGCGCGGCAGTCCAGGTACTGCCCCCGATCGTGACCCCGTTTGCGGCCACCTGATAGGTACCGGCCTGGAGTCCGGCCAACGCCGTGGTCTGGGTCAGCACCTGGTTGAAGCCGCCCGGACCGGTGACCGTCACGGCGGCCAAGGCAGAGGGCAGTCCATTGATGGTGACGGTGAGCACGCTCGTGGTCGAGGCGTACGTCACAGTCGCCGGCGTGGTGGATGACCCGATGACCAGCGCCTGCGTGGCCGGCGTCGGGGCGTAGACGAATCCACCCCCTTCAACGACCTGCGCGGTCAGGGTGTAGCTGCCCGGCGGGAGTCCGCTGACAGTCTGGGAACCTGTGAGCAACTGGTCCTGAGCGGACGGACCAGAGAGCCGCAACGCCGCCTCCACACCTGGTGGCAATCCGCTCACCGTGACCGCCAGCGCTCCCGGCACCGCCGTCCAGGCCACACCGGCACTGGCGGTGCCGCCCACCACGATCGACACCGCCTGGGTGGCCGGCGTCGGTGTCCAGCTGATACCCGACGAGGCCACCGTGGTGGCGGTGATCGTGTACGTGCCAGGCGGCAGGCCAATGATGCTGCTCGTCCCCGTCACCTGGCGGAGGTAGCCCGCCGGGCCGGTCACCGTGATCGCCGCGTTCACTTCAGTCGGCAGTCCCGCGGAAATCAGCGACAGCGTTCCGCTGGCCGCCGCCCAGCTGACCGATACCTGGATCGGCGTCTGCGAGAGCGGCACCGTCACGTTCTGGCTTGCGGGAACCGGCGCGTAGGTGATGCCACCAGCCACGATGCTCGCCGCAGACACCGTATAGCTGCCCGGCGCCAGCGCGGTCAGCACGGTACTAGACGTCACCTCCGCGCTGAATCCACCCGGCCCGGTCACGGTCACCGTGGGGGTCCCCCCGACGGGGATACCGGCAAGCGCGATTCCCAGCCGGCCCGTGGCGAGCGCATGTGACACCGCCGCCTCCGCGGGCACGACACCGGCCACGACGCCGATCTCCTGGGTTGCCGGGGTCGGCGCATACCCATCCCCCTCGAAGAGGACGGTGCCGGCACTGATCGTGTAGGAACCGGGCGTCAGTCCATTGAGGGTCATGCTGGCGATGAGTGAAGCCTGAAAGCCACCTGGCCCACTGACCGTCACATTGCCGGACGCACCGAGCGGCAGGCCCGTGACGGCGACCGAGAGAGACCCGGTGGAGAGGCCGTACGTCACGGCGGCAGTGGCCGTGGTGCCTGACGCCACGGTCACCGACTGGCTTGGCGGCGTGGGCGACCAGGTGGCCCCGGCAATCAGCAGGGAACTGGCGGCAACGGTGTACTGTCCCGGGTTCAGCCCGCTCAGCGTCTGGGTGGACGGTACCGATGAGAGGAAGCCTGCGGGTCCGCTGACCTGCACCACGGCGGCCACACCGCCGGGTAGTCCCGCCACCGCCACGCTGAGTGCCCCGGCCGCGGAGGGCGGGGGCGGGGGCGGCGGAGCCACGAGGTTGGGCTCCCCCCCCCCGCAGCCGGTGATGATGACCAGGGCCGCCGCCACGCTCGCCAGACGGAGCGTCAGAAGAGATGTACGGCTGCCTGCCTTCATGACCACCCCTCGTGCTGGAAAGTGCGAGACCGCCTCGGGCGCGTCGCGGCAGCATGCGCCTCCAGACCAGCAGCCAACGCATTGTCGGGCCAGAAGATACACCCCATCGGGTGGCTTCCGGACCGGTCAGAGGCACACGGGGAAATATACGCGGCAGGAGCCGTGCCGGATCCCCCGCCCCTTGCCGCCGACCCGTGGAGCACGGAATATTGGGGAGTTCCCCACACCCCCGGAGCACCCGTGACCTCCCGTCGCCGATTTCTCTCCGCCCTGGCCGGGGCGGGTGCCGCCACGCTGCCGGTCTTCCGGGAGTCCGCCTTTGCCACGCTCCGCAAGGCGGAGACGATCGCGGGCGGCCGCCCTCCCACAGCCCTGGCAGATGACGAACTCTACTGGGCCCAGATCCAGCGGGCGTTTGACGCCGACCGCACCCTGGTCAACCTGAACAACGGGGGCGTCTCCCCCACGCCAACCCACGTGCTCGAGGCAATGATCCGCGACCTGCGGTTCAGCAACGAGCTGCCGGTGGAGCACATGTGGCGGATCCTCGAGCCGCGCATCGAGACGATCCGGCGTGACCTGGCCCGCGACTTCGGCTGCGACCCCGAAGAGATGGCGATCACCCGCAACGCCTCCGAGGCGCTCGAGATCATGATCTTCGGGCTGGATCTCAAGGCGGGTGACGAGGTCCTCGTGACCAACCAGAACTACGGCCGCATGCTCACCACCTGGGACCAGCGCGTCCGCCGCGACGGCATCGTCCTGAAGCAGGTGTCCTTCCCGGTCCCACCACCGTCCCAGGAACACCTGGTCGAGATCTTCCGGCAGGCCATCACGCCGCGCACCCGGGTCATCGAGGTCACCCACATCACCAACCTCACCGGGCAGATCTTCCCCATCCGTGAGATCGTGGAGCTGGCCCGGCCCAGGGGCATCGAGGTGTTCGTGGACGGCGCACATGCCTACGCCCACTTCCCCTTTACGAGGGACGAGCTGGGCTGCGACTTCTACGGCACCAGCCTGCACAAATGGCTGCTGGCCCCGATCGGCACCGGGTTCCTCTACGTCCGTCAGGACCGCATCAAGGACCTCTGGCCGCTGATGGCGGCCCACAAGGACCAGGATGCCAACATCCGGAAGTTCGAGGAGATCGGCACCCATCCCGCCGCCAACCACAACGCCATCGGGTTGGCGCTCGCCTTCCACCGCGGCATCGGTGCCGAGCGGAAGATTGCCCGATTGCGCTGGCTCCGGGATCGCTGGGCCAAGCGGCTGCTGGCGGACAATGACCGGGTGCGGGTGCTGACGCCGCTCGATTCACCATGGGGGGGCGGGCTCTGTCTCTTCACCGTGGACGGGATGGACATGCCCAAGCTCGGCGGCTGGCTGATGAGCCAGCACCGGATCGTGACGACCCCGATCGTGCATCCTGAATTCACGGGAATCCGGGTGACGCCAAACGTCTACACCACTCCGGATGAAGTGGACCTGTTCGCGGAAAAGGTCCTGGACGGGATCCGGCGGGGCGTGGCCTAGGCAGCCTGCGGGGACGCGTGGTTGCCGCCCGCGGCGGCGGCGGCCAGCGCGTCACGGCCGAAGGCCCGCAGCATCCGGTGGTGCGACCCCACCGCGGCGCGAAAGGTGGGCTGGTCGTTATACGCCACGCCGTACTTGCGGGCCACCCGCTCCACGATTGGGCTGATGGCCGGATAGTGGACGCTGCAGACTCGCGGAAAAAGATGGTGCTCCACCTGGAAGTTCAGCCCGCCCACGTACCAGTTGAGCACCGGATTGCGCCGGCCGAAGTTCGAGGTCGTCTCCATTTCATGCACCATCCACGCCGCCTCCATCTCCCCAACCTCGTTGGGCAGGGGATGGTCGGTGCCCTCCACCACATGCGCCAACTGGAAGACGACGCCGAGAATCGTGCCGGCCGTCAGGTTCATGGCCAGGAAGCCGACAACGAACTGCCAGAGCGGGATGTCGAGCACCAGGAGTGGCAGGATGATGGCCCAGCCGTAGTAGACCAGCTTCATGACGATCAGGTTCACCACTTCGGCGCGCGGGTGCTTCTTGTTCTCGTACGGGCCCAGATCCTTCTGGAGGAAGTACTTGTAGTCCTTGACGAAGACCCAGAACAACGTGGAGGTGCTGTACGCGGCGAAGGCGTACCAGTGCTGCCAGCGATGGATCGGCTTGAGCGGGGCCTCGGGGGAGAGCCGAAGCAGCGGGGACACGGAGAGATCTTCATCCACCCCGTGGATGTTCGTGTAGGTGTGGTGGATCACGTTGTGGGTGATCTTCCACATGTAGCCGTTGGCGCCGAACAGGTCGAAGGTCAGGCCGAGCCACTTGTTCACGGTCGGATTGGCGGAATACGCTCCGTGGAGTGCATCGTGGGATACGGCGAATCCGACCCCCGCCACCCCGACACCCATCAGGATGGCCAGGCCCAGCATCGGCCACGGCCCGAGCCCGCCGAGGAGGATCGTCAGGTAACAGGCAAGGGTTCCGCCGAGCAGGATGACCGTCTTGGCGATCATGGCGGCGTTCGCCTTGTCCGAGATCTGGCGGGTGACGAAGTACTGCGCCACCTCGCGCTTGACCTCCTCGGCGAACTGGGCTGCCCGGTTCGGAAAGGTGATGGTCGCTGGCGCCACAGGCATTCTCTCAATAGCCGCATGGGGCGGCTTCGGGGGATCCACACTACCCCCCAAAAGTAGCAGGGGAGCGCCGTCGGCGCGCCCCTGCATGGTGAAGATCGGCTCACGCCCCACCGAAGCCCATGGGGAACCGGGCTCCGGGGGGCGCGCCCCTGCGGGACTACGGGACCGTAATCTGTCGGGCCATCCCATGGAGCATGTGCGGCCGGCCGTCGCCGGAGTCTGGGAACACGCAGATGATGGCGTACTCCCCGGCCTCAAGCGTCACCGTGATCCAGTTCGGGACCCCGGGCTCGGCGTTGGTGGTGCCGCCCAGTGGCATTCCCGGCGGGGGCGTGGCCTCACCGTGTCCTTCCAACCCGAGGATGAAATCCACCATGTTCTGCGCGGTCTTGCCCTCATCGAGGCGGGCCAGGATGAACTCGTGCGGCTGGGTACCCGCATTGTCGATGCGCAGTGTGTGGGTGCCGGCGGTCAGCGGGGTGGATAGCGAGTAGTCATACTCGGACATCGAGACGACGATGTGCGCCTCGGGAGCCGGGGCCGGCGCCGGGTTGGGCGTCACGGTGAACGCGGCGACCATCCCCTGCGCAAAGTGGGGCCCGCCCGGACCAGGGATGACGCAGATGGCCGCCCAGTTCCCCTCGGTCAGCTCGACCACGGCCTCGCTCACCCCGCCCGGGACCGGCGCATTGGGCCCACCCTTCAGGCGCGCCCAGCCAGGCAACGGACCGGGCTGCGCCATGGCGGCCAGGAGGTCTGGAAGGGTGTGGCCCTCTTCCAGCTTCACCAACTGGACGTGGTGCAGCTCCGCCTCCGCGGCGGTCTCCATCCGGATGGTGGTGTGGCCCGCCGGGAGGGTTGCTGGTCCGGAGAAGGCGAAGTCAGTGGCGGTAAATACCGCGACCGGGGGCGCGACCGGCGGCGTCGGTTCCGCCTCGGGATCGGGTGCACAGGCACTGGCCACGAGCAGGAGCAAGGTCAACGGGAGCCGGCGCATATCTGGTCCTTTCGAGTGGGGAGAGGCATCGTGGGTCACCACGAGCTAATGGGACGCCGGGGACAATTGTTCCACCGTCTCTGCCACCACGATGGTCTGCAGGTGCCCGTGAAACAGGTGCGGCCGGCCATCGCCGTCATCGGCCAACAGGCAGAGCAGCGCGTAGGTCCCCGGCGTCACCGTTACCGTCCAGGCATTCCGCTCGTTCTGGGTGAGCGCGGCCACCCCGCCCACCAGCTCACCCGGCGCCTCACCCACGGCCTCGCCCCGCCGGCGCGCCACGAGCCAGGTGGCCATGTCGTCGGCGCCCTGGCCGTCCCGGAGCCGGGCCAGGATCACCTCGTGACGCTGGGGAGCCATATTCAGCACGTCGAGGACATGGGTACCGGCAATCAGCGGACCCGACAGGCGGAAACCGTAGTCGAATAGCTGCAGGGCATAGCTGGTGACCGGCGGGTCAGCGGGGGCACGATTCCCCACCACCGTCAGCGGCCTCGACGCCTGGTGCCGCACTCGCGGGAAGCCGTCCGGACCGATGTCAAATGCGAGAGCGAGCCACTGGCCCGGGGAAAGCATGACCACCGACCCGGTCGGCGCACCGGGGAGAGCCGCATTGGGCCCCCCGGCGAAATGCGCCCAGACAGGCGGGTAGGCCACCTCGGCACCGGTCAGGAACTCGGGAATCGAGTGTCCCTCTTCCAGCCGGATGAGGGCCACCTGATCCAGTACTCCGTCCTCCACCTCAAGCGTGACCATGGTCGGACCAGCGGGCAGGGTGTCGGGCCCATGGAGAGCGCCGCCTGTCAGGGTGTAGGATGCCGTGGGCGGCGCATCCGCTTCCGTCCCTGCCCGGTCAATCACCCCACAGCCTGGCAGGAGGACACTCACGGCAAGGATCAGGACCGATGGCAGGTGCCGGGTGGACCGCAACGAGTGCCTCGTGGAAACGGGAATTCGGACAGGACGGCTCAGCAGGACCGTAAACTCCCCTGAAACCCGTGCTCCGTCAAGCCCGGTCGGCGCTTGCGCGGCCACCATGCCAGCGATAGCCTTGGGAGATGACCCATCGACCCCGATCCCTCGTGTTCGCAGGCGCCATCGCCAGCACCCTTGTCCTCGGCGGCTGCGGTGACGCGGCGCCCGGGGGGAGCGTGGTGCAGGTGCTGCGCGCTCCACCGCTGCCCGAGGAGGCCGTCCTCCCTGAGCTGGTGGACTACCACCCCGACCTGATGGTCACCATCAGTGAGATGAAGCTCCATCCTTCCGGGGTGCTCTGGGATGACGTTTCGGTTGGGGCCGGGGACTCCCTCGATGTGGACATGACCGCCGTGGTCCACTATACCGGCTGGTTTCCGGACGGCACCGAGTTCGACTCAAGCCGGGGCAGCAACCCCTTCAGCTTCCGGGTTGGCGCGGGCGAGGTCATCGATGCCTGGGATGTCGGGGTGGTCGGGATGCGGCTCGGGGGCAAACGCAAGCTTGTCGTCCCTCCCGAGATGGGCTACGGCTCCGACGGGTTCAGCAGCATCCCCGGGAACGTCATCCTCGTGTTCGAGATCGAGCTCCTCGAGATCCGCCCTTGAGCGCCCGATGCGGCCCGATCGTGCTGCTTGCGAGCATCGCGCTGGTCGGGGCGACTCCCGCGCTCGCCCAGGATCCGGAATTCGCGCCCGCACTCGGCGTCAACCTCGCGGAGATGCAACGAACCGGGCGCGGCGTGCACTACCGGGACCTCACCGTCGGCGAGGGACTGGCCGTCAGCACCGGCTTCACCGTGACCATCCACTACACCGGATGGCTGCCCGATGGCACCCAGTTCGAGACCAGCCGGCTCGACAATGAGCCGGTGACGTTCCGCCTGGGCGACGGCAAGGTGATCCGTGGCTGGGAGGAAGGATTGCGCGGGATGCGTCCCGGCGGTGTCCGCCAGTTGGTCGTTCCCGCCCGGATGGCGTACGGCAACCGGGGGCTGCCGCCAATCATCCCGCCAAACACCACCCTGGTGTTCGAGATCCAGCTGGTCAGCACCAGCCGCTGAACGACAACGGGGGCGCCTGAGCGCCCCCGCTTCGTTACCGTCCTCGCCCGCCCCCGCCCCGTTGATTTCGATCGCGGTCGCCACCGGCCGGGCGCCGCTTGGCCAGCTCAGCCGCCTCGGCGGCGGCCTTCCGCAGCATCTTGTCGGGCGGCAACGGATTGGCGCCGGGCCGCGCCGCTCCCATCTTGATCTGGACCTCGCTGTTTACGACGCTGATCTCGGCGGGTCGGCCACCGCGGATCTCGTAGCCTCCCAGCATCTCCTCCCCCATGCTCAGCCCCGAGCGGATGCGCTCCAACAGGGCCTCCCGGCTGGAGAGCCCCTCCAGGGACACGAAGGTGGTGCCGCTGGCACTGGCCAGCTTGTACAGCAGGGCATACTTGGCCCCGGCCACCCCCTTCATCGACCGCAGGTTGGCCCCACCGAGCTCCCGCGCCCATTTGACGGCCTCCTGCTCCTGAACCGAGAGGTTGCCGTGCTCACTCTTGGCGCCCGCGGCACCTGCCTTGGCTTTCTGGGCCTTGGCCTCCCGGATTCGGCGAAGGTACTCAGGTTCGTTCGACATCAGCGGGCTCCGGGAAGGGGGAAACCGCAAATATAACGGGGGAGGGAAGCAGTGAGCAGTGAGCAGTGAGCAGGCAACAGGGAACAGGGGAACAGGGAACAGGGAACAGAGAACAGGGAGCAGGGAACAGGGAGCAGGGAACAGGGGAACAGGGAACAGGGAACGGGGCGTGGTACAGGGTGTCATCCCGAGTGAGGACCGGCAGGTCCGATCGAGGGATCTTGTCGGCGTCGCTGGTGGGCTGCCCAGTCGGCTCTGCCCGGGTAACAAGATCCCTCGCCCGCTCCGCGGGCTTCGGGATGACTCCGATGTCCGGAGGAGCCCCGTCTCTTTCCTGCTCCCTGCTCCCTGCTCCCTGTTCCCTGTTCCCTGCTCCCTGCTCCCCACGCCCCGCCCCCTACCCCACCACCACCCAGATATACGCGGCATAGAAGCCCAGCAGCAGCAGCCCGTTCCACCGGGTCACCCGCATACCAATGCGCATCAGGGGAAAGATCATGATCGTGGCCGCGAGCATCCAGATCATGTCGGCGCCGGCCAGTTCCGGCGAGAACGGCAGCGGCGTAAGGGCGCCGGCCACGCCCAGGATGCCGAGGGTGTTCATGACATTGGAGCCAATCAAGTTGGCCACCGCCACATCGGTGTGCCGGCGCAACGCGGCGACGATGGAGGTGGCAATCTCGGGGGCACTGGTGCCGACGGCCACGATGGTCAGCCCGATGACCCGGGGGGTCATCCCCGCCAGTTCGGCCAGGACCACCGCCCCATCCACCAGCGCCTTCCCTCCGACCACCAGCATGAGGATGCCGACCAGGGTGGCACCGGCCGCCATGAAGACGGGCTTCCATACCACGGGGAGCCGTTTGGCCTGGACCTCCTCGTCCAGTTCGTGGGCTTCCTCGGCCGACACCTCCCGGCGGGCCAGCCAGACCATGTACCCGATGAAGAGCCCGAGTGTGGCCAGGAAGGTCCACGCCTCGAGGCGACTGAGGACCCCGTCCCGTACGAAGAGAAGGCAGGCGACCGTGATGAGGAACAGGAACGGCCACTCGCGCCGGACGACTCCGCCCAGGATCGGCAGCGGGGTGATCACCGCGGTCAGGCCCAGGATGAGGGTAATGTTGGCCAGGTTGGACCCGATGACATTGCCAACCGCCAGGTCAGGCTGGCCCTCGATGGCGGCCAGGATGGTCACGACGAGTTCGGGGAGGGATGTCCCCAGGGCCACCACGGTCAAGCCGATGACAGCGGGTGTCAATCCGGCCAGGCGGGCGATCTGCGTGGCGCCGCGCACCAGCAATTCGCCGCCGAACGCGAGCAGCGCCAGCCCGCCCAGGACGAGGAGCGAGGCGGTGAGGAGGGTCATGCCCGGGGAGCGAGAAGGGAGAAGGGAGACGCGAGAAGGAACATCCCGGCCATCGCGGTGGACGACTCTCGGGGATCGAGCATGGGCTTCTCGCTTCTCGCTTCTCGCTTCTCCCTTCTCATCGCACCACCCACAACCGCTCCTGCCGCCCTACGAACCACCGGGGCCTCCCATCAGGACCGACCACAAAATCCTCCTCCTGCGCCATCCGCACCGGCTGCCCATTCCACTCGGCCACTGGCGTGGTCACCTGGAGCTCGCTGGAGAACCACATATTGGGAATCACCTGGTGATCCCCACGGCCGGGCACTCCCTCCTGCGCGTCCCAGCGACCGATCAACGGCCCGGCCCCGTGGCCATGCAGCCCGATCGGATGGGTGTACATCGTGCCGTTCAGCCCCTCGGCGCGCATGGTGGCGAGGGTTGCGTGCAGGACCTCGTTGCCCGTGCGCCCGGGGCGAACTTCCTCGAAGAGGATGTCCTGGAAGCGGTTCGACCGCGCCAGCGCCCGCTGCAGCCCGGCCGGGGGAGCGCTCTCGCCCGGCAGCAGGACGTAGGCGTTGTGCTGGGTATCGGTGGTCAGGCCGAGGGCAACGATGCCGACGTCGCAATGCAGCACGTCGCCGCGCTGGATGATCGGGTCCGCTCCGATCTCATCCCCTGTCATCCCCCGCCGCTGGACACTCACCGAGGGCTGGAACCAGGTCTGCAGGCCCAGATCATTGAGCCGCTGCCGCCACCACCAGACCAGGTCGCTGGTGCGGGTCACCCCCGGCGTGATCGTGCGTTCGGAAAACATCTCCTCGATCATCGACCAGACGAGGCGTTGCATCCGCTCGTAGACGACATCCTCCTCCGGCAGGCGGGCGGCGATGAACTCCACGGCCAGGTCCTCGACCGGCCGCAGCTTTGCGGCGAGCTCGGGGCCCAGGGCTCGTACCATCGCCTGGTGCTCGCCGGCCGTCAGACCATCGGCGAACGCCGTGATTTCCGACACGTTGATCCCGATGACCCGCGGGTTGCGGTCCTCGATCAGCTCCCGCAGCAGGTCCCACTGCTGGTCGCCCCAGAGCTCCCCAGTGCGGCCCCCCACGTCGGCCTCCACCGGGCGGTTGCTGCGGAACGCCGTGTATACGCCGCCCTGGCTGGTGCCACCGAGCGCCAGCTTCTCCACGCCGAGCTCGGGGCCCCGATCATGGAAGATGTAGATCGAGCGGCGGCGCGCAGCGAAAGTGGTGGGCGACACGATGGAGCTGAAGACCGGGTCCTCGTTGTATTCGCGCATCGAGATGACCCAGAGGTCCACCCCGTGCTTGCGCATCAGGGCCGGGAGGAAGCGTTCCAGCCGCTGCTCCAGCCACTGTTGCTGGATCACCGCCTGCTCGCGCAGGGTACCGAAGGGGCGGCTGGCGGTGACCGTCAGGGTCTGGGCGCCGGCGGTCTGCGGCGCGGCAAGCAGCGCCACCACAGGACCGAGCAGCGCCATCACGAGGCCGAGCCGCGCCACCACAGGACCGAGCAGCGCCGCCACAGGACCGAGCAGCGCCGCCACGGCACAGAGGCGAAGGAGTCGCATCAGAACGGCAGGTAGCTGGGCGGGGTGACCCCGTTCAGCCGCAGGTAGGGGACGGTGGCGCCCAGCGTCCAGGCGGTGTGCTCCTGCACCCCGATGACCCACTGCCACCCGGTCTTGGTCATTCCGAACAGGTCGTGATCGCTGGTGAGGTCCGTCTCGGTCATGGCTCGTACGACGGCAATGGCATCGTCGAAGCTGCCGGCGACGAAAGTCCGCATGGCGTCACGGTTGTTCAGGTATACCGAATCGGCGGGCAATGTAGGTGCGGCAGGGGGAGCGGCCGCGAGCTGACG
Organism: Gemmatimonadales bacterium; assembly: GCA_046260395.1. Taxonomy (GTDB): domain Bacteria; phylum Gemmatimonadota; class Gemmatimonadetes; order Gemmatimonadales; family GWC2-71-9; genus JAWXBA01. Next base: position 27,753 of record JBHEPH010000017.1, read on the forward strand.
GATGATCCCCGTAGTTGCCGAAGCAATGTGCTCCAGCTGCTGCGCATAGCTCCGCACCCCCGGGGTCGGCATGAACTGCCATGCGGAGTCCGGCATCGCGTCCACGTACTGGAGGAGATTCGCCTTCTGGCGCTCGAAACCGGAGACCAGGTAGTCCTGGGAGGGCATTGCTGGCGCCGCGGGGGGCGCCTCGGGCTGACAGGCGGCGAGGGCGGACAGGGCGGCGAACACGCTCAGCAGACGGCGCATGGGGACACTCCTGATCGGGTGGGTGGGACGACGCACAAGAATCGCATTATTGCGTGCCGTCGGCAACCCGCCCTTGCCGAACACGGGGGGCCGGGTGACGTTCCGGCTCCTCACCCGCACGGGGCATGATGACCGCCGACAACTCCCCGCTCTGGGACGACGCTCCCTGGACACCCTTCGCGCCCCTCGTGGGGGCCGCCGTGGCGGATGTCTGCGTCGTGGGGCTCGGCGGCACCGGGCTGACGGCGGTGGGGGAAGCGCTCGACCGCGGCCTCAGCGTCATCGGGATTGACGCCGGCCCGGTGGCCGGGGCCGCAGCCGGCCGCAACGGCGGCTTCCTGCTGGCTGGGCTGGCGGAGTTCCAGCACAACGCCCGCCGCCTGCTCGGCACCGACCGCGCGCGCCGCCTGTACCAGAGCACCATCGAGCAGGTGGACCGGATCGCGGCAGAGACCCCCCAGGCGGTTCGCCGGGTCGGCTCGTTGCGCCTGGCCACCACCCCGGAGGAAGAGGCAGATTGCCGGGCCCACCTCGCGAGTCTCCTGGACGACGGCCTGCCCGCCGCCGACTACCACGGGCCCGAGGGCACCGGACTCCTCATCCCCACCGATGCCGCGTTCAACCCCCTGCTCCGCTGTCGCCTGCTGGCCAGGCAGCTCGCGGACCGAGGAGCCCGCCTGCACGAGGGCGTCCCGGCCCTTCACGTCGGCGCCGGCGCGGTGGAAACCCCCGCCGGGACCATTCGCGCCGGCATCATCCTGCTCGCCGCCGACGGCAGGATGGCCGCCCTGGCGCCCACGCTGGCGGACCGCGTACGCCCGGTCCGCCTCCAGATGCTCGGCACGGCACCAACCGACGAGGTGAGAATTCCGCGGCCGGTCTATGCCCGCTATGGGATGGACTACTGGCAGCAGCTCCCGGACGGCCGGATCACGTTGGGTGGCTTCCGCGACGCTGGCGGGAACGCGGAGTGGACCACCGACGCCGCCCCGACCGCACTGGTCCAGTCAGCCCTGGAGAAGTTTCTGCGTACCACACTGGGCGTGCAGGCCCCGATCACGCACCGCTGGGCGGCGACGGTCTCCTACACCAGCGTGGGAATCCTGCCCGTGCTTGAGGAGGTCGAGCCAGGCATCTGGGCCATGGGCGCCTACAACGGCACCGGCAACCTGGTGGGGCCGCTCTGCGCCCGGGCCGCGGTGGAGATGGCGGTGACGGGCAGGTCGGAACTGGGGGAGCTGCTGGGAAAGCGAGAAGTGGGAAGTGAGAAGCGAGAAGAACTGCCGTGAAGGGCGGAGCCCACTTCTCCCTTCTCCCTTCTCCCTTCAAAGATACTCCCACCGCCCGCTCGCCAGCACATACGCAAACAGGCAGGCGTTGGTCACTGCGTGGGCCAGGATCAGGTCACCGAGCTTCCGGGTGCGGATCATCCACCAGTTGTAGGCAATGCCCGCCAGGAGGCCGACATCCCAGAAGGCGCCATGCTCCATTGCGAAGAGGATCGCGGTGGCGATGAACGCATAGGCCGAGAAGGTCCCCAGCGGCACCTTCTTGAAATCCATGTCGATCACCCAGCGCATCAGCCAGCCACGCCAGAATAGTTCCTCCACGATCGGGACGATGATGATCGCCCGGGTGGCCCGGAGCAGGACGGCCAGGATATCAGCCCGGGCCTCCTCAGGGAACGAGCTCTCGACCGTACCGGTGATCGAGTTCTGCAGCAGCCAGTGGTCCCGCCAGGCTGGGAACAGCAGGTCCGGGCCGATCCAGACCACGAACACACCGACGCCAAGCGCCACGCTGCCCACCCAGTGGGACACCCGGAAATCGAGCACCCGCCGCGAGAAGATCCAGATGATCGCCGCGAGCGACCCGACGCGGATGATCCCCTCGACCGCAGGAGACACCGGCAGCTTCGGCCCGATGACCAGGAAGGCCATGAAGGCGGCGAAGGGAACCGTCCATTCAAGGTGGTCCCACAGCCGGGTCGTGGCCGGTGGCTGGGCGTCCTGCATCGGTTTTCCCTTTGTGAAAGTCCGGGGAACTGGTGCGGCGATGGCTCAGTGGTCGCGGGCCCGCACGGCAACATCAGGGAAATCGGCGAAGACCCCGTCCACACCAAGTTCCATGAACTGGCGGAGCTCGGCGAGCGGATCGCCGGCGTAATCCCGATGCAGGAATAGTGCCTCGGTGCGGAAGGTCCAGGGATGGACCTGGAGACCGGCAGCCTGCGCATCGGACACCAGCGTCGTGGGGGAACCCAGGCTCCCCACCGGTTCCAGCGGCACGATGAGCCGCTTGTGGGGGCCGATCCCCGCGGCATAGGCGGCGATCTCGCGAAGCCCCACAGGTGAGGCAAGATCCGCATAGGTGCGCGGGTCACCGGAGGCCACGAAATCCCACGGCGCGCCCGTTTCATCCAGGAGCTGGATCAGCCGGAGCCCGGTCCGGGTGCGCAGGTCCATGAGGTTGCCGACCTCGAACGACTGGATGAAGACCGGATCCTCCGCGGTCCGGTACCCGCGGCCGTGCAGCGCCTCGAGCAGCGGTTCCTCCAGCGGCAGGCCAATGCGCCGGAAATAGCTGGGGTGTTTGGTCTCGGGGTACAATCCGATCCGGCGACCATGCGCCCGCTCCAACCGCGCCACGAGCTCCAGAATCTCCCCGAACGTCGGCACCTCGAACTCGCCGTTGCGCGCCTGCGACCGGTACGCCAGCCGCTCCCGGGCCCGGAGCGTCTTGATCTCCGCCAGGGTGAAGTCTTCGGCAAACCACCCGGTCACCTCCTCGCCGTCCACGAGCCTGGTCGCCTGCCGCTCCGGAAACCGGGTGCCGGCGTCGGTCGTCTCCCCGATCTCGTTCTCGTGGCGGGCAATGAGGACACCATCACGGGTGATGACCAGGTCCGGCTCGATGTAGTCGGCCCCCTGCTCCACCGCCAGCTCGTAGGCGGCCAGGGTGTGTTCGGGGAGGTAGCCGCTCGCCCCGCGGTGGGCGATGACGATCGGCCGCTGGGGCTGGTGAGGCGTCACGACAGGACCGCTCATGGCAAGGCTCGAGAGGGCGAGGGCGGCGAGGATGGGAACGCGGCTCATGACAGGCGGGGACCGGATGGCCGAGGGGCGGGCCACCGGAACCGAGGTTCCGGCAGCCCGCCCCACGGGTGCCTCGCGGTCAGAAGCTGTAGGACAGCTTGCTGATCAGGGTGCGACCGAGGTTTGGCACGCCCACGAAGGTCTGGTACGGCGTGTCGAGGATGTTGTTGGCGATCAGCGAGAAGGTGGCGGTCTGCCCGGCCAGCCCGAAGCGATAGGACACCTGGGCATCCATCACGTTGTAGTTCGGAATGCTCTCGCGGGTGCCGTCATCATTCAGCGCGGTCACGTACACGCCGGAATTGATCGGGAAACCCTTCACGGCGCGGTACCGGGCCTCCGCACTCCATCCGCTCCGCTCGTTGCGGAACCGCCCGGTGATCGACGCCTTGGCCTTCGGGGCGTTGAGGGCGATATCCGACAGGCCCTGTTCTTCGCCCTCGCGGGCCACTTCCTCGCGGGTGTAGAAGTCCTTGTTCGCGAAGGAGGCGGTGGCGGCCACGCTGAAGTAGTTGTTGAGGATGTAATCCACGGCGATGTCGGTGCCGAGCAGGTCCACCTCACCGAAGTTCCGGTAGGTCAGGAAGATGTCCGGGCGTTCGGTGAGCGGCGTGTTGTGCGGCACAATGGTGGCGAGCGGCACACCGAGCGTGCCCTGGGCGGAGGTACCGCCACTGATGCCGGCCATGCCGGTGCCGAGCTGGCCGGCCGCCGTGGTGGACGCCTGGATGCATCCGGTGCGCTGCGGCTCGGGCGCGGCGTTGCAGTTGTTGGCGGTGATGAACACGTTGGTCAGGTGGGCGATCGTCTGGGCACGGTCCAGGAAGACATTGGGCGATTCCACGATCAGTGGCCCGACAAAGTTTTTCTTGTTCTCCCACCAGAGATCCACCGACACCCGGGCGCGGCCGCCAAGGATCGCCTTGTAGCCAAATTCCAGGGCGTTGGTGGTGGTCGGGCTGATCCGCTCGATATCGCTGATGGCCGATCCCGCCACGCTGGTGAAGGTGCCGGTGGTCGGGTTCAGGACCCGGATGTCGGTGCCGACCTGCGCCGGCGTCGGCGCGGTGGCATTCAGCAGCCCGGCGGTCTGCGCATTGATGGCGCCCGCCTGCTGCAGTGCCCCCACCGCGGCACCCCAGAGCAGCGCGGCGTGAACGGGGACCAGCCCGATCTGGGGAGCGAACGGGCTGCGCATGCAGAGATTGTCGACGCCGCCGGCCGTGCAGGCCCCGCCGCGGAACTGGAAGCCATCCTTCGGCACGCCCAGGGCGCGGACGGTGTACGGCCCGGCCTGGCCGGCTTCGATGTCGAGGAAGAGATTGTTGCTGCTGGGCGTGGAGAAGGCCTGGTTGAACGTCAACCGGAACGAGTGGTTGTCGTCCGGCATGAAGACCATGGCAATACGCGGCGAGATCTGCCAGTCCTCCACTCGGCTGTGCTTGTCGGCACGCAGGGCGGTGGTCAGCTCGAACGCACGGCTCAGGTAGGTCACCGAGTGGACGTAGCCGCCGAACTCGCGGATCGTGTCGTCGTCCTCGTTGAGCCCGTTGATCGTGCCGCCGGTGCGGGCGTCGGTCAGGACGTAGTCACCACCGAACAGGAAGGTCTGCCGGGTGCCGAGGTCAATGCCCTGCTGCACCTGAGCGGCCCACTGACGGGATTGGTCCACGATCTGCTGGCCGGAGCGGAGCAGGAAGGTCTCGCCGGCGTCGCTGAAATTGCCGAAGGTCTGGGCAAAAAACCGCTTGTGGCGCAACCGCGCCTGGGCGTACTGGTAGGTCCAGTCCTGCGCCTGGCCGGCGCCGATGCCGGTGAGCTCGATCAGGTTCTTGGCGTTGGTATAGCCATAATTCACGACCGCGCTGGTGTTGGCATTGGGCCGGTAGTCCATCCGGCCGTCGATCCCGTACTTCTCGATGTCAAAGTCGCGACAGGTCTCGCCGTCGCAGGTGCGGCCGGGGAGGGTGGACGGCTCCGCCTGGTCCACGAACCGCCAGTCCTTGCCGGTGAGGTACTCACCCGAAATCTTGTAGCCGAACTTGTCGTTGATGGCACCGGCGTGGCGGCCGCTGAGGCGCCAGAGCCCGCCGGCGTCGTCCGCCCGGTTGAAGGTGGGGTCGTTGACCGGCCCGGACGCCATGGGGGACTTGCTGCGCAGCCCGCCTTCAATCGCGATGGTCGTGCCGCGGTAATCAAGCGGTGACTTGGTGACGATGTTCAGCACGCCGTTGGAGGTGTTGGGCCCGTACAGCGCCGCGCCAGGGCCAAGCACGAGTTCCATCCGCTCCAGGTCCTCGCCGGTGCCCGGGAAGAACGCCGGCACATTGACGCGCAGCGATGGCACCGAGGCGAACCGGTTGTCAATCAGCATCAGCAGGGCGCCGGAGAAGATGTTGTTGAATCCGCGCGCCACCACGTTGCTCTGGACCAGGCCGCCCTGGCTGATGTCCACACCCGGCACGCTGCGGAGGTGGTCGGTGATCGTCAGCGCCGGGCGCTCCGCCAACTCGGTCGTCTGGATGACGGTGATCGACGCCGGTGCCGCGATCTCCTTCTCGGGACGGCGGCTGACGGAGTAGACCTCCACCTCCTGCAGCAGCGCCGCTTGGGCAACCATCCGGAAGTCGGCGCTGGCGGTCGCACCCTCGCTCACCACCACGCCCTCTCGCGTCACCGGCGCGTAACCGATCAACGTGGCGCGGATCCGGTAGGTCCCCACCGGGACGCCGATCACCCGGTAGCTCCCGTTGGAGCCGCTGACCGCAGTACCGGCCGGCATCGTCCCCGCATCGCGATACAGCGTGATGTTCACGCCGGCGATCGGGCGCCCATCGCTTTCGGCGGTGACCTGCCCACTGATCGTGCCGGTTTGTGCAGCAAGCGGGGCGGCGAACAGCCCCAGTGCCAGCGCCGCAGCGAGCCATCTCCAGGGTCGTGCACTCATGCCGGTAACCTCGATGTGATGGGTCGGTTGGGAACCTTGGAACACTGTGCCTGGGAGCGGGAACCCGCCCAGGAGCGGTCAGTTGTCTGCCGAAGTCCCTGTAAATAGGGGATTTGAAACGCGTTGTGTCAAGTAGGCGCGGATGGACAGGAGGACAGGCGGACGGGCGGATCGCGGACAACTGAACGGGTGGGCCCGCCTATATTCGAACCTGCACCTGACCCGAAACTCCATCGGGAGCCTCCCGTATGCCCCAGCTCGTCGAAGCCGTCCCGAACTTCTCCGAGGGCCGCAATCCCGAGGTGATCCGTCGCATTGTGGACCAGATCGCCTCCGCCGAAGGCGTCACCGTCCTGAACGTGGACCCCGGCAAGGCCACCAACCGTACCGTCGTTACGCTGGTCGGCACCCCCGAGGCGGTGCTGGAGGGCGCCTTCCGCGGGATCGCCGCCGCCGCCGAACTCATTGATATGCGCCAGCACACCGGGGAGCACCCCAGGATGGGCGCCACCGACGTCTGCCCCTTCATTCCCATCAGCGGCGTGACCATGGAGGAATGCGCCGACCTGGCCCGCCAGCTCGGCGAGCGGGTCGGCAAGGAGCTGGGCATCCCGGTCTACCTCTATGAAGCTGCCCAGCCAGACCCGAAGCGCCGCAACCTGGCCGACATCCGCGCCGGCGAGTATGAAGGGTTTGCCCGGAAGATCAAGCGCCCCGAATGGAATCCGGACTTCGGCCCGGCTGAGCTGCCGCCAGAGCACGGCGCCACGGTCATCGGGGCCCGGGACTTCCTGGTGGCCTTCAACGTCAACCTGAACACCACCTCCACCCGCCGGGCCAACGCCGTAGCCTTCGACGTGCGCGAGGCTGGCCGCCCCCGGCGTACCGGCAATCCGCTTACCGGCCCCATCGAGAAGGACGCCGACGGCAACCCGGTCGCCATCCCCGGCAGCCTCAAGGCGGTCAAGGCCATCGGCTGGTTCATCGAGGAATACGGCATCGCCCAGGTCTCCATGAACCTGGTGGACCTGAAGACCACCCCCATGCACGTCGCCTTCGACAAGGTGTGCGACAAGGCCGCCGCACGCGGCATGCGGGTCACCGGCTCCGAGCTCGTCGGCCTGGTTCCCCTGCAGGCAATGCTCGACGCCGGTCGCCACTATCTCCGGAAGCAGCAGCGGAGCACCGGTGTCAGCGACGCGGAACTGGTCAGGCTCGCCATCCGCTCAATGGGCCTGGATGAACTTGGGCCGTTCGACCCCGCCGAGCGGATCGTTGAGTACAAGCTCGGCCAGGGCAGGCCCGGCCCCCTTGCCGCCCTGAGCGTGGCCCGGTTTGCCGAGGTGACCGCGTCGGAAAGCGTGGCCCCCGGTGGCGGATCGGTGGCCGCCCTGGTTGGCGCCCTCGGTGCGGCCCTCGGCACCATGGTGGCCAACCTCTCCAGTCACAAGCGTGGCTGGGACGAGCGCTGGGAGGAGTTCTCCGACGCCGCGGAGGAGGGCCAGCGCGCGGTGTCCCGCCTGGTGGCGCTGGTGGACGAGGACACCAGCGCCTACAACCGGGTCGTGGCCGCGATGGGCCTGGCCAGGGCCACCGACGAGGAGAAGGCGGCGCGAACGGCCGCGATCCAGGCAGCCACCCGGTACGCCGCCGAAGTCCCACTCAAGGTGGCGCAGCTGGCCTGCGAGGCGATGCCGCTCATCAAGGCGATGGCCGCGAAGGGCAACCCCGCCTCGGCGTCGGATGCGGCAGTGGGGGCGCTCTGTGCCCGGACGGCGGTGCTGGGCGCCTGCCTGAACGTGCGCACCAATGTGCCCGGGCTGGACGACAAGGCGCTGGCGGCGGATCTGGTCCGTCAGGCGGCGGAACTGGAGGAACGCGCCCGGGCGCTGGAGGTGGAGGTCCTGGCGGTGGCGATGGAGAAGATCGGGTAGCTCAGCCCTCGCGCAGGATGCGGGAGGGCTTGGGCACCTTGACCCCGTTCGCGTCCAGCCCCCGTTGCACGGCCGCCATCGCCTCGTCGGGGTCGTCGGTGATCGTCAGCAGGTCCAGGTCGTGCGGGCTGATCGTGCCCACTCGCTGCAACGTCCCCCGCATGAACTCGCAGAGCGGCTGCCAGAACTCCACGCCCATCAATACAATCGGGAAGGATTGGATCTTCCGGGTCTGGACCAGCGTCAGCGACTCGAACAGCTCGTCCATCGTGCCGAATCCGCCCGGCATCACGATGAACGCCGAGCTGTACTTGACCAGCATGACCTTGCGGACGAAGAAGTACCGGAACTCAACGAAGCGGTCCAGATAGAGGTTTTCGTGCTGCTCGTGGGGGAGGAGGATGTTGCAGCCCACCGAGTATCCGCCGGCCTCCTTCGCGCCGCGGTTGGCGGCCTCCATGATGCCGGGCCCCCCCCCGGTCATGGTCACCAGCCCGGCCCGGGCCAGGCGGCCTCCCATCTCCCGGGCCAGCTGGTAGGCCGGGTGATCCTCAGCGAACCGGGCGCTCCCGAACACCGTCACGGCGGGGCCAAGGAAGTGAAAACTGCGGAAGCCGCGGATGAACTCCATGGCAATGCGGCCGACGCGCTGGGCCTCGGAGAGACGGCTGCGGGGGCCTTCCAGGAAGGCCTGCTCCTCGCGATCCCCAGGCGTTTTCCCCCACTGGGCCTCGGATGCGGGAGGCACATCGATGTCGGCCTCGGGGCGATCGTCAGGTTCCATGCTCATGGGGTCCAAAGGTAAGGGGGTCCGGGCCCACCCCCGGCCGGGTAGGCTGTGTGTGCCCTGCAACACCTGCAACGTCTCCATTTCCTATGCGGGCCCGGCGTCTGGACCGCGCCCCCGCTATCTTACTGTGACGAAAAGACTTCCAGACTGTCATGCCGTGAGTGGCACGGGGCACACGCGCTCCTACCCGCCGCCCGGCCCACCTATCGAGGGACACCTATGCGACTCCGAATGCTCACCCCTGCCCTGCTGCTGCTCGGCGCCTGTTCCCAGAGCCCCGATGGTGTGGCCCGGATTCCGTCGGATTCCTCAGGCTACTTCCGCGGTCAGCTGGAGGAACTCCAGCTCGTATCGTCCACCAAGGACAGCCTCTATGCTGACCTCGCCGAGACGACCCGCCTGATTGCCGACATCAACACGGAGCTGGCCACGGTCCGGACCGACACCCGCGCCATGAGCGCGGTGGTGAACCCGGAGTCGCCGCTGTCAGCCTCCGGCGAGCGTGCCGCGGTCCTCTCACGGGTGCGGGAACTGACCCAGCGCGTGCGGCAGAGCGAGCAGAACCTGCGGACCACCCGCCAGCGGCTGTCCGCGCTGACCCAGGACTCGGATGCGATGCGGACCCAGCTGGCCGTCTTCGAGACCACGATCACCGACCTGAACCAGATGCTCGAGGGCCAGAAGGCCACCATCGCCGGCCTTGAGTCCGAGCTCGGCGCCCTGCGGCAGCAGAATGTCCAGCTCGCGACCGAGGTGGAGGCGCTGGCCGACACCGTCGGCGAACTGACGGTCGAACAGAACACCGTGTACTACGTGGTCGGAACCCGTCAGGAGCTGAAGGATCGCGGGATCATCCAGGAGACGGGTGGCGGGCGCTGGCTGCTCTTTACCCGGACCGGTGAGACGTTGATTCCCGCGCCGAACCTGACGCCGGACGGGTTCGTGGAAGTGGACCGGCGGATGATCAGCGAGATCCCCCTGCCGGACCCCGAGAAGACCTACCAGATCGTCTCGGCGCAGAACCTCGACTACATCGACGCCAGCGCGATGCAGAACCCGAAGGATCGCAAGATCCGCGGCCACCTGCGCATCAATTCGCCGGAGAACTTCTGGGCGCCGTCGAAGTACCTGATCATCGTCCAGAACTGAGGCCGAAACCGGCGTACTGACGGCCGGGCATGAACGACAAGGGCGCACCGAACGGTGCGCCCTTGTCGTGTCCGGGGTGGCGGCGCGTGGGGCGCTGAAACGGGCGCGCTAGCCTCCCGGGATTGTCGGGCAAGGGCGCGCCAAAAAGGGCGCGCCCCTACTTCTCCCGGATCTCCAGGGAGCCCATGACGATCCGGCCCGTCACGCGCAGAACCACTCCATTGGGCGGCACGAACGTCTTTCCCTTTCTCTTCACCTCGCTGCTCCCGAGGATCGCGTCGGCCTCGTTCTGGATCTCGGTTCCCTTCGGGACGATGAGCACCAGGCTTCCGAGCGCGACCGAGATGTCCACGTCAATCACGTTGTCCGGCAGGAACGCGTCCCGGAAGTCGATGCTCATCTCGCCGAGGATCGTGAGGAGTTCCAGGCGGTAGGGGACCACCCAGTTCCCCTCCCGCTTGGTGTTGGTGAGTACCGCCGAGATACGGAGATTGTCGGAGTAGGGGATCGGGGGTGGGTCGGGTGGTGCCGCGACGAGCTGGTGCCCGCCGGTGGGGTCATGGTCCTGCAGGTCGGCGATGATCGCCGCGATGGCGGCATCGCTGGTGGCCTGCTGCACCGCGGCCAGGCGGGTCTCGAAGAGGTCCACGGATATCCACCCCTCCGCCTGCGCGGTGCAGAGGAGCTCAATGGCCTCCCGGCGGACGGCGGAGATGGTCATGGCGGAATATACTGGCGGACAGGCGGACAGGCGGACGGGCGGGCAGGCGTAGGGGCGGACCGTGGTCCGCCCGTGGTGTCCCGTCCGCCTTGACCGTCCTGTCCGCCTGTCCGCCCGTCCGCCTGTCCGCCTACCGTGTCCGAATATTGATCTCCCCGCGCGGCGGATTCACATAGGCGTGCACCAGGCTCTCGTTGCCATCGGCGCCGATGGCGGCCACGCCGAACACGAAATCATCAATGGAGACATCGGGCAAGGCGAAGGTGGTGACATTGCCCATGATGCGCTCGTGCTGCCAGTGCAGGCTCCACGTGTCCCGCCACACCACCCGGTACGCCACCGCCCCCGGCGAGGGGCACCAGCGCAGCGTGGCGTCGTAGCCACTCTGTCCCCGGCCGAGGGCTGGCCGGCAGGCGGGATCGGTCGTCGGGCCGGGGGCCGGTGGCGCGAGCGCCAGGGACGCGGCCGCCGCGACGTTGACGCGGGCATTGCGGGCCAGGTACGCCGGATCCACCCCGTCCACCGTGTCGTGGATGGTGTGCTGCTTGGCGTAGTTCTCGTGGGTCTCGGTGAAGCGGACCCCGGCAAACCCATGCTGGTTGAAGGCGGTGTGGTCGCCGCCGCGCCCAAAGCGGTCGTGACGCGCCACCAGGCGCACCTGATGCGCCGGCACGTACCGCGCCGCCACGCGATGGACATACCGCGCCAGCTGCCGCGACGGCGAATCCTCCGGCCCCTCGGAGAAGACCCGCACCGCCCGCGAGTTGGTCAGTCCCGTTCCGCCGAGCGAACCGCCGATGATGTCATTGTTGAGGACGGCATCAATCCGGGTGCCGTCAGCGACAGCCTTCTGGGCGTGCAGCGCCGCGCCCACCAGCCCCTGCTCCTCACCCGCCAGGGCAATGAACACCAGCGTCGCATCGAACTCGATCCCGCTCTGCGACAGCACCCGCGCCAGTTCCATCAACAGTGCCGTGCCGGACCCGTCATCATTTGCGCCGGGCGAGGGATTGTCCCCGACTGACCAGTCGAATCCCGCACCCTCAAGCCGCGCCACCGTATCGAAGTGGCCGCTGACGTAGACGCGCCTCGGGCTGCGGCCGGGCAGGATGGCCATCACGTTGCGGAGCTCGAAGTCCCGCGAGAGCCGCTGCCCCTGGGCCGCCACCTGATAGGTGTCGAACGACACCTGCAGCCGCGGGCTCATGGCCTGGAATTCGTCGTGAATCCACTGGCGCGCCGCGCCGATCCCGCGATCCGGTGTGTCGGTGGAGGACAGCGTGTGCCGGGTCTCGAACCCCGCCAGGCGGCGCACCGTCTCGCCAAGCCGCTCGGCGGAAATGGTGGCCACCAGCGAGTCGATCCGTGGGTCGGCCATCCCGGCCGGGATCTGGGCGGACACCGGTGGGGTCAGGGAGCCTACAAGCAAAGCCGCCACGATCACGACGCGAGTCATCATCACTCCAGGTCAGGGATTACTCGATCACAAACCGGCGCACCGACCGGACCGGCGGCCCGCCATCCCACAACTCCAGCTCCAGCAAGTGGGCGCCGCGGCCGAGCCTGGACAGGTCGAGGGCGATCCCGCGCCGAATCATGCCGTCCGTCCCCGGCGCATCCCGCCAGCTGACCGAGAGGCGGGGCCGGGAGTTTCCATCGCGGCGAACCAGCAGGCGCAGCGTCACGGAGTCAGCCGCCGTGACCGCCGCCTCCCAATAAACCCCGACGATGCCGCCACGAGGCACCGAAGTTCCGGGCAAGGCCACGGGCAGCGCCAGATCCAGCGATTGCGGCTCGCCACTCGCCGCGTCGAACAGCAGCGGATCAGAGAGGCGAGTTCCGCCCGGTTCGTGGACGTCGGCCCAGCCCTGCCGGTACCGCGCCCAGGAAAAGCCATCCTCGGTCCCCACCTCCAGGCCGGCGAGTACCGGCATCCCGTCCACCAACAGGACTGCCTGCCCGAGCTGCCCGGACTCCGCGGGCTGCTCCGCGCGCCCCACGCTGCCGTGGACCCCTGCGGCGAGTACGACCCGAACGGGCCCGCCGTTGAAAATCGAGTCATCCGGTGCGCGCCAGCGCGCCACGACCAGCGTCTGGTCACGGCGTGGAAAGCGTGCCAGCTGCGCCTCGTCGAACTCCCGGATGTGCGCGATGGACGGCGGCCGAGCCCGGGCCCGAGCCCGCTCCCGCGCCAGGTTCCAGCGAGGCTGTCGGCTGTCCAAGGCGAGAAATGCCCAGGCCGGGCTCGGATCGTGGCCCACCACCGATCCGTCACGCATGATGTCCGGACTCCAGGTGCGCGACCAGGCCACCGGCCAGCCATATCGCAGCATCATCTCGCGCTGGTCGCTGCCAAACCGGGTGCCGTGCGGGGAAATCGTCCCCTCGAAGAGCCCCGCCATGACCTGTCGGGCATAGAACTCTCCCCGGAAGGCATTCCCCTCCACGCCCAGCAGCGGGTCGGCCAGCGCCATGAGCCGTTCGGCCTCCTCGGTCCGCTCCCCACAGGGGAGTCGGCGGAAGCGCCGGGCTTCCTCGCTGGGGAGGAGCAGGCGCAGGTCGGTCCATTCACATCGCTTCGTGGCGTCCATTCCGGCGAGCATCGCGGTGAAGGCACGATCCGCCGCCGCGGCCGCCCCAGCGGCGTGGAGCGCCAGGCCGAGCAGTCCCCGACAAGTGGTCGGCTCAGCGTGGCAGTACGTGGCCACCTCCACCGCCTCGTCGGCCCGGCGGGCGTCGAGCAGGTAGCGGACCCGCTGGCCGGCGATCCAGCCGTCGCCGGGGAGGAGCGTCGCCAGTGAATCGAGCCGGGTGAGCAGGGCATCGCGGGCCGTCGTGATGCTGGCCGGTTCGGGGGGCGGGGGCGGGTCGTCGGCGTTGTACCAGTAGCAGAAGCGCCCGATCCGTTCCTCGCAGCGTGACCCACCGGCATGAATCCGTGCGGCCAGCGGAAGCTGGGCCCGCCGTGTCCGTTCGAACGCCACTTGGGCGTCCACCGCGGCGCGGTGGAGGTCGGCGGAATCCTGCGCCACGGCGGTGGCGAGGAGCAGAGCGGTGATCATGGTTGGGTGTGAAGCATTCCGACTCCCGGCAGCGACCCGCCTGCCGGAAGATAGGCCCGCCCGCCTGGTGAGGCGAGCGAGCCCCTCAGCTCAGGCGGACGGGCCCCGCAACAGCATCGGTACCCTGCTGCCGCGAATGACCTTGTCGGCGACACTCCCGATCAGCAACCGGCCGACCCCGGCGCGGCCATGGGTGCCCATGGCGATGAGGTCACAGTCCTCCCGATCCGCGTAGTCGATGAGCTCCTCGCTGACGTTCTCGGCCACGAGGATGCTCGCCTTGCAGGTCGCGCCCCGGGCGGCGAATCCCTCCCGCACCGATGCCAGTGACGCCAGCGCCGCGGCCTGCCGCTCGGCGAATAGCTTCTCATCCCGGGCAGGTGATGCAGCGCTGAGCACGACCGGCACCGCCGGGATCACCTGGACCACATGGTACTCCACCCCCTCCACGCCACCAAACGCCAGGGCGTCCCAGATGATCGCGTCACCAACCCCGCTGCCATCCACCGGCAACAATACCTTCTTCGGCTGCACCGGCGGCAGCAGCTCCCCCTCGCCCGGCCGCAGCAGCAGCAGCGGGGCGGGTGACTGGCGGATCAGCCCGGTGGCGGTGCTGCCGAGCCAGAACCGGCTGAAGCCGCCGCGGCCGTGCGTCGCGAGCACCACCAGGTCGCTGCCATGGGCGCGAATCGCATCAGCCAGCGTATCCACCACCGGCCCGTCCAGCAGCTCACCCGACAACTTCACCCCCTTGCTGGCTTCCCGAGCCAAAAGGTCGTCGAGGTACCGCCGGTTCTCGGTGCGCATCGAGGGGGCAAGGGATGGGTTGAGCACGGTGACACTCCCATCGGACACCGGCGGCGGCGGGGTCACCACGACGAACCGGACCTCACCGTCAGTGCGGCGTGCCAGATCGATGCTCAGGGGCACCACCGAGGCGGCGAACGGGGAACCATCGAGGGGGACGAGCAGACGCCGGAACATGGTACCTCCAGGGTGGGGACTCTTCTGAGGATAGTCTCCGGCGCATGAAGGAATGGCGACTCGCTCCTGAAGGAATCTTCAGGCACTGTGGGTGGGAGCAATGATGCGGCAAGTGGGTAATATTGCGTCATGTTCAGGACCATCAGGATCGCCGCCGTCGTGCTGCCCTTCGCCCTGTCCTTCCGTCGTGACCGTCGGCGCTGGCTCGTGGGTGGCACGCCCCTGCCCCGCACCGACGCCTTCCACCTCCAGCGTGCCGAGCGCGTGGTCATGGCCATCGCGCGGCTCGGCCCCACTTTCGTCAAGCTGGCCCAGGTCTTTGCCGGCCGCTCGGACATCATGCCGGAGGTCTACGCCAACGCCCTCGGGCGGCTGACCGACCAGGTGCCCGCGGTACCGTGGCCCGCCATAGCCCAGCAGATCCGGGAGGCCTACGGCAGCGACCCCGCCGAGATCTTCGAGGCGATTGACCACGTGCCCGTGGCCAGCGCCTCACTCGGCCAGGTGCATCGGGCCAGCTACCAGGGGCGTGATGTGGCGGTCAAGGTGCTCCGGCCCGGCGTCGAGGAGCTGGTGGCGATGGACATCGCCGCGGCGTCGCGCCTGCTGGTCTTCGTCCTGCGCTTCTGGAAGCACCCGCAGATCCGCGCCTTCCAGCGAATCCTCGACGAGTTTGGCCGCAAAGTCGGCGAGGAGATGGACTTCCGGCACGAGGCGGCCAACGCCGACCGGATCCGCGCCAACCTGCTCGGCAAGAATCGGGACATCATCATCCCGGAGGTGGTCCACGAGTTGACCCGGCACCAGGTGCTGGTCCTGCAGTTCTGCGAGGGCCGGGTCCGGCCCGACCAGCTGGTGGACCGGGTCATTGAGCTGTTCACCCGGATGATGCTGATTGACGGGTTCTTCCACGCCGACCCGCATCCCGGCAACCTCTTCCTGGCACCGGATGGGCGGATCGTCCTGCTCGATTTCGGGATGGTGGTCGAGGTGCCCATCGCGCTGCGCCGGCAGCTCGGCAAGGCGGTCTTCGCGGCGATCCGGCGGGACACCGAAAAGATGACCGAGAGTTTCTACGAGCTCGGCATGGTGGAACCGGGCACCGACAAGGTCACCATCCACGCCCTGGTCCAGACGTTGTTCGCGCTGGCCGAGCAGCGCACGACCAATCGGGAGCGGCTGCAGCAACTCACCGACCAGATCCTCTCCGCCCTCTACGACTGGCCGATCATCCTGCCGAGTCACCTGGTGTACTTCGCGCGGACCGCCGCGCTGATCGAGGGACTCGGCGTCCGGTATGACCCGATGTTCAACCCGCTCCTGAACGCCGCCCCGGTGGCCCTGCGGTTGTATCCCGAGGTGATGGCGTCGCTGCGCGAAGGTGACGGGGCCGCCGGTCGGGGCCAGGCTGGAGGCTGGGCCGAAGTCTTTGGCGGCCTGCTTGGTGAGACCGCCGGGGTCCTGGCGCGGGCCGGTGCCGAGCTGGCGGCGGTGGCCGGACGGCGCCTCGGGCCCGCCCTCTCGACCTCGTCCCTTGGGCAGGCCGCGTCGGCCCTCGTCGGGGACATCATGCAGGTGGGCTCCGATTTCATCCGACCGCGACGCCGGGAGCCGGCAAATCGCCCACCCTGGCCCTCGCTCCCGCCGGGGTCGAGCGACACAGCGTAGCCTGGCCTGCCTGGTTCAGCTGGCCGTGAGCCGGCCGGTGTGACCCGACGTGGCGATTGGACTATTTTCCGGGATGCCCAACATTACCCCACCGCGCGGACCCGACCTGCTCCACAACCCCCGTCTGAACAAGGGCACCGCCTTCAGCGATGTGGAACGCGAGGTGCTGGGCCTGCGCGGCCTGTTGCCTCCCCGAATATTCACCCCCCGTGAGCAGGAACTGCGGATCATGGCGGCCTTCGAGGCCGAGCAGACCCCGCTCGAGAAGTACATCTACCTGGCGGCCCTCCAGGACCGCAACGAGACGCTTTTCTACCGCACCCTCGTGGACCACATCGCCACGATGATGCCGATCATCTATACCCCCACGGTCGGTGAAGCCTGCCGGCACTTTGGTCACATCTACCGACGCCCCCGGGGCCTGTACGTCTCCGCCGACGACCGCGGCCGGATGCGCGATGTGCTCCGCAACTGGCCGGCGGAGCAGGTCTCCGTGATCGTGGCGACCGACGGCGAGCGGATCCTTGGTCTCGGCGACCTCGGCGCGTACGGGATGGGGATCCCGATCGGCAAGCTGGCCCTCTACACCGCCTGTGCCGGCATCCATCCCGCCGAATGCCTCCCCATCATGCTTGATGTCGGCACCGAGAACGTGGGACTCCTTGAGGACCCCCTCTACACGGGGCTGATCCGCCGCCGGCTCCGCGGGGCCGAGTACGAGGCGTTCATCGAGGAGTTCGTGACCGCGGTGCAGGAGGTTTTTCCCGGCGTGCTTCTGCAGTGGGAGGATTTTGCCACCGATAATGCCTTTGGCATCCTGGCGCGGTATCGCGACCGCCTGACCACGTTCAACGACGACATCCAGGGCACGGCAGCAGTGACCCTGGCTGGCCTGGTGACCGCCACTCGCATTACCGGCACACCCTTGAAGGATCAGCGGCTGCTCTTCCTCGGCGCTGGTGCGGCGGCCACCGGCATCGCCTCCCTGGTGGCCGGCGCCATGGTCCGCGAAGGCATGGACGAACCGGCGGCGCGCCGGCAGTGCTGGTTCTTCGATTCGCACGGGCTGGTGGTGGCGTCGCGCGGGGACCTGGCCGACTACAAGCGGCCGTTCGCGCACGATCATCCGCCGGTGGAGCGCTTCGAGGAGTCAGTGCGCCTGTTGAGGCCGACGGCGATCCTTGGCGTGTCCGCCCAGGGTGGCGCTTTCACGCCGGAGATCCTCAGGGCGATGGCCGAGATCAACGAGCGGCCGGTGATCTTCGCGCTTTCCAATCCCACGTCGAAATCGGAGTGCACGGCCGAGGCCGCCTACCAGCACACCGGCGGCCGGGCCGTTTTTGCCAGCGGCAGCCCCTTCGACGCAGTGACGCACGAGGGCCGCCGCTTCGTACCCGGCCAGGGCAACAACGCCTACATCTTTCCCGGGCTCGGGCTCGGCGTGGTCCTGGCCGGTGCGCGCCGTGTCACCGATGCCATGTTCCACGCCTCGGCCGGCGCGCTGGCCGAATTCGTGTCCGACAGCTCGCTGGCGGAGGGCTCGCTCTTCCCGCCGCTGTCGGAAATTCGCCAGGCGTCCGCTCGCATCGCCGAGGCGGTCATTCGCGTGGCCCACGAGGAGGGGCTCGCCACCCAGCCCTTGCCCGACGACCTGCCCGCGTATGTGGCGAGCCACATGTACGAACCGGTCTATCCGGACCTGATGACGGGAACGACGTGAGCGGATCGCTCGCCCCGATCCTCCGGCCCCGTTCCGTGGCCGTCATCGGCGCGTCCCGAACCCCGGGGACCATCGGCCACGAGATCGTGGCCGCCCTGGTGCGCAACGGCTACACCGGCCCGGTCTACCCGGTGAACCCCGGTGCGCGGGCCATCTGTGCCGTACCCGCCTTTGCCCGTGTTGCCGACCTGCCCGAGGCACCCGACCTGGCCGTGATCGTCGTGCCCAAGGGACAGGTCATGCCGGTCACCCGCGAGTGCGTGGAGCGGGGCGTCGGCGGGCTCGTGGTCATCTCCGCCGGGTTCCGCGAAATCGGCGGGGAGGGGGTGGCCCTCGAGCGGGAGCTGACCGAGTACGTCCGCGGGGCCGGCGTCCGGATGATCGGCCCGAACTGCATGGGCGTGCTGAACGCGCACCCCGACCTCAGGCTCAACGCCACCTTCGCGCCCACCCTGCCCCCTTTTGGCCGCATCGGGTTCGTGAGCCAGTCCGGAGCGATGGGGCTCAGCGTGCTTGACTACGCCAAGGAGTACGGCATCGGCATCAGTCAATTCGTCTCGGTGGGCAACAAGCCGGATGTCAGTGGCAACGACATCCTGCTGGAGTGGGAGCACGATCCCGATGTCGAGGTGATCCTGATGTATGTGGAGAGCTTCGGCAATCCCCGCAAGTTCCTTGAGATCGCCTCGCGGATCACCCGGCAGAAGCCGATCATCGTGGTGAAATCGGGCGCCTCCCAGGCCGGCGCCCGCGCCGCTTCCAGTCACACCGGTGCCCTGGCGGCCAGCGACGTGGCCGTGGCCGCCGTACTGGAGCAGGCCGGTGTCCTGCGTGCCCGTTCGGTGGAGGAGCTGTTCGACTTTGCGATGGCCTTCGGGGGGCAGCGGGCCCCCAGGAGTCGGCGCACTGCCGTGGTAACGAACGCCGGCGGCCCCGGCATCCTCGGCACCGATGCGCTGGAGGCGGAGGGTCTTGTCGTGGCAGAGCTTTCCGCCGAGACAGTGGACAAGCTGCGGCCCCTCTTCCCTGCCGAAGCGTCGTTGAGGAACCCGCTGGACATGATCGCCAGCGCTACCCCGGCTGGCTACCGTGCGGCACTCGGGGCGCTGCTCGAGGACGCAAACCTCGACGCGGTCATGGCCATCTTCGTCCCGCCGCTCGGGGTGCGCCAGGAGGACGTGACGGTGGCCATCGCCGAGGCAGCGGAGGCGCACCCGGACAAACCTGTGTTTGCGGTGCTGATGGGCCACAAGGGGTTGCCGCAGGGAAAAGCCGCCCTCCACGAGGCGGGCATCCCGGCCTACATCTTTCCCGAGTCGGCGGCCAGGGCCATCCGGGCGCGCAACCGCTATCGTGAGTGGCAGGAACGACCCGCGCGCGCGGTGGAGCGGCTGGCGTTCGACGACCCCGCGATCCACCGCATCCTCGATGCGGCTCGCTCGGCCGGCCGCACGCGCCTGGATGAAATTGCGGCGCTGGACCTGATCCGTGCCGCCGGGGTGCCGGTGGCTGATGCGGCGCTGGCCCGCACCGCGGAGGAGGCGGCGGCGCTCGGCGGGCGGTTCGGCTGGCCGGTGGTGGCCAAGATTGTGGCGCCGGCCATCGTCCACAAGACCGAGGTTGGCGGGGTAAAGGTGGGGCTCACCGACGCCGACGCGGTGCGGCAGGCGTGGCACGACCTGCATGAGAGCGCCTCACGGCATGCCCCCGACGCCGCGGTGGAAGGCGTGCTCATCCAGCGGCAGGCGAAGGGACTCGCCGAGCTGATTATCGGGACCAGCACCGACCCGGGATTCGGGCCACTGGTCATGTTCGGCCTTGGCGGGATCTTCGTGGAGGTACTGCGCGACGTGATCTTCCGCGTGGCGCCGGTCTCGGCGCAGGAAGCCGAGGACATGGTCCGCGGCGTCCGCAGCCACCCGATGCTCCTCGGGGTCCGCGGGGCGCCGCCGTCCGACCAGGCGGCGATCGCCGACGCCATCCGCCGGGTGGCGCAACTCGCGACGGATTACCCGGAGATCGCGGAACTGGACATCAACCCGCTGTTTTCGCTGGAATCAGGGTGCCTGGCGGTGGATGCCCGGGTGGCGCTCAGGCCGGCTGCGATCGGCTGACCACACCGGGGACCTCGGACACCGACGGGGCCGGGATGGAGAGGAACTGGAAGGCGAGGTTGGAGACCAGGCAATACGCCGCGAAATAGTACAATCCTGGCTCCGCCTCGGCGTGCAGGTTGTCGGTGGCGCGCGCGGCCATCATCGCAATGAACACCCCCACCACGAACACATCCGCCATGGCCCACTTGCTGATCGAGCGCACGAACAGGAAGAGGCGATAGCGCACCACCGGCTCCCGCAGTGCCAGGATCACCCCGAAGGCGAGCACCTTCAGGAACGGCACGATCACGCTGAAGAACAGGATCAGGCCGGCCACGAAGCTGTTGCCGGACTCGTGCAGGGTGCGCACCGACTGGAGCGCGCTCTGCGTCTCCCGCATCATCTCCCGGCTGACCCCCATGAGCTCAAGCGAAGCGGTGATCGTGAGCATCGGCTGGAGGAGGCCGGGAACGAGCAGGATGATCGAGACGAGGGTGAGGCCGACGGCAGCCTGGTTTCGGGTGGTCATGCCCAGAAGATAGAAGCGAGAGGCGAGAAGCGAGAAGCCCCCTCCCCCCCTGGCCGGCAGGCCGTTCCCCCC
>JBHEPH010000170.1:0-274 GCA_046260395.1 Gemmatimonadales bacterium
GCCCCATCGACTGGGCCAGCTCCATGAGTTCGGGAACGGGCTTGCTCTTGAGTTCAGTTAGATTCATTCGGAAGGATTCGTCGTGGGGACCGCAGTGGGCCACAGATGGATAATCAACGGGATGTCGAAAGGAGAAATCAAATACTGAGATCGGGAGGCCACCGAGGTGTGGCCGGACGACAGAAGGGATGTGTCGTCTCAGGGAGAACCCGAGCCTGTCCGAGTGGCCTGCTGCCGTTCGGTCGTTTTGACCTCAAAGCGGACATGGCGGGGG
>JBHEPH010000170.1:514-879 GCA_046260395.1 Gemmatimonadales bacterium
GATGCCGTTCTGGCGCGGGGTTTCCGGGTTTTCGTCGATGTTGACCTTGGCGATCTTGAGCTTGCCCGCGTAGTCACTGGCGACCTCGTCGAGAATCGGTGTGATCATCTTGCAGGGGCCGCACCATTCGGCCCAGAAGTCGACCAGTACCGGGGTGTCGCTGTTGATGACCTGGGCTTCGAAATCCGCATCGGATACGTAGACGATGTTGTCGCTCACGGCATGACTCCTAAAATATCAGTGACTGTTAATGCCTGTCGGGCAATTGTTGATCTCTTGACGCCACTTTTCAAGCGACTGCACTTCACGGTGCTATTCTGCTGCCCGACAGTCTGGACGGGCGTGCAGAACAAACGGAGTATGGC
>JBHEPH010000171.1:0-417 GCA_046260395.1 Gemmatimonadales bacterium
AGATCCTGGCGCTGCCGGCGTGGCTGGAGAATGACCGGAAAAAGCTGGAACGGGAGCTGGTGACATTGTAGGGGCCGACCGTGGTCGGCCCTGGTCGTGACCGCCCCTGTCGTAGGGGCCGACCGTGGTCGGCCCTGGTTGTGACCGCCCCTGACCGTGGTGCGGTGGACCGTGGTCAGGGCCGACCACGGTCGGCCCCTACAACCATGAACCGGGCTTCACACCCCCTTCACCACTGCTTCTTCCGGTCCGGGGCATCTTACCCCTGCACCCTGAACCAAGGAGGATACGATGCGTGTCGCCGAGATCATGCAGCCCAATGTCAAGTCGGTACACCGGGATTCGTCGGTGGCCGAGGCCATCAGTGTGATGGCGGAAGAGCATGTGTCGGGCTTGCCGGTGGTGGATGATCAGGAG
>JBHEPH010000171.1:428-871 GCA_046260395.1 Gemmatimonadales bacterium
TGGTCGGGGTGATCTCGACAACGGACATCCTCCAGGCGGAGTCGGAGTGGGTGGGCCCGAACCGTGGTGATCTGATTGACAACACCCCAGTGCGGGACCTGATGACGCCGCGGCCGCTGATGGTGGCACCGAATGCCACGATCCGCGAAGTGGCGCAGCAGATGCTGTATGGAGAGGTGCACCGCCTGTTCGTTGAGGATGCCGGGCGGATGGTCGGCGTGGTCTCGCAGACCGACCTGGTGCGGGCACTGGCGACGAAGAAGGCGTCGGTGTAGACCGACCAGGCAGGAGACTGGCGTAGGGGCGGACCGTGGTCCGCCCTTTTGCGTGGAGGTTCCCGTTCGAGGGCCGACCACGGTCGGCCCCTACTCCACCCCCACCCGTTAACAATCACCCGACCCACACGTATTCTGAGGATGAACCCCCTTCCCAAGGAGCCACAC
>JBHEPH010000172.1:0-496 GCA_046260395.1 Gemmatimonadales bacterium
ACGCCGGCGTGGCGAAGACCTGGTCCCCGATCCACTCCATGGCACGACGCTGCGTGGCCTCGGGCACCTCGGCGTATACCGGGCCCGCCTGCCCGTACACCTTCCTGACCTCGTGGACCCCGCCGATGTTGGTCAGCACGTGGCCCGTGTAGCGGCCCCACTGCCCGATCACCTGCCCGTAAAGCTCTTCGAGCTCGTCATAGGGCATCCCCTCCTGGTACGTCCAGTCGATCAGGTTGGGCACGATCCGCTTCAGGTTCTCGATACCGTAGTCGCTGGCGCGCATGGCGTCATCGCCCAGCGCTTCCGTCAACGACAACGGGTCCAGCTGGCTCCCGTCCCCGAACTGGTACATGGGGTCGTGCTCCACCTCGCGGATCCACGAGTCCAGCACCGCCCGCTGAGCCTCGGGAGAATCGGCGCCGATGATGGGCCGGTACCCCCACTTGATGGCGAACTTGTCGTAGGGCCCGATCCCGGGCATGAGGGACACGCC
>JBHEPH010000172.1:611-866 GCA_046260395.1 Gemmatimonadales bacterium
AGCGTATGCCCCACCTCGTGGGCGGAGACGAACCGGATCAGCTCGCACATCACGTCGTCCTCGAACGCCACCCCCCGGGCCTGCGGGTTCACCGCCGCCGTCTGCACGAAATACCAGTTGCGGAGCAGGTTCATGACGTTGTGGTACCACCCGATGTCCGACTCCAGGATCTGGCCCGTCCGTGGGTCGCTGACGTGGGGGCCGTACGCGTTCTGGACCGGCGAGGAGAAGTAGCGGATGACGGAGTAGCGGGTG
>JBHEPH010000173.1:0-860 GCA_046260395.1 Gemmatimonadales bacterium
ACCTGCCCCTGCTCGTAGTGTGAGGTGAACAGGGTGTCGGTGCGCTCGACACGCAGGAACACGTCGTGGCTCCTGAATTTGATGTCCGCGTTCCGCACCAGGGCGCCCGGCATCAAACCCGCCTCGCACAGGACCTGGAAGCCGTTGCAGATGCCGAGCACCGGCACACCCTCCTCCGCCGCGCGGATCACGCTCTCCATGATGGGGCTGAAGCGCGCGATGGCGCCCGCGCGGAGGTAGTCGCCGTAGCTGAAGCCGCCGGGGAGGATGATGAGGTCGTAGCCGCCCAGGTCGTGCTCCCGGTGCCAGACGAACTCGGCCGTCTCGCCCAGGACATCGTTGATGGCCTTGTAGCAGTCGTAGTCGCAGTTGGAGCCGCGTGCTCTACCGCCTTCCCCTGCGGGTCCAGCAGCCCCTCGCGGGGCGTGATCCGTACTTCCACCCGGTATGGCTTCATGGTCTCGTGGTGCCTGGGTTCGGTGCCTGGGTTTCCTAGTCGGTCCGCCGCCGGCCGCCGGGCCACCAGAGGCGCCGGGGCGGAGACAGCTCATTGTAGTCAATGTCGCGGACTTCGGCATCCGCGTCATCGGGATCCTCGTCGTCCAGCAGCATGTCCCGATCGGGGAGGCGCTCGAAGAAGCCCAGCACCACCGACTTCAGGACCCCGTAGGCCACGTACGTCATGAGGAGCGGGAACCAGAAGAGGGACGGTACCGTGAAGGAGCCAACGACCACCGCAATGAACAGCAGGAGCGCCAGGATCCCCTTCGAGCTGCGGAACCCGAACTTCGGGACCACGGGGTAGAGGACGTGGCTCATCATGAGCATGGCCAGGCCGAGCATCAGCGCGATGATCAGGC
>JBHEPH010000174.1:0-236 GCA_046260395.1 Gemmatimonadales bacterium
CGCCACCCGGATGTCAGCGGACGCCGAGGGACGTGACGTCCAGCGCCTGCTGGGCCTGGCGGAGACGCTGCGGGGGTTGGCGGGGAGGTAGGAAGGGCGCACCCGTAGGGGCGAGGCCTGCCTCGCCCGCTCTCGGGGAGTACGAGGGGAGGCGGACACACGATGGTCTACCGGCTGCTGGCCGACCTGACCCTGCTTCTCCACCTGGGTTTCATCCTCTTCGTGGCCGCGGGGGC
>JBHEPH010000174.1:497-816 GCA_046260395.1 Gemmatimonadales bacterium
TCATCCTCTTCTTCCTGCTCGGCCTGACCGCGGGGCTGCTCAAGTCCGAGCTGCGGCTTCCGGCCGCGCTGTACGAGTTCGTCACCATCCTTCTGCTGCTGGCCATCGGCCTGAAGGGCGGGGTGGAACTGGCCCGCCAGCCGATCGGCCCCCTGCTGCCGCAGATGCTGGCGGTCGTGGTCATGGGCGCGGCCCTGACGCTGCTCGCCTTCCCGATCCTCAAGGTCTTCGGGCGCCTGACGCGGGCCGATGCCGCCAGCATCGCGGCGCACTACGGCTCGGTGAGTGTCGGCACCTACGCAGTGGCAGTGGCCTACCT
>JBHEPH010000175.1:0-255 GCA_046260395.1 Gemmatimonadales bacterium
GGGGAACAGGGAACGGGGAGCAGGGAACGGGTGAACCACCGCCAAGGCCCGCCGTTTCCGGCGGTCGGGAGGTTCGGGCGATGCAGGCCTCGTCCCCACGGGTCCCTGTTCCCTGTTCCCTGTTCCCTGCTCCCTCCCTACATCGACTGCCCCTCGAGCGCCACGACGTCATCCACGCGCAGGGTCTCGTGGGTCCAGTACGGCTCGCCGTACCGGGTCCGGATCAGGGAACCGTAGTGGGCGTTCTGGATCTCC
>JBHEPH010000175.1:558-812 GCA_046260395.1 Gemmatimonadales bacterium
CGATCCGGTGGTCGGGGTGGCGGCCCACGGGGTAGGGGAGGATGACCGTCCGCGGCGCGAAGTGGCGGATCTGTTCCACCACGACCCGGCGAGTCTCATCATTGTTGGCCAGTCGGGCATCGGGCAGCCCGGCATTGCGCCGTTCAGTCGCCCCCATGAGCTCCGCCGCCCGCGCGGCTTCCGCCTCCCTGAGCTCCGCGTTGCCCCGCGTGCCGGTTTCCCCGGCTGTCAGGTCCAGGATGCCAGTGGTGTAG
>JBHEPH010000176.1:0-288 GCA_046260395.1 Gemmatimonadales bacterium
CCACCTGATCGTGCCAATGGTCGTAGACGTGCTCGGGGATCTCGAAGGGCGCGTACGACCACCCGAGGGTCTGGCGGGTGGCCGCGATCGCCTCGGCCCCGAGCGGGGCGCCGTGCGCCGCCGCGTCGTCCTGCTTCGGGGAGCCGTAGCCGATGTGGGTCCGCACGATCACGATCGTGGGCCGGTCGGTGTCGTCACGGGCGGCGTCCATCGTGGCGGCGAGCTCGGTGAGGTCGTTGGCGTCGTCGACCCGCAGGACCTGCCAGCCGTAGGCCTCGAAGCGGCGGG
>JBHEPH010000176.1:554-811 GCA_046260395.1 Gemmatimonadales bacterium
CGTGGCCCGGCCGGTTGAACCGCGCGGCCAGCATCCGCTCCGCCAGCGCCAGCCCCACCCCCATGCTGACGCCCTGGCCCAGCGGTCCGGTGCCGACCTCGATGCCGTCGGTGTGGCCGCGCTCGGGGTGGCCGGGGGTGCGGGACCCGAGCGTGCGGAACGCCTGCAGGTCCTCGAGGTCGAGGTCGTAGCCCGACAGGTGGAGCGCGGCGTACTGCAGCATCGACGCGTGACCGACGGACAGGACGAAGCGGTCG
>JBHEPH010000177.1:0-258 GCA_046260395.1 Gemmatimonadales bacterium
CCTGGGTAATCAGTTGAAACGTTCTTTCCGCCGCTCGAAAATCCGGCATGCTCATTCCCCCATCAGCCCAGACAACACCGACGAGGGTCACATTGGGAAAATGGTGGCCCTTGGCGATCATCTGGGTGCCGATGAGGATGTCAATGTGGCCTTCGTGCATTTGAGTCAGAATGGAGAGAAATTTTTTTCGATCGGAGGCTGTATCGGAATCCAGTCGGGTGATTCGCGCTTCGGGGAAAAGTTCCCGGATCTCCTCTT
>JBHEPH010000177.1:501-802 GCA_046260395.1 Gemmatimonadales bacterium
CACATGACGACTGCGGAAAAACCTCGCCGGTTCAGCAGCAGGATACTCTGTTTGCCGCGGCTCAGGTTCTGGGTCAATTTATCCTGCAGTTCCTGTTTTATGATCCCTTTAATTGCTTTGGCTTCGTTTTTGTTGAGATCAACTATGGTGACAACCGGTAAAGACCGCTCACCTACCCGGTCTTTCATAGTCAGCAGGGTATATTTACCCGCTTGCCCATGGGCATAACTGGTGATCGAAGGCGTGGCTGAACCGAGAACCACCACGGCGTCATGGTATTTTGCCCGCAATACGGCAAGGT
>JBHEPH010000178.1:0-235 GCA_046260395.1 Gemmatimonadales bacterium
TCACCCCACCTGCACGTTCACCCGCCCCATGACGATCCCGGGGCTCGCGTGCCCCAAATGCGGGGAGGGGAAGGTGGGGGAGAAACGCACGCGGAAGGGAAAGCCCTTCTGGGGCTGCGCCCGGTACCCGAAATGCGACTGGTCCGTCTGGGACCGGCCCGTCGCCGTGGCCTGCCCCACCTGCCAGGCGCCCTTCCTGCTCCAGAAGAGCTCGAAACGGCGAGGCGAGTACTTC
>JBHEPH010000178.1:536-799 GCA_046260395.1 Gemmatimonadales bacterium
GGGAGGCGGCCTCGCCGGCTGTGAGGCCGCGTGGCAGCTGGCCGAGCGCGGGCACCAGGTCACGCTGGTGGAGATGCGTCCCGTGCAGCCCACGCCCGCCCACCAGACCGACGGCCTGGCGGAGCTGGTCTGCACCAACTCCTTCAAGAGCGAGGACACCTCCAACGCACACGGCCTCCTCAAGGCCGAGATGCGCGCCCTGGGCTCCATCCTCCTGACCACCGCCGACGCCACCCGCGTCCCCGCCGGCACCGCGCTGGCCG
>JBHEPH010000179.1:0-471 GCA_046260395.1 Gemmatimonadales bacterium
GGTTGAACAGCGGGCCCATGCGGTATTCGCTGACGATCTCGAGCGCTTCGGCCCGGAGTTCCGGCGTGAAGTCGATGAGGTCGTCCTCGCTGATGCCCTGCATCTCGTAGGGCGCGGGCCGGGTCGGGAACGGCTGCGTCGGCGAGGTCCACTCTCCGGGCACGTCGGTCTGCGGAACCGGACGCTCCTCGATGGGCCAGATGGGTTCGCCGGTCTCGCGGTCGAGCACGTAGACGAAGCTCTGCTTGGTCGTCTGCGCCAGAATTTTGCGCGGCTGCCCGTCGATGGTCACGTCGAGCAGGTTGGGCTGGGCCGGCATGTCGTAGTTCCAGATGTCGTGGTGCACCGTCTGGAAGTGCCAGCGCCGCTCGCCCGTCTCGGCGTCGAGCGCCAGGATGGTCGTGGAGAAGAGGTTCTCTCCGGGGTGGAAGCCGCCGTAGTAGTCGATGGTCGGCGGGTCCGTCCCGACAT
>JBHEPH010000179.1:553-799 GCA_046260395.1 Gemmatimonadales bacterium
GCCGAACTCACCCGGCTGCGGGATGACGTCGAACGTCCACTTGTGGGCGCCGGTGGCGACGTCGAAGCCCATGATGTTGCCGGGGACGTTCTCCCTGCGGGTCTGGTAGTAGCCCTGCTCGTGCGAGTTGCCGACCACGATGGTGCCGTTGACGATGACCGGCGGGGTCGAGTTGGTGATGTAGCCGACGTCGGAGGGAAGCCCGTCCTCACGGTCGTGCTCCCAGTCGCCGAGGTAGGTGATGAG
>JBHEPH010000018.1:0-45323 GCA_046260395.1 Gemmatimonadales bacterium
CGGCTGGGGTTCCGGATCGTTTCTGCAGGTCAATTGACCATGGCCCCGGGGCTCACCATCGAGTACCGGGTCTCCCCGCTGCTGGTGCCGCAGCGCTGGGTCTCGGAGATTACCCTGTACGAGCCGCCGCACCGGTTCGTGGACGAGCAGCGTGTTGGTCCCTACCGGAAGTGGCATCACCTGCACGAATTTGAGGCAGTACCCGGCGGCACCGAGATCCGCGACGTGGTGACCTACGCCCTGCCGTTCGGGCCGCTGGGTGCTTTGGCCCACGCGCTCTTTGTGCGCCGGCAACTGGAGGGGATCTTCGCGTATCGGAGCCGGGTGGTGGGGGGGATGATCGCGTCGTAGGGGCGCGCCCATCGGGCGCGCCCTTGCCCCCGCCCGCACCGTGCCAGGAAGGGCGCGCCCGAGGGCGCGCCCCTACAGGCGCTTGCGCGCCTTCGCGATGGCCCGGCGGTCCTTCTTGGTCGGGCGGCCCTCATGGTGGCCGAACACCGTCGCCTCGGCCCGTAGACGCGCGGCCAGCTCGGCCCGGCGGGCAACGCTCTCCGCATCCTCCTCGTACAGCGCCTGCGCCGCCGCCGCCGGTCCGCGGCGGGTGGCGAGCTCGCGCACCGTGAGCATGAACTCATAGTGTCCCAGGCGCAGGCGGAGCCGATCGCCGGGGCGCACCAGGTGGGCGCGCTTGGGGCGCGCGCCGTTCAACGCCACCTTGCCCCCAGCCACCCCCTCCGCCGCCAGCACCCGGGTCTTGAAGAACCGGGCCGCCCAGAGCCACTGGTCCAGCCGGACCCGGCCTCCCGATTCCGACTCGTCCGGAGCGTCCTTCCGTCGCGAATTCGCCATACTCCATATTAACTTGCATCCTGCAAATCTTCCTGACTGACACGCGACCTCTGCCAAGGACTGCATGCCCGGCGACCCCGTCCCGCTGAGCAGCACCCCACCGTCCCCCGTGCCCCTGCGACGGGCCGGGCCCATCACCCTCCCCGCCACGTCGGTCCTGGTCGGGATCTACATCGGTCGCCTCATTGTCGCCGTCCTCGCGGTCATCACCGCGGCGCTCGGCTGGACGTCCCAGCCGGAGGCGGCGTTCCTCCTGGTGGTGGCGGTGCTCTTCGCCCTGCTGCTGACCACCTATGGGGCCTGGCGCACCGTCGCCCAGCAGCGGCCCGCCACCGTCACCGTGATCGTGGCGCAGGGGCTCATTGACCTGGCGCTCGTGTCGGCGCTCGGCAATTACGTCGGCGCCGATCATCCAGTAGTCGTCGCGCTGCTGGTCCTGATCATCGCCCTCTACGCCCTGATCTTGCCGCTGCGCGCCGGCGCCATCCTGCTGGCCGCGTCGCTGCTGCTGTACTGGCTCGTCGTCGCGGCCGGAAGCGCCGGCGACTTCGAGGTGGCGTTCTGGGGGCAGGCGGTGGTGCTGACCGGTGTCTTCGGCGTGGTCGCGTATCTCGGCACCCTCCTGCGGGCCGCCGAGTCGGAGCAGTCGGCCTTGGAAACGGAGCTGGCCCAGGCGCGGCTGGAGGCGGATGACATTCTTCAGCACATTGCCGCCGGCATCCTGACGGTGGACGGGCATGGGCGGCTGGGCTTCATCAATCCGACGGCCGCCGATCTGCTGGCGCTTCACGGGCAGGAACTGGTGGGCGCCCCGGTACTCGAGGTGCTCAAGGAGCGCTCCGTGGAGCTGTTCGAGGCGATCACGGCCGGCATTGACCAGGGTCGACGGACCAACCGGGGCGAGGGGATGGTGCAGCAACCGGACGGCCGACAATTCCCGATTGGCCTGAGCACCACGACGTTTGCGCGGCCCGGGGAGCCGTTGCCGGCGGTGACGGCGATCTTCAGCGACATCTCCGACCTGCGGCGGATTCAGGAACTGCACCAGCGCGCCGAGCGGCTGGAGGCGGTGGCGGAACTGGGTGCCTCGCTGGCGCACGAGATTCGCAACCCGCTGGCCTCCATCCGCAGTTCGGTGGAGCAGCTGGCCAAGGCCACGACCGCCGATCCCGACGACCGGTTCCTGGGGCAGCTCATCATGCGCGAGAGCGACCGCCTCAGTCGGCTGCTCACGGAGTTCCTGGACTTCTCGCGGGTGCGGGCCGCCGGGTTCGAGCCGGTGGAACTGTGCGGCCTGGCCACCGAGGCGGCCCGTCTGGTGCGGGAGCATCCCGAGTGCACCGCCCGGATCCGGCTGGCGGTGACCGGCGAGCCGGCCCTGGTGGACGGCGACGGCGACCTGCTCCACCGGGTGCTGATGAACCTGATGCTGAACGCGGTGCAGGCGATTGCCGGCAGCGGCGCGCCGGGCACGGTGCGCGCCACGGTGGACCTGCCGACCCCCGAAGGATTGCCGCTGGGGCGTGAGTTTGAGCGTCCGGTCCGCGTACGCATTTCCGATGACGGTCCGGGCATTGACCCCGACATCGTGCCCCGCCTGTTTGAGCCGTTTGTCTCCGGGCGTCCCGGCGGCAGCGGGCTCGGCCTGGCCATCGTCCAGCGGGCCGTGGAAGCCCACCGCGGCCTCGTCTTCGTGGATTCCGCGCCCGGCACCGGAACCACTTTCACCATCTACCTGCATGCCCGGGACCCGGGCGCGGAGTCTGCATGAGCCAGCAACCTTCCATTCTGATCGTGGACGACGAGACCGGGATCCTCGATACCCTGCGCATCCTGCTCCGCAAGGAGGGCTTCGAGGTCACCACCGCCCAGGGCGGCAAGGCCGGCCTGGAGCAGATCCGCAACGGCAGCCACGATATCGTCCTCACCGACGTCCGGATGCCGCAGGTCACGGGGCTCGACATCCTCGAGGCCGCCAAGGAGCAGGACGCCATGACCCCCGTCATCCTGATGACGGCGCAGGCCTCGCTGCAGACCGCCATTGGCGCCGTGAATGCCGGGGCGTTCTACTACATCCAGAAGCCGTTCCGCAAGGAGGTGCTGGCGCGGTACCTCCACAACCTCTCCCACCGTGCCGATGGCCCGTTTCTTTCTATCAACTGCGGCGCGCTGCCCGAGAACCTGCTGGAAAGCGAGCTGTTCGGGCACGTGAAGGGCAGCTTTACCGGCGCGGTGCGCGACAAGCAGGGGCTGTTCGCGGCGGCGCGGGGGGGGACCTTCTTCCTGGACGAGGTGGGCGAGATGCCCCCCTCCCTGCAGATCAAGCTGCTGCGGGTGCTCCAGGAGCGGGAGGTGATCCCGGTGGGCGCCACCGAGACGATCCCGGTGGATGTGCGGATCGTGGCGGCCACCAACCGCGACGTGGAAGAGGAGGTACGGCGCGGCAATTTCCGCTCCGATCTCTTCTACCGGCTCAACGTGATTGCGATGGAGCTGCCGCCGCTGCGTGAGAGGCGCGATGACCTGGTCCTCCTGATCGACTACTTCCTCCAGGAGATGGCCACCGAGCGTGACGGCGAATCGAAGGCGCTGAGCTCCGACGCACTCGATGCGGTGATGGTCTATGACTGGCCCGGCAATGTCCGCGAGCTCCAGAATGCCCTGGAGCACGCGGACGTGCTGGCCAAGGGAAGCCTGATCGAGCCACACGCGCTGCCCAGCCGGATCACCCGGCGGCGCAAGGAGCCGCTGGTGGCGGACCGCCCGACGGCGAACCCCGCGCTGGAGGTCATCGAGCGGGCCTACATCATGTGGGTGTTGCAGGCGGAGGGCGGCAACAAGACCCGCGCCGCGGAGGTCTTGGGGATCGACCCGTCGACGCTGTACCGCAAGCTGTCCCGGTACGAGGAAACCGCCGCCACCAGCTGAGGAAGCTCCATGCTGCCGCTGCTCCTCTTCGTCTTCATGCTCTCGGGCGCCGCCGGCCTCTTCTACGAGTCGGTGTGGAGCCGGTACCTCAGCCTGTTCGTGGGCCACAGCGCCTATGCCCAGGTCATCACACTGGTGCTGTTCCTGGGGGGCATGGCGGTGGGGGCGATGCTGGTGGCCCGGCGCACCGAGCGGATCCGCGATCCGCTGTATGCCTACGCCATCATCGAGCTGATCATCGGCGGCATCGGAATGATCTTCCATGATGCCATCTACCTCCCGGTCACCGGGTGGGCCTACAACAGCATCTTCCCGGCATTGGCGGGCGGGGCAGGGCTGACGGCGGTGAAGTGGCTCCTGGCGGGCGCCCTGATTTTGCCGCAGTCCATCCTGCTGGGCGCCACTTTCCCGCTGATGAGCGCCGGGGTGCTGCGGCGGGTGCCGCATGAGCCTGGGCGGGTGTTGTCGCTGCTGTACTTTGCCAACAGCTTCGGGGCCGCGGTCGGTGTGCTGGTGGCGGGGTTTGTCCTGTTCCAGATGGTCGGGTTGCCGGGGACGCTGCAGGCGGCGGCGATCCTGAACCTGCTGGTGGCGCTGGCGGGCATCATCATTTCCCGGTTGCGGCCGATTCCGGGGGGAACGGAGAAGGCGGACCACAGCGAAGGGCGGACCACGGTCCGCCCCTACGGGGAAATCGTCGCGGCCGTTCCGCTCCCGCTCCGGCCGCTGACGTTCCTGCTCCTGGCCATCAGCGCCGGAACCGCGCTGGCCAGCTTCATCTACGAGATCGCCTGGATCCGGATGCTGTCCATGGTCATCGGCAGCGCCACCCATTCGTTCGAGCTGATGCTCTCGGCGTTCATCTTCGGGCTCTCCATGGGCGCCTTCTGGGTGCGCCGCCGAGCGGACCGGTTCCTGAACCCGTTGCGCACCCTGGCCATCGTGCAGCTGCTCATGGGCGCCTTTGCACTGCTCAGCCTGGTGCTCTACAGCAGCTCGTTCATCTGGGCGGGCACACTGATGGCGGCGGTGTCCCGCGCCGACGAGGGGTATGTCCTCTTCTCGATTGCCAAGTACGCCATCTGCCTGGCCATCATGCTCCCGGCCACCTTCTGTGCCGGGATCACCCTGCCGCTGATCACCCGCACGCTGCTGGCCGCCGGCGGTGGCGAGAAGACCATCGGCTCGGTCTACGCCGTCAACACCTTCGGCTCAATCATCGGCGTGTCCCTGGCCGCCCTGGTCCTGATGCCGGTCCTCGGCCTCAAGGGGGTCCTGATCCTGGGTGGTGTCCTCGACATGGCCCTCGGCGTCGTGATCCTGGCCGCCATCGCCTCGGCGGTGAACACCGCCGCCACCTGGCGGGTGGCCGCGGCGGCGCTGGCGGTGACAGTCGTGTTCCAGGTGGGCACCAGCCTCGGGGTGACGCTCGATCCCAATCGCCTGGCCAGCGCCGTCTTCCGTCAGGGGCTGGGTGGACTCGACCGCGGCCGCACAATGCTCTACGCGGCCGACGGCCGCACCGCCAGCGTGCACGCCTTCAGTGTGGGCACGCCGGGCACCCGGATCATCTCCACCAACGGCAAGCCCGATGGCTCGCTGGCCCCGGGCTGGTTTGCCGCCTGTCCCGCGCCCGATCGCCGCGAGGCGATGGGGGGCGACGATGGCACCCAGATGCTGCTCGGTGTCATGCCGTTCGCCTTCCGTCCCGACGCGCGCCATGCGGCGGTCATTGGCCACGGCACGGGCATGAGCTCACACTTCATGCTGGCCAGCCCGGTGGTCGAGGAGGTGGTCACGATCGAGATCGAGCCGCGGATCGTGGACGGCTCGCGGGTCTTCGAGCCGGCCAACCGGCGGGTCTTTGATGACCCGCGCTCGCGCCACGTGTTCGACGACGCCAAGTCGTTCTTTGCCGCCGCCAACCGTCAGTTCGACATCATCCTCTCCGAGCCCTCAAACCCCTGGGTCAGCGGGGTGAGCGGGCTGTTCACCGCCGAATTTTATGAGCGGGTCAAGCGGTACATTGCGCCGGATGGGCTGTTCGGGCAGTGGCTGCACGCCTATGAGCTTTCGGACGGACTGGTGCTGAGTGTGCTCTCGGCGCTGGACGCCAACTTCGCCGACTACCGGATCTATGCGGTCTCCTCGCACGATGTGCTGGTGGTCGCCTCGCCGAACGGGAAGGTGCCCGAGCCGGACTGGTCGGTGTTCGAGTGGCCGGAGCTCGTGAAGGATATCTGTGCCTTTCATCCGATCAGGCCCGCCCATCTCGAGGCGGCCCTGGTGGCCGACAAGGCGGGGCTGAGCCATCTCTTTGCCTCGGTGCGGGCCACCAATTCCGATTTTTACCCGGTGCTGGACCTGGGCGCTGAGCAGGCGCGCTTTACCCAGCTTGCCGCGTCCGGGGTGATGAGCCTGGGCAGCGGGATTGTACCCTTTGGATTGGTGGACGGGGGACCGGCCCTCGCCGCGGACACCGCCCGGGTCACCACCTTCGTGTCGATGGGGGGATCGCGCGACCAGGCGGTGGGCGCCTGGCTGCGGCACCACACCTGGGGGGCCGGCTCCGATACCACCCGGCCGATCCTCTGGGATGAGCCGCTTCGGTTCCGCCACACGCAATTCAGGCGGGGGCTGGAAGGGGCGCGGCCGCCCTCGAGCTGGCTGGAGTGGAGCCAGGCGTTTTCGGCGGTAGCCATGGAGCTGCATGGCGGCACGCGGCGCTGGGTGGATGAGCGGTTTTTCGGGGAGGTGGAGGCCTATCTTGACCGGGCGCAGGCGCCGCAGGAGCCTCGACATGCGGTGGCGTTCCACCGGGCCCTGGCCGCCGGGGACCTGGCCGCCGCCGCCCCGCATGCCGCGGAACTGGTGGCTGCCGTCCGCCGCGGCGTGCTCTGGGTGCCCGGGGACGAGCTGCTGGACGGGGCGGTGATGGCGCAGCTGGCCATCGGCGACAACCTGGCGGCCCGGACCGCCTGGGACGTGGTCCGCCGGCATTCCAGCCGCAACCCGGCCAATGCCCGGCTGCTCTCGCTGGCCACCCGGCTCCGTGCCGTTGGGGTGCTGGATACCCCAGGTGTTGCGCCTGTCTCCGCTACGAAGGAACCCTGAGCATGCTGAAGCTTTCGGTGCTGGTGCCGGTGTACAACGAGGAACGCACCCTGAAGACGATCATCGGCCGGATCCGGGCCGTGCCCCTGCCGATGGAGCTCATCTGCATTGACGATTGCTCCACCGACAGCAGCCGGCAGATCCTGGCGGAGCTGGAGGCCAGCGGCGCGGTGGACCGGGTCATCCTGCAGCCGGTGAATCGCGGCAAGGGGGCGGCGATCCGTACCGGCATCCAGGCGGCCGCGGGAGATGTGATCGTGGTGCAGGACGCCGACCTGGAGTACGACCCGGCGGAGTATCCGAAGCTCCTCCAGCCGATCCTGGACGACAAGGCGGACGCGGTATTCGGCAGCCGGTTCCTGGGCGGCGGGGGGCGGGTGCTGTATTTCTGGCACTCGGTGGGCAACCGAGTGCTGACGCTGATGAGCAATGTCTTTACCAACCTGAACCTGACCGACATGGAGACCTGCTACAAGATGGTGCGGCGGCCGGTGATGCAGTCACTGGTGCTGACGAGTGACCGGTTCGGGTTCGAGCCGGAGATCACGGCCCGGCTGTCGCAGGCGGGGGCGCGGATCTGGGAGCTGCCGATCAGCTACAGCGGCCGGACCTATGCAGAAGGGAAGAAGATCGGCTGGAAGGACGGGGTGGCGGCGTTCTGGCATATTCTGCGGTACAATGTGTTTCCGCCGAGGCGGAAGGCCTGAACGACAGGCTGAGCCGGACATGACCTCCCCTGCAGGTGTTGGCTCCGGCAGGCCGATCCGCTGGACCGCGGCGGCGTTCCTCCTGGTCTTCGGCTTCCTCCCGATCGTCAACTGGATCCCGGGCGGCCATGAGGCGCCGTGGTACACCGAGCGTGTGGGCGAGTGGCTGATGGACGGCGCCATCGTTGTGGGTGTCGGGGTCGTGCTGGCCATCCTCTCGCGCCGGATGACGTGGCTCTGGCGGCCCGGCTGGTTCGACCCGATTGCCGCCGCCGCGCACGCCCGCCCGGCGCGCACAGCGGCGCTGCTCGGTGTGGGGGCGTTCGCGCTCTACGCGGTCATCGCCCAGGTCGTCTTCAGCGCCAAGCCCCTGCTCATTGATGAGATCATCCAGGTCTGGCAGGCCAGGGTGCTGGCCAGTGGCCGGCTCTGGGTGCCCACGCCGGAGTTCCCCGAGTTCACCAGCGCCATGCACCTGGTGGACCACGAGGGGCGGCGTTTTGGGCAGTTCCCGATGGGCGGACCGGCGATGCTGGCCATCGGCTCGCTGTTCCGCGCCGAGTGGCTGGTGGGCCCGCTGTTCGGGGCGGTGAGTGCGGTGGTGGCGTGGGGGTTGTTCCGCCGCATCGAGGCGCGGCCCGGCGTGGCACTTGGCGCGGCGCTGCTCTTTGCGGTTGCGCCGTTCACGGCGTTCATGGCCGGCTCGCACATGAGCCATGTCACCGGGTTGACCTGGCTCCTGGTGGCGATGCTGGGGCTGGCGCGGGCGACGGGCACCGACGCTCCCCGGTGGAGCGACGGACTTCTCTGCGGGCTGGGGCTCGGGATTGCCGCCACCATCCGGCCGGTGGACGCGATGGCGTTTGCGCTTCCGGCGGCGATATGGCTGGCGTGGCAGGCGTGGCGGACGAGGCAGTGGGGGGCATTCCTGGCCTCAGGGATTGGGGTGGCCGTCCCGCTGGCCCTGCTGCTCGCCGCCAACTGGGCCACTTCGGGCGAACCGTCCCTGATGGGGTATGCCCTGATGTGGGGAGGGGATGTCGGGCCCGGATTTCGCACCCCGCCATGGGGCGATCCCCACACGGTGTTCTCTGGATTGGAGCTGGTCAGTCTCTACTTCCTTCGGCTGCAGCTTTACCTCTTCGAGGCCCCGATCCCGGCCCTCCTTCCTGCGGCGCTCGCCTTGGCGCTCGCTGGGCGGCTGCGTCCGTACGACCGTTACCTGTTGGTTTCGTCCGGGCTGCTGGTCGGAGCGTATTGGACCTATTGGCACGATGGGTTCTACCTCGGCCCCCGATTCATGTACCCATTGGTCCCCTTGCTGAGCTTGTGGACGGCACGATGTGCCCCGAGTCTGCGGGAACGCTGGGGGGCAAGGTCGGTGGCATACCGGGTGGGCATGTTCGGTGCCCTCGCATCGCTTCCGTTGGTCGTGGTCAATGTCGTCACAATTCGTGGCCAGGCGTATCGGTCGGATATGCAGTCGATGCGATTCGATGCTGACAAGGCAGCGCACCAGGCTGGTATCAGCGGTGCACTCATCCTTGTCCGCGAAAGCTGGGGGGCAGAGGTGATGGTACGGCTCTGGGCGCGGGGCGTCTCTCGGAGCGATGCCGAGGGACTCTACCTGAGGGTGGACACTTGCCAGCTCGATCAGGAGCTCAGCCGATTGGAGGCGGAGGGGGTTCACGGTGAGCGCGCTTTGGACCGGCTCCGCCCCCTCCTGGCCGATTCCTCGCGGGTGGTGCGGTCGGGGCTGTCCCCGGACCCATCAGAGATGGCCCTGGATGGGGCGAGCTACCCGCCCCGGTGCATCGAGCGGATCGCGAGCAGCTGGGAAGGGTTCACCCTGTTCGCGCCCCACCTTCTGGCCGGTGCGCACGGGAACATGTTTGTGCGAGATATGCGGGAACGCAATAGCCTCCTTCCCTTCGGCAGGAATGCGCACCCGGTTTACCTCATGCGGCCGGATGGGCATCGAGCTGGCTCTGAACCTCGATTCATACGCGTTGAAGCGGACTCGGTCTTCGGGGTAAAGGACCAGGTCTCGGAGCTGCCTGGCACGATGCGGTTGATGCCCTAGGAAGTTCGGCTTCCTGATCGGGGCTTCCGTGGTGCAGTGGATCAGCCACCAGTTCAATCAGGATGGTGTCCCGTGGTCGCCGGGGGCGGACCGCACCGGACGACAGGAATCGATACCGAAATGAGGTAGACTGCGAGTGCACTGGGGGGGGCGGGGCGCGCAGGCTTGCGGGTACCCTCCGCGGGCTAGACTGCTCGCCCAGGTTGGCAGGCCAGCGGGACGGGTGATGGCAGGCAGTTTGAGGGAGGCCGGTTTTGAGCGGAATGACCTAACAAGCTGACCTGCAATAATATAATGGACGTGAGGCTCTCGTCAGGAGCGGCGCCTCCTGGCCCCAAGACGTACGCTCTGAAGCCGTCCGGCGTTCGGCACCCGCTGACTGGGCATTATCATAGTGCACATGGGATACTGGAACGGGCTGGCCCGCCGCTTGCTAGGATTGGC
Source organism: Gemmatimonadales bacterium (assembly GCA_046260395.1). GTDB lineage: Bacteria > Gemmatimonadota > Gemmatimonadetes > Gemmatimonadales > GWC2-71-9 > JAWXBA01. Next base: position 10,126 of record JBHEPH010000018.1, read on the forward strand.
AGTGGATACTCGATCCGTGCTCGACCCGCGTGAGGACCTTATGACCAGCGCCATTGAAGCCCTGCCTGCCGATGTGGCGGGTGCCGACACCCTCGAAATCATGTCCGCCGCCCCGCGCTATGCCGCGTGGCAGGTGGAAGTCCTTCGCCCCTGGCTCGGACGCCGGATCCTCGAGATCGGCAGCGGCATCGGCAATATCTCCAGCGAAATCCGGGCCTTGAACCCCGAGACCCTGGTCCTGACCGACACTGACCCTTGGTACCTGAACCGCCTAAAGAAGACGTACGCCAGCGACCCGGCTGTGCAATTTGCCCAAGTGACCCTGCCCGACCCGACTGCCCACGATCGATTGGCTGACCTGGAGCTGGACACCGTCGTGGCCATGAACGTGCTTGAGCACATTGAAGACGACCTAGGGTCACTGCGCACGATGGCCGAGATGGTGGTCCTGGGCGGTCGCGTGGTCCTCCTCGTGCCGGCACTCCCCGCTTTGTACGGCACTCTCGACACCGAGCTCCAGCATTTCCGCCGCTACACCCGCTCGAGCCTGCGCCACCTGATGGAGGCGGCCGGCCTGCGAGACATCCAGCTCAAGTGGTACAATCGGGCCGGGGTACCTGGCTGGTGGTTCAACGCCCGGGTCCGCAAGTCGCCTCGGGTGCCGATTGGCCAGCTCCGGCTGTTCGATGCGCTGGTGCCACTGCTACGCTACGAGAAGTACCTGCCACTGCCGTTCGGTCAGTCGCTGATCGCGGTGGGTACCGCCTAGGAGGGCCCCAACCCGCCAGCTACTTCGGTGGGATTTCCAAGCGCCCTGCCCGGATCCGGGCGAGGGCGTTCTGGTATCCGGTCACCCCTTGGACGAGCCCGCGTTCCGCCTCGAGCTGAGCCTCATCCCAGCGGCGTTCGACGAGGAGGCATTCAATCAGACGGCTGCGCGCCGTGTCGCTTGCTGAGTCGGCCATGACCGCCCTTTTCAGGATGGGGACGGCCTCACCGCATGCACCTCTGATTCTCATCGATTGCCCCAATTCCTCGAACGGTCGTGGGTCGAGGCTCCACAGCTCGGTCGCACGCAGGAAGGATTGCTCAGCCTCACTCAGCTTGCCAAGCAGGCGTTGTTCTCGGCCAAACATGAGGTGCGCTCGGTAGGTCGCCGGCGCGGTTTCCACCGTGCTCTTGAACACGGTGTAGGTGTCCCGCCATTCTGGTTGTCGAACTGCGCTCCGCCAGCCCGCAATTACCAACACAATTGCGCCAAGCGCCAATGATCCCGCGCGCATCCTGGGGCGTTTCGCAAAGTGCGGTTGAAGGATGACCATGGCCCCCGCGATCCCGATTGCCAACCCGACGCTCGGCAGGAATAGAGTGCGCTCGGCGATGACTACACCAGTCGGAAACAGGAGATTGGCCACCGGGGCCATCGCCACCAACACCCAGACGACACCGAAGGTCATGATGCGGCTTCTATGCCGTGAGACTACAAGCAGAGCGATCGCCGTAAGAATTATCACAAGTCCCAGCCCATGCCGCAGTCCGATCGGTGCTCCAGGGTCGAGCGCGGGAGGGCCATACTCGGCCTGAAGGCGGAGCGGGTAGACCAGGAGTCGAAACCATTCGGGCACAAGGAACAGGAATGCAATGGCTCGATCTTGGAACCCCATTCCTTCTATAGAGGGGTGTGGAAGGCCGCCACCGAGTTCGCCAAGCACCACCTTTCGCAAAAGAAGCGATCCAAGCACGACTGCGACCAGCAGCAGGGCCGGTTCCCCGAGGGACCGGAGGCGAACGCGCCATGGACGAGGGTCTTGCACGATGAACAGTTCCGCTGCGAGCAGGAGACCGGGGAGCACATAGGCACCCTCTTTTGTGTGGATCCCCAAGAGGCAGAGCACGGAGAGAAGTGCGGAATCGCGCCTCCGCCACACTAAGCGCGTTCGTGCACGAAGGAATAGGATGACGGCGCCCATGACGCTAAGCGCAGCCAGAAGCTCTGCTTGGGAGACGGTATTGGCCGTGACTTCACTATGCACAGGATGAACCGTGAACAACAACGCGCCCGCGAGAGCCGGAACTGGAGGCGCCCCGGCCCGCCGGAGAAACAGAAGAACTACCACCGAAACGATGCTGTAGAGGATTATGCTTGTGACGCGAAACGGTACTGGTGAGCCACCTCCTATGGACCACTGAGCGGCGAAGCCCAAGAGCGGAACAGGCCTAAGCATCTGCCCACCCAAGTAGGACTGGAACGCGCGGGGCATGGCCGTTGTAAGCGTGTGGAGAGCGGGATCGCCGACCACGACCTCGATGTCGTCGTAGGCAAAGCCATTTCTCAGTCCACTCAGGGTGACGCCGAGGGACAGCGCTACAACTAGGGCGGCGGGAAGCAGTGCTTGTAGCCGCGGGGACATCACCTAAGAACCGCTGCCTCTGGCGCCGACAACTTGACAGTCCCTGCAGGGGCACCCACCCGCCTCGCGCTGTCGGCAGTGGCGCGGTAGGAGGCAAAGTCCGCCACATCAATGCCTCGTGCCATCCCTTCCTCTGATTCGAAGATCGCGTCATCATACCGAGCCAAGTGGACTAAGCAGGCGACTCGGGAGGCGCGTGCGGCCGGTTGATCGGGCTCAATCCGGAGGCTTTCGGTGTAGAGATCGAGTGCCGGGTAGCACTCGCCTTTCACCCGAAACCGGTTGCCCAATTCGTTGAGGATCCAGTAAGCACGTGGGTAAAGGGCATGAGCCGTATGAAAAGCGGCAACGGAGGCACCTTCATATCCCAAGCTCCAGAGGATCTGCGCGTGGGCATGGTGGGCACGGTAGCTGAGAGGTGCATTCTCCACGGAGCGTGCCCAGAAATACGCTTGGTTCTGCCAGTCAGGATGGCGGACGCCGCTGCGCCAGATTCCAAGGAAAACCAGCACTGTGCACCCTGCGGCAAGGAGCTTGGCAGCGCGTCTACTGTTGGAACGGCCGGTCAAGAAGAGATGAGTGAGACCGCCGCAAGTGAGCACGAAGCCGATGCTGGGCAGGAAGAGTGTTCGTTCGGCTAGTACGATACCGGTCGGGATAAGCAGGTTTGCTACTGGTACCAAAGCACCGCCAGTCCAGAGAATCCCAAACGCCACCACTGGCGCGCGCCGCCAGGTGACCACTAGCAGGATGGCCACTGCCAGCAAGATCAGCGCCCCGAGCGTCTGCGCCCCTCCCCACGTGGTGGCCTGGTTAATGACCGAAGGGGAATAATCTCCTTGCAGGTGTGACGGCCAGAGTAGGAGCCCGAGCCAGCGAGGGACGACCTGCAGCATGGTCAGCGTACGGCCGACTATTGTCTGTCCCACCATGGCCTCGGCGGTAAATGTGCCAGCCAGGTCGCCAAGGATTCGGGAACGGATCAACATGAAGCCGATGCCAGCCATTATTAGTACAGCGTACCCGGGCCAGAGGCGCCTTACGCGCTCTGACGCCAACCCGCGCTCAGGTTGCCGGAGGAGAGTCAGCTCTGCTGCCAGGAAGAAGCCTGGCATGATCAGGGCGTGCTCCTTGAAAAGGCAGGCTGCGAGATACAGGGCACCGATCCCGCCCCAGTCTCGTACCGAGAGCCACCCGCGTTGGCGACGGTTTAGGTAGATCAGGGTAGCCAACAGACTGAGGAGCCCCACCCACTGCTCGCCTTGGTTCACCGCCAGGGCTACTGACTCCACGTGGACGGGATGAGCGGCGAATAGAGCCCCGATGGCTATGGCGATGGGCAGCGGAAGGAGCTGCCGGGCCAGAAGGACGACCGCGAGGGAAACTGCTACGTAGAGGAGGTAGCTTGTTACCCGGAAGACCACCGGGTTGCCCCCCCCGGCCGCCCACTGGAGGGCCAGAGTGGTGCTGGCGAAGGGGCGGTAGAGCGCTGGACTGGCGGGTGGCGGCCAATACGAGGACATGTAGAACTCTGGAATGCGGCGGAGCGAATGCACGCGAGGGTCGTCCGCAACGAGGGCGGTGTCGTCCTGGGCCCAATAGTTCCGGATCCCCGATACCGACGCTGCGAGGGCCACAGCCGCCACGAGGAGGGGTCCGAGCCAGCGCGGCCCTTGCAATCTCCAACGCTCCCCGATTGCCGGTCGATTCAAGTACGCCTCGAAGATATCATGTAAGCCCTTACGGTATAATGTCTTGCAAGGTCCATACCAAGTTGGCACCAGTGTTGCTCTAACTGGCTTCAGGACGCTGAAGCGCCCGGGCGGCCTCACAGGTACTAGTGGTAGCGGATTCCCGCAGTTGTTCAGGACAACCCATTGGAGGAGCACATGTTCAATCGTAAGGGTTTCACCCTCATCGAGCTGCTGATCGTGGTCGTGATCATCGGCATCCTCGCGGCCATCGCCATTCCGAAGTTTGCTGCGACGAAGGATAAGGCCAAGCTGGCCTCCGTCCAGACCGACCTGCGCAACATTGTGACGGCCCAGGAAGCGTACTTTGCCGACCACACGACCTACGGTTCCTTGGATCAGCTGATTACGGCAAATCTGGTCAACCTCTCGTCAGGCAACACTGGAAGCGCTGCGGGGGTTTCGAACGGGTATACCGCCACGATCAACAACCCGACGATCTCCGCTGGCAAGACTCAGTGCATTATTAACGTTGGCGCTGGCGCCACGAGTGGCGTCGACGGCAAGATCCGTTGCCCGTGATCCTGCCCCGCGCAGCGTAGGCTACACGGTAGGTCCGGTGGCGGGGCGGTGGTTCTCTTGCGGAATCTCCGCCCCTCTGCCTTTTCCTCTGGCTCCGATGGAGAGTGCTCGCATGCATCGCACACGCCACAATTCAGGCTTCACCTTGATCGAACTGCTGATTGTGGTGGTGATCATCGGTCTCCTCGCCGCCATTGCTATTCCCAAGTTTTCCGCGACCAAGGACAAGGCGCACATGGCTTCGATGCGCGGAGACCTCCGCAACCTGGCCACTGCCCAGGAGTCCTATATGGCGGAGCACGCGACGTACTACAACGGTGCCGTGCCAAGCGCGCAGCTCCTTTACAACCCCTCACCGGGCGTACAGATCACCATCAATGAAGGTGATGCCGCAGGGTGGTCCGCCAAGGCGACCACACCAAACCTGCCCGCCTCATCCGCATGCGCGATCTACATCGGTGCAGCCGCCCCCGTCCTACCTGCCACAAAGGATGGCAGCATCATGTGTGAAAACTGAGCAAGAAGCGAGAAGGGAGAAGCGAGAAGTCGCTGCGTGACATCCCGTCGCCTGAAGCGGCAACCCCCTCCGATCGTCCCCGCCGCCCCGCGCACTCCGCGGGCGTTTTTGTTTTGAGGGGGAGAGAGGGCGGAGCGGGCATTCCGGAGGAATGCCCTTACGCGGAGGAGCGTGCACGGGCGGAGTAGGGCACATATGCGGAGGAGCGTGCACGGGCGGAGTAAGGCCCATACGCGGAGATCGTGGAGCTCGCTGTTTTCGGGTCCAGTTCGCGTAGTTCCGGTTACCACCCTCCCGCCAAAGCTTGCATCTTGGCGCCATGGCACAGCCATCCACTCACGCCACGCCCGCCGCTCAATCTGACTGTATTGACAACTGTATATATATCGTTGTATCATGATCACCCGGGTCACGTGGGATCCGGGGAAACGCGACGCCAACCTCAGTCTGCGGGGGTTCGACTTCGCGTTTGCCTCCCTGGTCTTCCAGGGGCCCACCCTCGAGCGCCGAGATGACCGGCGCGAGTACGGAGAGGACCGGGTCATCGCCGTTGGTGAGGCCGACGGCTTCCTCCTGTGGGTGGTCTACACCGATCGTCCAACACCCGGTGGCGTGGAGCGCCGGATCATTTCGGCCAGACGGAGCAACCAGCGTGAGCGCCAAGCCTACCAGGATCGCTAGCCGACCCGAAAAGCCCACCAGGGGGCGGGCCGACTTCGCGCGGATGAAGCGCATGTCGGAGCACGATATTGCCCGCACCTCCCCACCAGAGCTCGCCGGCCTCCCGCCGGATTTCTGGGATGCAGCCGAGATCGTGGTTCCCCCGCCAAAACGGGCAATTTCCATCCGACTCGATGAAGATGTCCTCCGTTGGTTCAAGGCGGACGGCCCGGGCTATCAATCCAGGATCAATGCCGTGTTGCGGAGCTACATGTTCAGCCGGCGGCGGTAGCTCCTCCGCCGGTGCGAGGTTTTCCGGTACAGCACGCGTAAATCCGGTTACCACAATCCCGCCAGGCTTCCCACCTTGGGACATGCCTGAAATCTCCCGCTTCTACGGTCTGGTAATCCAGATGTATGCCCAGGAGCACAGCCCGCCCCACTTCCATGTGCGGTGCGGTAAATGCACGGCAGCCATCCGGCTCGCTCCCATTGGTCTCCTTGCCGGCCAACTTCCGCCGAAAGCCTTGGCCATGGCAGTGGAGTGGGCTACTCTCCATGCGGTTGAATTGCGCGCGAACTGGGACCGTCTCCGCCGCGGAGAACCACCGGTTCCCGTCCCCCCGCTGCGTTAGGGTCATGACCATGCCGGAACTTGCGACGGTTATTGGGGCTGAGGTGACTGGACCCTGCTCCCTCAGGCTGGTCTTCGCTGACGGAGTGGCGGGGGAGCTCCAGCTTGCCAGCGTGGTGCAAGGCGGCGGTCCGCTCCTGGCCCCCCTGCGCGACCCAGCGTTCTTTGCCCTGGTGCGGGTGGATCCGGAAGCAGGAACGGTGGTCTGGCCCAACGGCGCTGACCTCGACCCCGACGTCCTGTACCACGCCGTGGCGACCGGCTTGGACATCGAATCCGCGCGGCGGGCACTCAGCGAGTTGTATAGCGCCTGACCTCCGCCGCTCCGCTGAAGCGGAGAGGATGCAGGCTGCAATCCGGTTTCCACCTTTCCGGCCGGGGCGCGATCACCCCGTGAAATCTGCGTAATCTGCGTCATCTGCGGACCTGTTGTCCCCCCCTCGTTGTTCTGCCCTGTTTGGCGTAAATCCGGTTACCACCCTCCCGCCAAAGCTTGCATCTTGGCGCCATGGCACACCCATCCACCCGCGGCGCCACGCTCCTGGAGCTGGTCATTGCGCTCGGCATCCTCTCCGGACTGGCCCTCGCCTCCGCCCCCGTCGCCGTCCGCTCCGGTGAGCTCCAGGCCCGGGGCCGAGCCCTCCACGAAGGCACCCACCTGGCCACAACCCGGCAGGCGCTGAGCCAAAACCTCTCCTGCGGCGCAAGCACCTCCGGCACCGACACCACCCGTCGCGCGCGCCTGGCGTGGCGCATCTCGGCGGTGGACTCGACGCTGGTGCTGACCAGCATCCTTGCCGACCCCGGCAACCGCTGGCCGCCTGAGACCCTCGCCACCGTCCTCCGGTGCGTACCATGAGCCGGGGCAGGGAAGGGTTCACCCTGGCCGAATTGCTCGTGGTCCTGGTGCTGATGATCCCGCTCTGGACCGCCGCTACCGGCCTCGCCGCCAACGCCACGCGGGCCGCTACCCGGGCCGCCTACCTGGCCAACGTCGAGTCGGCGATTGCCCAGGCCACCGCCATCCTGGCTGCGGAGCTCGGCGATGCGGGGGTGCTCCTGATTGAGCCCGCTCGCGTCCGGGTGCACGCCTCCCGCGGGGTGGGGGCCTGGTGCCGAGCCGATTCGGCGGGGGTCGTGGTGGCCCTCACGGACTGGGCCGCCAGCCGGCTGCCGGTGGCTGGCCGGGACTCGCTGGTCCTGGAGCGGGTGGCCAACGACTCGAGTGGCTGGCGGGAATCGCTCCGGCTGCCGCTCAGTGGCCCGCCCGCGGCCGAGCCGTGCGCTACCGGTGTGGCGGGTCTGCGGTTGCCGGCCGACCTGACCCCGCTCTTCCTTCCCGGTTTGCGGCCCGGGCCGCTCGTGCGTACGACCGAGGTCATCGAGCTGCGCGCCTATGCCAGCGGTGGTGACACCTGGTTCGGTATCCAGCACTTGGGCATTCCGGAAACGGTGCAGCCTGCGGCAGGGCCTTTCGACAGCGGCGGCCTGCTCTTCGAAGGGGTGGATGCCGCGGGAAGCCCCACGGCAGACCCTGCCCTGGTGCGAGCGGTCAGGATCCGGTTCAGGACCCCGGGCCTCCCCCCCGTGGAGCGGGAGGTGATCGTTGGGCTGCGGGGGTGAGGACCACTCGATCAGCCATGTTTCGGTCGATCCCCGCTTGATAATAGTAACGCGCCGCGTTATGGTTTGGCTGTGATCCGGAGCTGGGCGGGTCGCCGGGCGGCGCGGCTGTTTGCTCGTGAGCGGGTGGCGCGATTCCCCGCGGAGCTGCAGCGCGTCATGCTTCGCAAGCTGGTGCAATTGGATGCCGCGACCGGCTTGGATGACTTGAGGGCGCCCCCTGGCAACCGCCTCGAGAAGCTGACCGGGGATCGCACCGGCCACTACAGCATCCGCGTCAACGACCAGTGGCGGATCTGCTTCCGATGGGCCAGCGACCACGCCTACGATGTCGAAATCGTGGACTACCATTGAGGTGCAAAATGTCGTCCTCCCACCATTCACCAATCCATCCCGGAGAAGTGCTCGCGGAGGATTTCCTGGAGCCGCTGGGTCTCTCGCAGTACCGACTGGCCGTGAGCATTTCGGTGCCACCCCGCCGCATCAACGAAATCGTCCTCGGCAAGCGGGCCATTTCGGCTGACACTTCGCTCCGGCTTGCGCGGTTCTTCGGCACGTCCGAGCGGTTCTGGATCAACCTGCAGGCGCGTCACGACCTCGAGGTTGAGCGGGAGAGGCTGGGTCCGCGGCTCAAGTCCGAGGTCAGCCCTTGGCCTGCGAAGTTGAGGCGGCGCAAAGCGAGGTGAGTCGCGCTGCGGCCGCTGGCGTGAGTGTTATACTGGAGTTATACTTGGGTATGAAAACCGCCATCTCTCTCCCTGACGACCTCTTCGCCTCCGCGGAAGCGCTCGCGGAGCGCATGGGAATTTCCCGCAGTCGCCTTATCGCGACCGCGCTCGCCGAGTTTGTGGCTAAGCATCAAGACCGAAAGGTGACGGCACGGCTGGACGCCCTCTATGCGACCGAGGCCAGCGCGCTCGATCCCGACATCAAGCGAGCACAGGTCCGTGGCCTCACCTCGGATGCCTGGTGATCGAGCGCGGCACCATCTGGTGGGCTGAGCTGGGTGAGCCTCGCGGATCGACCCCGGGCTTCCATCGTCCGATCCTGATCGTCCAGGCAGATGCCTTCAATCGCAGTCGCATCCGGACTCTGATCACCGTCATCCTCAGCTCCAACTCGCGCCTGCTGGATGCCCCTGGCAACGTCCTGATTCCCGCCCGACTGTCCGGCCTCCCCAAGGACTCGGTGGCCAACGTCTCGCAGGTGGTCACGGTGGATCGGAGCGACCTGCGGGAGCCTGCTGGGCGCCTGGACATGCCAACCTTGCGGCAGGTGGAGGCGGGGCTCCGGCTGGTGCTTCAACTGTAGGCGGCAGTGAGAACGCCGTCCGCGTTTCTTCGCCCCCAATCGCACGATTCCGGTTACCACCTTTTCCTGCAACCTGACATCTTGTCCGCATGCCAGGCACTCACTCCGCTGCATTCATTCATCGCGGCCCGCGCGAGCGAGGCTCCGCCCTCCTCCTCGTCCTCATCGTCGTGGTCATCACCACCCTCTCGGCTGCCCTGGCCCACCGCGCGGCACTGGACACCCTCCGCCATGCCCGCACCACCCTGGCGGTGCTCCGCGCCACCGAGGCCGCCGGTGCCGGCCTCGCCAGCGCCCTGGCCGGCGGGCCCCTCCTCGGCACCCTCCCCGGCGGCGCCTCCTGGCTGGTGACCGAGGAGCTTCCGGTCGGTGGTGACAGAATCCTTCGCAGTGTGGGCGCCTCGGCCACACCCTACCTCGCCAGCAGCGAAGCCCTGGCCCTCGTCGATTCTGCCGGAGTGGTGGTACGGCAATGGGTCGGGGTCCGCAGGTAAGGGGAGAAGCGAGAAGCGAGAAGGGAGAAGGGAGAAGCGAGAGGGGAGCTTGGAGGAGCTGGCCACTTCTCGCTTCCCACTTCTCCCTTCTCGCTTCCCTCGCACTCCGCCCCACCTCTTGCGAAAGCGCCAGCGAGTACCCCGACAGCCCCCCAGTTCCTCGCCTGGTCAATCGCAGGTAAGTCGTTGATTGACAATAGCTTTACAGGCAGTCGCTGGGCCATGGCATAGCCGTTGCCCCGCCGCATGCAGGGGATGCAGCTCCGTTACCGCAAAAGATTCCGGTTCCGGATCGGTCAATCCCCCCGGTTCAAATACAGTAAGTCGCCGATTCATAACCACTTGTTGGCCATGACCTCAAGCAGCTTGGAAGCTTGACAAAGCTAGAGCCAAGTGGTAGCGTAGCATGAACTTTCCTCTCATAGCCAGGCGCCTATGGCACTGTTCGGTCGGGCAAAGACCACGGTGGGCCTCGACATCGGGAGCGGTCTCATCAAGCTGGTGGTGATCAACCACAGCTCGGGTGAACCGGTTCTCAGCAAGGTCGCCTTCACCGCCGTCGCCGATGACGCCATCGTCGAGGGCGAGGTCATGGACCCCGGGTTGGTCGCGGATGCGATCCGGGGGCTCTTCGAGACCGCCGGCATCAAGCCGAAGCAGGTGGTGACGGCGGTCGGTGGCCGCGATGTCATCATCAAGAAGATCTCCATGGACCGGATGAAGGAAGCCGAGGCCCGTGAGGTGATCCGCTGGGAGGCGGAACAGCACGTGCCGTTCGACATGGACAACGTCGAGCTCGACTTCCAGATTCTCGACCCGAATGACGACGGCCTCCAGATGACCGTGCTGCTGGTGGCGGCCAAGCGCGAGCTGGTCGAGACCAAGCTGGCGCTGCTGAGCGATGTCGGCATCCAGCCGAGCATCGTGGACGTGGACTCCTTCGCGCTGCACAATGCCTTTGAGCTCAACTATCCCGACGCGATGCGCGGGGTGGTGGGGCTGGTGAACATCGGGCACGAGATGACCAATGTGAACATCCTGGAGGATGGGGTCCCGGTGCTGACCCGCGACCTGCCGGTCGGCACCCGCCGCCTGCGCGAGGACCTGCAGCGCGAGCGCGGGATCTCGGCCGCCGAGGCGGACCGGATCCTCCAGGGGATGGAGTCGAGCGACGCGCTGGCCCCGTTCCTGGGGCCCCGGGCTGAGGAGCTCGCGGTCGGTGTCGAACGGGCCGCGGCCTTCCTGCAGACCGCCAGCCGGTCGGCGGCGGGGCTGTCGCGCCTCTACCTCTCGGGCGGCGGGTCCCGCATACCGGGGCTGTCGCGCATCCTGGCGGACCGGCTACGTCTCCCGGTCGAACTGGCCAACCCGATTGAACGGCTCCGGGTGGCCGACGGAGTGTTCGACGCAATGAACGTGGATGACGTGTCCCCGCTGCTCATGCTGCCGGTCGGCCTCGCGCTGCGAACCGCGGCTTAACCGCCACAGACACGGACGCGCATGATCACCATCAATCTTCGGCCGGGCGCCAAGCGCTTCTCCACAGGCTCGCCACTGGCGGGGCTGGGCGAGAGCTTCAGGAGCCTGTCCACGAAGGTCAAGGACCCCGCCCTCGCGGCGGCCATCGCCGTGTCGGTGCTGGTCCTCGGCCTCCTGATCTGGGGCTTCCTCAGCACGACGCTCCAGACCAATCGCCTCACGCCCCAGTTGGATGAGGTCCGGGCGGAGAACCAGCGGTTCCGCACCCTGCTGGCGCAGATCCGCCGGGAGGAGCGCATCCGCGACTCGGTCGTGACCGAACTCGTGACGCTCCGCCAGGTGGACCGCGACCGCTACGTCTGGCCGCATATCCTCGAGGAAGTCAGCCGCGCGCTGCCCCCCGCGACCTGGCTGATCGGGGTGGCACCAGTTACCGGTGCCTCGGGGGGCGTGAATATCGATGAGGACGGCAACCTCGTGAGCCCGCCGCTCCAGATCGAGATGAACGGCCGGGCCATGGACATCCAGGGGTTCACCCGCTTCATGCGGCAGCTCGAGGATTCTCCCTGGCTCCAGAATGTCACGGCGATCTCGGCCAATACCCTGGTCGAATCCAACCGGGCGGTGACGGCGTTCGTCGTGCGGGCCGACTTCCGGCAAGCCGACCCCGTCTACACCCGGCAGGTTCCGGTCTCCGAGGCGGTCGTCGCCGTGCCGGGAGGTGAACAGCCATGAACCCGAAGATGCTGCCCTTCCTGGCGATCCTGGTGGCCCTGCTGATCGGCTACATGGGGTGGTCGGGCGATGGACTGAACTTTGTCGGTGTCGAGGGGATCAAGGACCGGCGGATCGTTGTGGCCGAGATGCAGGACTCACTGGTTGCGCTCCAGGCCGAGACGGACAGCGTCAAGTCGCTGGTGGCCAGCGGGCGGGTGGAGGAGCTGCGGATGCGGGTCGAGTCCTATCGCAACTCGCTCGAGCTGCTGCGTCGTTTCGTGCCTGAACAGAGCGAGGTCCCGGACTTGATTGACGCGATCAACACCCGCGCCAAGATCCGCGGCGTGCAGATGGCGTCCTTTAGACCCGACCCTGTCGCGCCGGGCCCGGCGCCATACGACACCTATGGCTACTCCGTCGCCGTCATCGGCCGGTACGACCAGGTGGGGAACTTCCTGACTGACATCGCCAGCCTGCGGCGCATCATCGTCCCCCAGGATCTGCGGCTCGCCGCGGCCCCGGCGGCGGCCCGTCAAGTTCTGGGTGACACCAGCCGTGCCCTGCTGGAGGCCCAGTTCAATATCCGCACCTTCGTCAAGAGCACCGGGGGCGCCAATGGCAACTGAGCGCAAGGCCTGGCTCCTCCTGGTGCTGGTCGCGGCGGCCTGCGGCGGCGGCGAGGTGTCCCAGTACGATGAAGCGGGCAACCCGCTGCCGGGAACACCTGCGGCTGATTCCGCCGCCGCCGCGGCGGCCCGTCCCCCGAGGCAGGTGCTCGCCGACGTGGACACCGTCATCCTGCGGGAGGTGTTCAGTTACGCCGGCGGCAACCGCGATCCGTTTGTGTCCATGCTTGGCACCACCGTGTCGGGTCCTGAGCTGACCGACCTTGAACTGACCGGCATCTACTACATGAACGACAATCCGTCGCAGTCTGTTGCAGTCCTTCGGGAGCGGGTGAGCAATCGCCGCCATTCCGTGAGGGCCGGCCAGCGATTGGGCCGGTTGTACGTGGCCGAGGTTGGCATCCAGGACGTCTGGTTCACCATTGATGACTTCGGTGTGACGCGGCGCGAAATGCTCACGCTACGCAAGCAGGAGGATGATTTCCGATGAGAGTGCTCTCCCGTGTCGCCCTGGTGGCGATCCTGCTGATCGCGGCGGCTCCCGCCCATGCCACCCCCCTGGGCGGCAATGGCGAGGTCACTGCGGTCAGCCTCCTCCACACCTCCGGCCGCGCCGACCTCGTCGTCAGCGTCTCCGGCCAGGTGACGGTCAAGGAGATGACGCTGGCCGACCCGCTGCGGCTGGTCCTCGACCTCCACGGCACCACGCTCGCTCCGGGTGCCGAGACGATGTACGATGGCGTCAACCGGGCCGGCATTCGCAATGTGCGGATTCGCCAGTACCAGGCGGACGTGGTCCGGATCGTCCTCGACCTCGACCAGATGCCGACCTACCGGGTCGAGCACGAGATGGGCGCGGTCCGCCTCTCCTTCGGCGCCGACCTCGCGTTCAGTCCCTGGTCCACGATGCTTGGGCTTCCGGCCGTCATGCCCACGGCCGAGCCTGTGCCGGCGGTCAGCGCCCCGGAAGTGACCCCGGTGGAACCCGCGCGGATGGTGCAGCCCCGGCCCGAGCCGCGGCTGACCGTCACCTGGGAGAATGCCAGCATCGAGGAAGTCGTCCGCGGCTTCAGTGAGATCAGCGGGCGCAATATCATCGTCGGGAAGGGCATTACCGCCACTATTACCGCGCGCATCGTGGACACTCCCTGGCACCAGGCGTTCCAGGCCATCCTCGGCGCCCACGGGCTGTCGGTGCAGGAGATGCCGGGTGGCATCCTGCGGGTGGATTCGCCGGCGGCACTCGCCGAGCTCGACTCGCTCGAACCGCTGATGACCCGCGTGGTGCGGATCAACTACAAGCGGGCGTCCGCCATGACGGGCGCCGTCGAGGCCATCACCGGCAGCGGCCGCGGCAAGGTGTACGCCGATACATCCAGCAATTCGCTGATCATCACGGATACCCGGACCCGCGTCGCCGAGATCGAGAACTTCGTGCGCGGGCTGGATATCCGCACCGCCAGCGTCTCGATCCAGGCCAAGCTGATCTTCGTGGACCGCACCGACCTCGAGGCGCTCGGCCTGCGCTACGACCTCGGCAACCGCGACCAGTTCTTCAACCGGATCATCTCACGACCCAACCCGCTGCAGGGCAACCAGCCATACCAGCCGGGCATCAATGTGGTCAACCTGGGTGGCAACTCGGTCGCGGCGCTCGGTAACGCTGAGGCGCTGATCACCAATCCGGCGCTGGACCTGATCTTCAGCACCGCCATCGGCGGGTTCAGCCTCACCAGCTTCCTGAGTGCGCTGGAACGGGTGGAGCTTTCCGATGTGCAGGCCGAGCCGCTGATCCAGACCCTGGACAACCAGCGCGCCGAGATCCTGGTGGGCGAAGAAATTCCGGTCCGCATTATCGATTACTCAGGCTCTCAGACCACCGCAGGTCAGGCCCCCCGCGCCACGGTCCAGTTCAAGGAGACCGGCATTCGGCTCGGCGTGACGCCGCATGTCACCAGCAACCGCCAGATCCTGATGGAGCTGGAGACCGAGCGGTCCGCCCTGCAGGTGCTGGCGGCTGCCGACCTCGGCTACACCATCAACCAGCAAAAGGCCTCCAACCAGTTGCTGGTGGCGGACGGCGAGACCGCAGTCATCGGCGGCCTGACCGTCACCACGGTGACCCGCATCCGCTCCGGCATCCCGCTGCTCAGCAGCCTGCCGTTCATCGGGCCGCTGTTCTCCTTCAACCAGGTCATCGAGAACCGCAAGGACCTGATCATCATGGTGACCCCGCGGATCATTGATGACGGGGACGACCTGATTCCGTAAATCGATGGGACGGGCGCGCCTCGGGCGCGCCCCTCCGATCGAGGCGCCGGACGACGGGGGGGGCGCGCCGAGAGGCGCGCCCTTTGTCGTTGGGGGGGCGGGGGCGCGATTGAGGGCGCGCCGGACGATCGGACGGGCGCGCCTCGCGGCGCGCCCTTAGATTTCCCCGCATGGCACCCCTCCATTTCACCACCGCCGGCGAATCGCACGGCAAGGCCCTCGTGGCCATCGTTGAAGGCCTCCCGGCCGGACTCCCCGTCTCCGCTGAATGGGTGGACCACGACCTGGCCCGCCGGATGATGGGCTACGGCCGCGGCGCCCGCATGAAGATTGAGAAAGACCGAGTCGAGTGGCTCGCGGGTGTCCGCTCCGGCGAGACGCTGGGCTCCCCGGTGGCCATGCTGATCCCCAACCGCGATTGGGCCAACTGGGAAGATGTCATGGCCCACGAGGGGAGCCCGGGTGACCTGCGCCGCCGGCGCGTGACCCGCCCCCGCCCGGGCCACGCCGACCTGGTGGGCGTCCTCAAGTACGACCGGGTGGATGCCCGCGATATCCTGGAGCGCGCCAGCGCCCGCGAGACCACCGCCCGTGTGGCCGCCGGCGCCCTGGCCCGCCGGCTCCTCGACGAGTTCGGCATCGAGATCGGCAGTCATGTGGTCTCGCTCGGCGGGATACGCGTGCCCGAGGCCGAACTGCCCGTTCCCCTCAACCCCGCCGCCGACGCCTCGGAGGTCCGTGTCCTGGATCGCACCGTCGAGGCCGAGATCATCGCCCGGATTGATGCGGCCAAGAAGGCCGGTGACACCCTGGGCGGCGAGGTGGAGGTGGTGGCCCGCGGCCTGCCCGTGGGGCTCGGCAGCCACGTAAGCTGGGACCGGAAGCTGGACGGCCGCCTGGCCGCCATGCTGATGTCCATCCCCGCCGTTAAGGGAGTGGAGATCGGGCTCGGCTTCGAGGCGGCGCGGCGGCCCGGTTCCGGCGTGCATGACCCGATCGCCACTGGTGAGCCGCTCGATGCCCGCGGCGGTTTCCGGCGGCTGAGCAACAACGCCGGCGGTCTGGAGGGCGGCATGACTACAGGCGAGCCGCTGGTGGTGCGGGTGGCGATGAAGCCAATCTCCACGCTCATGTCCCCCCTGAAGACGGTGGACCTGACCTCCGGCTCCGAGGCCAACGCCCAGAGTGAGCGGAGTGACGTGACCGCCGTGCCAGCGATGGGGGTCATTGCCGAGGCGCTGGTGGCGTTCGTGATGGCGGACGCGATGTGCGAGAAGTTCGGCGGCGATTCCCTCACCGAAATGCGGCGCAACTTCGACGGCTACCTGGCCGCCGCCGGTTCGCGCTGGCAGGCGCTCCGCGAGTCGGCGCCAGCAGACCAGGCGTGAAGCAGCACCTCATCCTGGTGGGCCTGCCCGGTTCGGGAAAGAGTACTGTCGGCGCCCTGGCGGCGGCGGAACTCGGCGCTGGCTTTACCGATCTCGACACAGTCATTGAGGCGATGGTCGACGTGCCGATTGCCGAGATTTTTGCCACCCGCGGCGAGGCGGCCTTCCGGGAGCTGGAACGTGAGGCGATGGACACGGTGATGGCCGGGGTGCCGCGCGTGGTGGCGCCGGGCGGCGGCTGGGCGGCCCAGCCCGGCAACCTCGCTGCGGTGGAGGGCCAGGCGCTGGTCATTTACCTGGCCATTTCCCCTGAAGGTGCCGCCCGCCGCCTGGCCGGCGACACCACCCGCCCGATGCTGGCCGGCATGGCCGATCCCCGAGGGATGCTCGAACAGCTCCTGGTTGCACGGGAGCCGTTCTACCGCCGGGCCGGCATGGAGGTGGACGCTGAGGCCGGCCCCCCGGAGTTCGTGGCGGCTGGGGTGGTGGCGGCGGCTCGGCGGTACGGCATCTGACATTACCTTTCCCGCCATGAGCAGTCCACACACAGTAGCAGTCATCGGCGGCGGGCTCGCGGGCTCCGAGGCCGCCTGGGCGCTGGCCGAACGCGGCGTACGCGTCACCCTGCAGGAGATGCGGCCTGCGGTGCCGACCCCGGCACACCAGACCGGTCGCCTGGCGGAGCTGGTCTGCAGCAACTCCTTCAAGTCGGTCGAGACCTCCAACGCCCACGGCCTGCTCAAGGAAGAACTGCGGCGGCTGGGGAGCATCCTCCTCCCCGCAGCGGACCTGGCACGTGTGCCGGGCGGCTCGGCGCTGGTCGTGGACCGGGAGGTGTTCTCCGCGGAGGTGGACCGGAAGCTCCGCGCTCACCCCAACATCACGGTGATTGAGGGCGAGGCGACCGCGCTGCCGTCACCCGGTATCGTCGCCACCGGACCGCTCACCTCCCAGAAGCTGGCCGATGCCATCTCGGCTCGGCTGGGCACCACTGCGCTGGCGTTCTACGACGCGATCGCCCCGATCGTGGCGGACGATTCGCTCGACCACTCTGTGCTCTACCGCCTGTCGCGCTACGGCAAGGGTGACGGCGACGACTACCTCAACGCGCCGATGAACCGCGAGGCCTACGAGGCATTCATTGCGGCGCTCGGCGCGGGCGACCAGTACACCGGCAAGGAGTTCGACAAGGTCCCCTACTTCGAGGGCTGCCTGCCGGTGGAGGAGATGGCCGCACGCGGGGCGGAGACGCTGCGCTTCGGGCCGATGAAGCCGGTGGGCCTGCCGGACCCGCGCACCGGCCGCGAGCCGTACGCCGTGGTGCAGCTCCGCCGCGAGGACAAGGCCGGACAGATGTGGAACCTGGTCGGCTTCCAGACCCGGCTGCGGATTCCCGACCAGCAGCGCGTGCTCCGGATGATTCCGGGGCTGGCCGACGCGGAGTTCCTGCGCTACGGGAGCATTCATCGCAACAGCTACATCAACAGCCCGCGCAGCCTGGGGCCGGGGCTGGCGCATGACGGCGTCTTCTTTGCCGGGCAGATCACCGGGGTGGAGGGTTACACCGAGTCACTCGGCACCGGCCTGCTGGCCGGTATCAACCTGGCGCGCCACCTGGAGGGCCAGCCGCCCGCCGTGCCGCCGCCCACCACGATGCTGGGGGCCCTGCTGCGCTACCTGCGCGAGGCCAATCCCGATCACTTTCAGCCGATGAACGCCAACTTCGGGTTGCTGGAGCCACTGTCGGGCAAGGTGAAGAAGGCCGACCGCAAGCCACTGCAGGCGGAGCGGGCACTCGCAGATTTCGACGCCTGGCGGGCCACGCTGTGAGCCCTGACCGGGTGGCCGAGTTTCTGGAACACCTGGCCAAGGAGCGGGACCAGTCACCGAACACGGTGAAAGCCTACGGGCGGGACCTTCAGGGGTTCACGGAGTTCGCCGACCGCTATTACGGCGGTGAGTGGACCTGGGAGACGGTGGACCGGTTGGGGCTGCGGGGTTTCCTGGCCGAGTACGAGCGGAAGGGGTTGGCGCGGCGTTCCGCCGCGAGGGCGCTCTCGGCGCTACGGAGCTTCTACCGCTGGATGCAGGTGCACCACGGGCTGGAGAACGCGGTGACCCGCAGCGCCCGGATGCCGCGGCTGGAGAAGCGGCTGCCCACGCACCTGCGAAAGGATGAGACCGAGGCACTGTTCGTTGTGGCGGAAGGGCTGGCGGAAGGGGAGGATTTCGTCGCCCTGCGCGACCTGGCGATCCTGGAGCTGTTCTACTCGTGCGGGATCCGCCTTTCGGAGCTGCGGGGGCTGAACCTGCGAGAGTTGGATCTCCTGGCTGACCAGGTCAAGGTGCGCGGCAAGGGGCGCAAGGAGCGGATCGTGCCGGTCGGCTCCCGTGCGGTGCGGGCGCTGCGGCGCTACCTTGCAGCCAGGGAGGCGGTGGTGGCGCGCCCCAAGGCGGACCGCGAGGCGGTGTTCGTGAACCAGCGCGGCACGCGGCTGGGCGCGGTGACGATCCAGCGGCGGATGCACAAGCTGTTCGACGCGGTGGGAGCCGAAGGGCAGCGGGTGCACTCGCTGCGGCACACCTTCGCCACCCACATGATGGACGCCGGCGCCGATCTGCGCGCCGTGCAGGAGCTGCTGGGGCATGCATCGCTACGGACCACGCAGATCTACACGCATACCAGCGTGGAGCGGCTGAAGGAAGTGTACGCGAAGGCGCATCCGCGAGCGCGGTGAGATAGAGCGAGAAGCCAGAAGTAGGAAGCGAGAAGTGAATAGCGGCTGGGCCGCGGGAATCATTGGAGCTGAGGTCAACGAGAGGGCAGTTGCTTCTCGCTTCTCCCTTCTTGCTTCTCCCTCCACCAGGGAGCTTTGGATGAGCACGATGCATGGAACCACCATCCTCACCGTCCGCAAGGATGGCCGCGTGGCCCTGGGCGGCGACGGGCAGGTCAGCATTGGGGACACGATCGTCAAGTCACGATCGGTGAAGGTCCGCACCCTGAAGGGCGGCAAGGTGCTGGCCGGCTTTGCGGGCTCGGTGGCCGACGCCCTGAACCTCTACGAACGATTCGAAGAGAAGCTGGACCGCTACCCCGGCAACCTCCCGCGCGCCTCGGTGGAGCTGGCCAAGGACTGGCGCAGCGACCGGGTGCTGCGGCGCCTCGAGGCGCTCCTGGTGGTGGCGGACGCCGAGCACAGCTTCCTGCTCAGCGGGGCAGGGGAGCTGATCGAGCCCGATGACGGGATCGTGGCGGTGGGCTCCGGCGGCAACTACGCCCTGGCCGCCGCGCGCGCCCTCCTGCCGGACGCCGCCCTCACCGCCCGCGAAGTGGTGGAACGGTCGATGGCGATTGCGGCGGAGATTTGTGTGTTTACGAATACGAACGTGACGGTGCTGGATCTGTGACGGGGAACTGCAGAGTTTGGCCTGCGGACGGCGTTTCGCGCATGGTGAGAGGGAACTGCGTGGCTCCGCAATCAAGTGGGCATCGCGGCATGGTGAGCGGGAACAACCCTCACAAGGTCACCCTGGACACCGACACGCTTCAGGACGGCCGTTCCCGCTCACCTCGCGTTGAGCCCCGATGCCGCAGGGAACCCCACAGTTCCCTCTCACCGAAGACCATCTCCATCGGTAGTCAATCCTATGCTCTTCCCATGCTATCAATACTATGACTGAAGACCAAGCTGCCCCCACCGAAACTCCCCCCGGCCCCCTCCCCTGGCTCGAGGAGCTCCCGCCCCGGCAGATCGTGGGGGAGCTGGACCGCTACATCATCGGGCAGGATGCCGCCAAGAAGGCGATCGCCATCGCGGTGCGCAACCGCTGGCGCCGCAGCCAGGCGCCCGACCCGATCCGCGAGGAGATCACCCCCTCCAACATCATCCTGATCGGCCCCACCGGCGTGGGCAAGACCGAAGTGGCCCGCCGCCTGGCTCGGCTGGCCGGCGCACCGTTCGTGAAGGTGGAGGCCTCGAAGTTCACCGAGGTGGGGTATGTGGGCCGCGACGTCGAGTCGATGATCCGCGACCTGGTGGACACCGCCATCAGCCTGGTGCGCAACGAGCGCGAGGATGAGTTGATGGGCGAGGCCACCACCCGCGCCGACGAGAAGCTGCTCGACATCCTGATGCCGCCGGCACCGCCACCCGCCCCCTCGGGGGAGGCGAGTGCTCCGGTGTTTGTCGTCTCGCGCAGCGGGCAGGCGTCGCCGTCCGAGGGGGAGGATGAGCGTCGGGTGCGCTCACGCGAGAAGCTCCGCGCCATGCTGAACGACGGCAAGCTGGACGACCAGGAGGTGGAGATCGAGGTGACGCCCCAGGGGTTTCCCGGGCTCGACATGATGCAGCCGCCGCAGGGGATGGAGGGCCCCGAGATGAACATCGGGGAGTGGATGAAGGAGATGATGCCGAAGCGGAAGAAGCGGCGGGTGGTGAAGGTGGTGGACGCCAGGCGAATCCTGATGGATGATGAGTTGCGCGCCATGGTGGACATGGACGACGTGGTGGACGAGGCGCTGGACCGGGTGGAGAATCACGGCATCATCTTCATCGACGAGATTGACAAGATTGCCGGCGAGCGGGCGACTGCCGGGCCGGATGTCTCCCGCGAGGGGGTGCAGCGCGACCTGCTGCCGATCGTGGAGGGGTCCACCGTGCAGACGCGGTACGGCTATGTGCGCACCGACCATATCCTGTTCATTGCGGCGGGGGCGTTCCATGTGTCGAAGCCGAGCGACCTGATTCCGGAGTTGCAGGGGCGATTTCCGATTCGGGTGGAGCTGACGCCGCTGACCGAGAAGGATTTTGTCCGGATCATGACCGAGCCGGAGAATGCGCTGACCAAGCAGTACGCGGCGCTGGTGGCGGCGGAGGGGGTGGAACTGGAGTTCACGGCGGACGGGGTGGCGGAGGTGGCGCGGATTGCCGCGATCGCCAACGACCGGATGGAGAACATCGGGGCCCGGCGGCTGCACACCGTCATGGCCAGCTTGATGGAGGACCTGCTCTTCGACCTGCCCAGCGAGGGAACGAAGAAGATGGTATACGACGCCGACCAGGTGCGCAGCCGGCTGGCCAAGGTGGTGGAGGATGATGACCTGAGGCGGTATATCCTGTAGGATTTGAAATCGTGGGTGCCCTGCTTGCAGGGCACCATTGCGCGCTGCAAGCAGCGCGCCTACCGGTGCGTCGGGGGAGATCGTCGCGCCGCGGCGCACCCGGCGGGTGCGCCGCTCGCTGGGGCTGCGTGTATCGAAGTGCCTGGCGCGATCGGTGACCCCAACTCGCTTCGTCGACGGTGGGGGTGGTGTTCTTACCGGGCTTTTCGATCGACGTGGCTTTCCCGGGCGGCGCACCCAGGCGGGTGCGCCGCGGAGAAGGTGCCCGCCTGCTCCCCGGCGGTGCCCTGCAAGCAGGGCACCCACGATCTCGTCCCTACCACTGCCCCCCACTTCTCCCTTCTCGCTTCTCCCTTCATACTTCGGGGATGCCCCGCCACTTCCTGACCCTCTCCGACCTCACCGCCGGCGAGCTGGCTGCGCTCCTGGACCTGGCCGCCGACATGAAGGCCGGCCGCTGGAGCCAGCAGCCGCTGGCCGGCCGCACCGTCGCCCTCCTCTTCTCCAAGAGCTCCACCCGCACCCGCGTCTCCTTCGAGGTCGGCATCGGCCAGCTCGGCGGGCACTCCCTCTTCCTCTCCCCGCGTGACGTGCAGGTGGGCCGCGGCGAGACGATCCGCGACACCGCCCGCGCCCTCTCCCGCTACCTCGATGCCCTGGTCATCCGCTGGCATGAGCATGCCGGCCTGGAGGAGTTCGCCCGGTTCGCCACCGTGCCCGTCGTCAACGGCCTCACCGACTACACCCACCCCTGCCAGGTGCTGGCCGACCTGCTGACCATCCAGGAGGAGTTCGGCACGGTGGCGGGCCGCACCGTGGCCTGGATCGGCGACGGCAACAACATGGCCAACGCCTGGATCGAGGCCGCCAGCCGGCTCGACTTCACCCTGCGGCTGGCCTGCCCCGATGGGTACCGCCCTGATGCGGGCCTCCTCGCCGCCGCCGGCGCCAATGTCACCCTGACCGCCAACCCCCGCGAGGCCGCCGCCGGCGCCGACGTCGTCACCACCGATGTCTGGGCTTCAATGGGCCAGGAGGAGGAGGCCGCTGCCCGCGCCGCCGCCTTTGCCGGCTTTGCGGTGGACGCCACCCTGATGCATCTGGCGGCCGATGCGGCCATCTTTCTGCACTGCCTCCCCGCCCACCGGGGCGAGGAGGTGTCCGATGATGTGCTCGAGGGCCCCCGCTCGCGGGTCTGGGACGAGGCCGAGAACCGCCTCCATGTCCAGAAGGCCCTCCTCGCCACCCTGATGGGCTGACGCCCGGGATTCCGTCATGACCGACGCGACCGACCTCAAGCACACCCCGATCCACCACCTCCACGTGGCCCTGGGCGGCAAGATGGTCCCCTTTGCCGGCTACGACATGCCCGTGCAGTACGCCACCGGGATCATGGCCGAACACCAGGCGGTGCGCACCGGGGTGGGGGTGTTCGATGTCAGCCACATGGGGGAGTTCGAGGTCACCGGCCCCGATCGCAATGCCTTCGTCAATCGGGCCACTACCAACGACGTCGGCACCCTCGAGACCGGCCAGGTGCAGTACTCGGCGATCCTCAACAACGAGGGCACCTTCATCGATGACTGCACCGTCTATCGCTTCGACGACAAGCTGATGCTGGTGGTCAACGCCGCCAACCGCGCCAAGGCCTGGGCACACATCGTGAAGCTCAAGGGCAGCGCCAATATCCGACTCAAGGATGTCTCGGACGATGTCGGCCTCCTGGCGGTGCAGGGGCCGAAGACCCAGGAAACGCTCCAGAAGCTTTCCTCCATCACGCTCTCCGGGCTTGGCTACTACCGGGTCAAGAGCGGGACCATCGCCGGCATCGGCTGCTTCATCTCGCGCACCGGCTACACCGGTGAGGATGGCTTTGAGCTCTACTGCCGCAGCCGCGATACCGAGGCGCTCTGGAGCGCGGTCACCGAGGCCGGCGCCGTACCGATTGGGCTCGGCGCGCGCGACTCGCTGCGCCTGGAGATGGGCTACGCCCTCTACGGCCAGGAAATCGATGATACCGTCACCCCGCTTGAGGCGGGTCTCGGCTGGATCGTCAAGCTGGACAAGGGCTGCCGCTTCATCGGCGACTCCGCGCTCCGCTCCCAGAAGGAACACGGCGTCACTCGCAAGACCGTGGGCTTCAAGCTGCTGGGGCGGGGCATCGCGCGGCCCGGCTATCCGGTCTGGCATGAGGGCCATCAGGTGGATATCGTCCGGAGCGGCGGACAGAGCCCCACGCTCGGCTACGCCATCGGCACCACGATGTTGCCGGCTGCGGCCGCCAAGGTGGGGACGAAGTTCGAAGTGGACTGCCGCGGCCAGCGGGTCGAGGCGGAGGTGGTGCGCCGGCCGTTCTACACCGGCGGGTCGGTGAAGAAGGCGTGACCCCGCCGCGCGTGGCCATCCTGACCATCTCCGACGCGGGCGCGCGCGGCGAGCGGGAAGACCTCTCGGGGGAGCGGATCGCCGAATGGGCGGCGGAGCGTGGCGCACGGGTGGCCGAGAGGGCGCTGGTGCCCGATGAGACGGCCGCGATAGCCGCCATGCTGGTTCAGTGGGCTGACGGTGGTGACGTGGACCTCATCCTGACCACGGGTGGCACCGGGCTGACCGCCCGCGACGTGACCCCGGAAGCCACGCGTGCGGTGCTGGAACGGGAGGCCCCGGGAATCAGTGAGGCGCTGCGCATGTCGGTGTATCCGCGGTTTCCGCGGGCGGCGCTCTCGCGCGGGGTGGCGGGGGTGCGGGGCCACACGCTGATCGTGAACCTGCCGGGAAGCCCCGGCGGCGTGGCAGACGGCCTCGAGGTGCTTGCCCCCCTGGTGAGCCACGCCATTGACCTGGTGCGCGGCGAGCGCACCGACCACGGATAAGATGAGCGCCCAGATCCTCCTCACCATGGCCGACCTCGAGACGGCCGTCCCACTCAATGCCGCCCTCGAACGGGCGGGGTTCACGACCGCAATGGTGTCGCCGCTCGACGACGCCCGCGGCACCGTGCGCCGCGAGCACCCCGACGTGGTGGTGTTGACCGGTGCCGTGCACGAACCGCCGGCGGTCCAGCTCACCGCCTTTGCACGCGAGGGCGAGGTCCTGACCCTGGCCCTGCTCGAACCGACCGACCGCGACCCGCTCGATGTCAGCGGCCGTCTTGGGGTCACCATGGCGCAGGTCAAGCCCGCGCCGGTGGACGACCTCGTAGCGACGATACGGCGCCTGGTGGACCGCCGCCGGTTGCAGCAGCACACCGGTATCAGCGGCCAGAGCTCGGCCGTCCAGGAAGTGCTCGTCAAGATGGAGCAGATGGCGCCGGTGAGCAGCACCGTGCTGATCCAGGGTGAGTCTGGCACCGGCAAGGAGCTGGTAGCCCGCGGAATCCATGACCTTTCGCCCCGGCGTGGCAAGCCGTTCATCGCCATCAACTGCGCGGCACTGCCCGAGTCGCTGCTGGAGTCGGAGCTGTTCGGGCACGAGAAGGGCGCCTTCACCGGCGCGGCGGAGCGCCGGCTGGGCCGCTTCGAGCTGGCCGATGGTGGCACGCTGCTGCTGGATGAGATCGGGGAGGTGCCACCCAGCATCCAGGTCAAGCTGCTGCGGGTGCTGGAGAGCCGCAGTTTCTTCCGGGTCGGGGGCACCCAGGGGATCAAGGTGGACGTCCGGGTCGTGGCCGCCACCAACCGGAACCTCCGCGACCTGGTGGCGCTCGGCGAGTTTCGGGACGACCTGTTCTACCGCCTCAGCGTGCTGAATGTCTACATCCCGCCGCTCCGGGAGCGCCCGGAAGACATCCCCCTCCTGGTGCGGCGGTTCATCCGGGAGTTCGCCAAGCTGCACGACCGGCCGTTCCGGGGGATTACCGCCGAGGCGATGCAGCGGTTGCTGACCGCCCGGTGGCCGGGGAATGTGCGGCAACTCCGGAACCTGATCGAGTCGATGGTGGTCCTGGCCCCGGGGACGGAGATCCGGGCCTCCGACATCCCGGCCGACATCCTGGAGGGTGCCCCGAGCTTCCTGCCGGTCCTGGCCCGGGCTGTGGGGGACCCTGGCACGGGCGTGGCGGGGCAGGAGCTGGAGTTCATCCTGCGGGGGCTGCTGGACCTCCGGATGCAGGTGGAGGAGCTGCGCCGGAGGCTGGATGAGCGCCCCTCAGGGCGGTTTCAGGTCATCGATGTGCCCGCGGCACAGTCGCTGCCTATAGACCTAAGGGATGAGGTAGTTACACCCGAAGAAACACCGGTAGTGTACCAGCCTGGCATGTCGATGGCGGAGGTAGAGCGTCTTGTGATCGAGGCAGTGTTGCGTGAGTTCGACGGTAACCGTCGACAAGCTGCAGCAGCCCTTGGGATCGGTGAACGAACGCTTTACCGGAAGATCAAGGAATTCGGGATTGGCTGATCCCGCGGAGGGTGTCAAAAGAATAGGCACTCGTTCAGCTTGACAGCGGGTGCGGCAAAGCCCGATATTGACTCTTAACCCTGAGGTCCGTTGGCCACCACCGTGCAGTTTTCGATTGACGCTGAGCGGTGCGTCAACTGTCTGGCGTGTGCCCGGGTCTGTCCCGTGCATGCGGTGGCAGTGCCGCCCGACGAGGCCACGGTGCGTATCCTGGAAGAGGCGTGCATCCAGTGCGGCCTCTGTGTCCCCGCGTGTCCTCATGACGCGGTGCTCGCGGCCGGGGACGTGGTGGGTGCCCTGGCGCTGGTCGGCGGGGGCAATGCGGTGTTGATCCTGGGGACGGAGTCGGCGGCGCATTTCTATCCCGCCACCCCGGAGCAGGTGGTCAATGCCTGCTATGCGCTCGGGTTCCGGGTGGTCAGCCGCGGGGTGATCGGCGACGAGTTGGTGGCGGAGGAGTACCTGCGCCTCTGGCAGGACCGGGGGTGGGGCACGTTGATCCGCTCGACCGATCCCGTGGTCGTCGAGACGATCCGGCACCGGTATCCGGAACTGATTCCGTACCTGGCCCCGGTGGCGGTCCCGGCGATCGCCGAGGCACGCTACCTGCGAAGCTTGTTCGCTGCGGACCTGCGGATCGTCTACGCCGGTGCCGTCTTGTCGGGGGAGCACCCGGAGGTGGAGGCGGCCATCACCTTCGCCGACCTCCAGGAGCTGTTCAGGCTCAAGGGGATCTCGGTGCTGGACCAGCCCGAGTACTTCAGCCGGGTGCCGCAGGAGCGGCGCCGGCACCACAGTGCGGCGGGTGGCATGCCGCTCGCCATGCTGGCGGAGGCGGCCCAGAGTTCGATCCGGTTCCGGAAGGTCCGGGGACTCGACGAGTTGCCCAAGCTGGCGCACGCGGTGGCGGTGGAGCGGATGGACCTGGGCTTCGTGGACATCCTCTCGTATGAGGGGAGCCTCGATCATCCGCTGGCGGGCCCGCGGGACCAGGTCTGGTGGCGGCGGCGGGTGGTGCAGAGCAGCGAGCCGCCGCGGAGTGCGCAGCCGATTGTGGAGCCCGGGGTGGTGGCGAGTGTCGGGGCGGTCTTTTCGATCCGGCCGCTGCGCACCGCCCCCGACCCGATGGCGGTACAGGGGGTGCTGGACCAGATCGGGCTGGGCCCGAACGGTCGCCCCTGGGATTGTCAGGCGTGCGGATACCCGACCTGTCGCGACTTCGCCGAGGCGGCGGTCGAAGGGCGGGCGGCGCTTCGGCAGTGCGTGCCCTATCTGGCGCGGTTGGCCGAGGAATCGCGCCGCCAGGCGGCGACCGACCTGCTGACGGGGTTGGCCACCTTTCGGGTGCTGCAGGACCGGTTGCACCACGAGGTGGAACGCAGCAAGCGCAGTGGCGAGCGGTTCACGGTGCTGTTCCTGGACCTGGACAAGCTCAAGGAAATCAATGACCGTCACGGGCACGAGGCCGGCAACGACGTGCTGCGGGCGGTGGCGCAGGAGATTCGGCGGGCGGTGCGTGCCTCCGACCTGGCGGCCCGGTATGGTGGCGATGAGTTCGTGGTGATCCTGACCCGGACCGACCGCGATGGTGCCGAGCGGGTGGGTGAGGCGTTGCGGGCCGGAATTGAGGGGGTGGGCCGTCGGTTGGGGTACGCCGGCGGCCTGGTGACGGTGAGCGTCGGGATTGCGGAGTATGCCCCGGGCGCTGGTGGTGGAGATGATGTGCTGGAACGGGCGGACCGCGCGCTGTATGCAGCCAAGGCGGCCGGCCGCAACATGGTGATCTGATGGACTGGTACCAACCCCTGCAGCCTGAGGACTCCGCGACGTGACCGGACCGACGCCCGCGCGCCCGCAGGACCCCGCTGTGCCCCGCCAGAGCGGCGCGCACGAGATCATGCCCGACCCCTGGGGGGTGCGGCGGGCGGAGAATCTGCTGACGTCGCTGGAGGGGATCCTCTCGGCGCGGGTCATCACCACGCCGCTCGGGGATGTGAGCGAGATCCACGTCCTGGCGCAGGCCGGGCTGGTGCCGAAGCAGCTGGTGCGCAACATCGAGTCGGCGCTGCTGGCGCAGCTTGGCTTGAAGGTGGACCACCGCAAGATCAGCATTGCGCAGACGGCCGAGGTGCGGCCGATCGAGACGCTGGAGAAGTCGGCGGTGCGCGAGCAGGCCCTGCAGCGTACCGTGCTCTTCGAGGAATGCCAGGCGACGCCGGCGGGCCGCTCCCAGCGGGTGTCGGTAACGGTGTCGCTGTCGCATGCCGGCCGGTTGGAGTCGGCCACGGAAGAGGTGGCGGACACGGCGGCGGGCCGGGTGGATGGTGCGGCGCGGGCGGCTGTGACGGTGCTCGACCGGCTGCTGCAGAAGCACTCGGTGGCGCTGGAGGGGGTGCGGGTGGTGGCGGCCCTGGAGCGGACGATGGTGTTCGCGGTGGTGCGGGGGCTGGGGGGTCGGGAGAGCCAGGTGCTGACCGGGACGGCGGAAGTGCGGGAGAGTGCCGAGCGGGCGGCGGTGTTCGCGGTGCTGGATGCCACGAATCGGTGGATCGAGGCGCGGCGCGCGTAGGCGGGCGTACGTGGAACGATTGATTGCGCCGCGCGGGTGCGGCGGTCAGAGGGGTTCGAGGGTAGCAGGATCACCTTGGCGAGGAAAGGATTGAACGGGAGGGGGCCCCGGTCTTCGATGAGTAGGTAAGAGGAGACTGAGCGGTTTACAATCGAGCGGAGCGTCAGGTAGGCCATAGCGGGGCTTGCCACTTCCTGCGGGTATGTTGGACGCGAAGGGAGGTGACGCTCAATGATTACTTGGCTCGCTGCCGTGCTTGAGTTCTTCGGCGACATGCTGCTCTTGTCCGAAGGCCAGAGCTGGTAAATAGCGAAGCCGGTGCCCTTTCTCCCATCCCCTTTACTTATCGATGCGCACACCCACTGTTCGAGCCTACGTTGCGGTTGTTGCGACGGTCGCTGTCCTAGCCGTCGGCCTTTCTTGGTATTTTGAAGCGCAGACCGGCATTAATAATCCGGATCTGGTAGGGGCGGCTGTCTTGATCCTGGCCGGATTGGTGCTCGAGGCATCCAGTATCCGTCTGCGGGGTGGAGATGCCGACGGCTCGATTGCCTTCGTCGTGCATATTTCAGCTGGTGTTCTTTTTGGCGCATTTTGGGCGATTCCGATAGTTGTACTTTCCACCCTGCTGGGACAACTCGCCAAGCGCAACGCACCGATCAAGGTGCTCTTCAATGTAAGTCAGCATGTGCTATCGATGCTGGCTGCATTCTCGGTGTATCGCCTTCTCGGCGGCGAGGTGCAGCCGCAATATCTCATGCCTGGCGGGTTGCGCGAATCCTCCTACATCATCGCTCAACTTGCTGCTCTCCTCCTGGGCGTACTCGTTTACATTGGGGTGAATTCCGTTGCAGTGAGTGTGGTGGTGGGGCTAAGTTCACGGCGCCATCCGGCAGAGGTATGGAAAACAAACACACTGTGGGTAATCGCGTATGACTTGATGGCGACTTTCCCGGCGCTCGGGGTTTGCTATCTATATCTGAAGTTCAGTACCGGGAATCCGCTGGATCGTGTCTGGTTCCTGGTCGTAATCGCTGCGCTCGCGTTTGTCCGGCACATTTATGTTAAGCTCAATTTGGTTCAATCGCTCAGCGATCAACGAAACCGTGCGCTCGAGCAGCTCGAACAAAACGTGCGGGATGTGCTCGCTTTGATGGTCAAGTCAATTGAGGCTCGGGATCCGTATACATCCGGTCACAGTCGACGAGTGGGGGCGATGTCGAAAGCGATTGCTGTGGAATTCGGCTTGCCTCCCGCCGAGGTTGAAAAGGTCGAAAACGCCGCGCTACTTCATGACATCGGCAAGATTCACGCAGAGTTTGCCCCGCTTCTGGCCAAAGACGGCCGGTTGACGCCTGAGGAGTGGGAGGTAATGAAGACTCACTCGGACCGAAGCGCAGAACTCGTTTCCTTGTTCGCTCCGTTTCGTGGGGAGGTTGAGCACATTGTTAGGCACCACCACGAGCGTTGGGACGGAAAGGGCTACCCGTCAGGGATTAAATCGGAGGAAATCCCCCTCGGCTCGCGGATAATCATGATCGCGGATACCGTTGACGCCATGACCACTGATCGACCATATCGAAAGGCTCTCGGGATTGAGATTGTGGTGGCTGAACTACAAAAATATAAGGGAATCCAGTTTGACCCGGCCTTGGTGGAGACGGCGGTAAACTCTATGACGCTCCGCCGGTTCGTCTCTGAGCCTGAATTCCGGCAAGAGCAGTCTGAAGGCCCGGCCTCAAAGGTCTTCGCAAAGGGGCCTCTCCGTTCCCAGAATAGTTTCTGGGAAGGATCTAGCTCGGCGGGGTAAGTATCCACGCTTTGCGGTTGTGTTCCCGATTAGGCCTGACTTGATCGAAGTATCGCCAGTCGCTGAAGTCGATCGGAAACCGCTGCTGGCATGTCAGCGAGAAGCGTCATCGCAAATTGCTTGAGCTCCTTGCTTGTTTGACTGCGGTTGCCATCGAGCAACGTGAAGCTCAACGCAATTTCTATCTGATCCAATTTGTCCTGTGAATCCAAGGTTGAAATCAATTCGCCAAGGCGCCGCCTGGCGGCTAGAGTATCGCCGCTCTCGAGTGCGATAAGGGTGATCCATCGGGCATACTTGCCCGCCCACCCACGATTGTGAATCGGCTCGTTCTGTCCTGTAGTCGCAGTTCGCCCTACGGCCAGGGCTCTCTTGGGTTTGCCCATCAATTGCAATAGGTCGGCTTCATTCAGTAGTCCTGCTTGATTCCCCCACAAATTGTCCGTCATTTCAACTCGGTTCAAGATGTCAGAGTAGACAGCGAGTGCGTCCCTTGCCCCCATCATTGCCATCGCCTCAGCGATGTAGTGCGCGAATCGCATGTAGATGTTCGAATGATCGCTCCGTCTCAGGTGGGTCAGAGCGAGGCGACCCCACTTCTCTTGGGCACGATAGTTTCCCTGCCTCCCAGTGGCGATGCATAGGTTGGCGCAGGCCTTCATCATCAGATAGGTGTTGTCTAGGCGCGAAGCAAGCTTGAACGCCTCCTCCCCAAACTGCTCACCATCCCTGTAGTTCCCCATGGAACAATTTAGGGCACTGAGGCCGTTCACGAGGTTCACATACCGGGTGCTCGCAATCTGGGCTTCCTTCAGTACTTTGACTGCCGTCTCCACGGCCTGAATTGCAGCCGGAGTGTTTCGCTCATCGTACCAGAGCGTGGCACGAGCGACCAAAAGATCGGAAACCACTTCGGGATCGTTCGATACACCATCGATCTGCTCAATGCTTTCCCATATCTGCCTGCGGTCCAGGGCAACCTGCATCTCTTCCAAGATCTGTGCAGCACTGGAAGCAGCCCGCGCCCGTACCCCAACACGGATACTCGAGGCGGCAAGGTGCAGCAATCTGATTACGCGCTCACGGTCAATAGCTGTTGCCTTCTCGCCGATGTGGTGAAGGGCCAGGATCTCGAGTAATTCCTTTGCTTGCGCTACGTCGAGTGGGCGGTCGTCTGGGACCCGTGTCAGTGTGGCGATTGACTCCCTCCACATCGACAACTCCTGAAGCACTTCCGAGTGCAGCAGCAGCGCCTCCGTGCGGGAATCGCCCCGCAGGATCACGTCATCCGCCAGCGCCGTGCTCAGCGCCAGCTCCGCCTCGTGGGGCGCCCCCTCGTGGATCGCCTCGCGTCCCCCCCGCAACAGGTGCGGCGCCGCCTCGCCCGCGCGCCCACCGCGCGCCAGGTGCCATGCGGTCTCCAGCCCCGGCACATTCTTCTCCCCCGCCGCCAACCGCGCCAGCAGTCGCTGGGCCACCGCCGCATGCAGCCCCAGCCGCAACGGCCCCGGCATCGATCCGTAGGCTTGCCCGCGCACCAGCTCGTTGACGAAATCCAGTCCGGTCGGGGAATCCCGCAGGATGTACCGACTCGTCAGTTCCGCCATCCCCATCATCGTCTGGCTGGTGGTCAGGTCGCTCACCTGATACAGCCCCAGGTCGTTGATCCGCGAACCGAGGATCGTCGCCGTGTGCAGCACCAGCCGGGTCACCGGGTCCAGCTCCGACAACATCCGCTCGATGATGTGCCGATACGTCCCCTCGGAGGTCAACGCCCGCTCCGGACCCACCCGCTCCGTCATCGCGCCGAGGGCCATCGCCAGCCCCGCTGCGCCATTGCGCTGCCAGTCGTCCACCAGCAGCTGCAGCACCATCGGCACCCCGCGGGAGGCGAGCATGAGCGCGCGGCGGTGCGAGGCGGCGGGCGGCTCCAGGCCCGGAGGCACCAGCCGGGCCAGCAACTCGTGGCACTCCGCCTCCGTCAG
This sequence comes from Gemmatimonadales bacterium, assembly GCA_046260395.1. GTDB lineage: Bacteria > Gemmatimonadota > Gemmatimonadetes > Gemmatimonadales > GWC2-71-9 > JAWXBA01. The sequence continues at coordinate 42,414 of JBHEPH010000018.1, forward strand.
CGGCGGCAGCAGCAGCCGGGCCATTCGCAGGTACTCACCCCCCCCATGAATCCTCGCCGCCCCCGACCCCTGCCGTAATTCCGAGGTTCGGATCGTCAGGAGCACCATCAGCCGCGCGGACTCGATCCGCCGGATCAGCAGGTGCAGCACCGTCAGGCTCACTTCGTCAGCCAGGTGGAAGTCATCCACCACCAGGACCACCGGGTGCTCCTCCATCGCCGCCTCAAGCATCGCCATGACGCCCTCGGCAAAATGCAGCCGCGCCGTCTCCCCTTGGCTGTCCATCGGCGCTGGCAGCCCGGGAAACCGCTCCCGCACCTTGGGCACCACCCGCGCCACCTCCGCCAGCGAGGCCGGATGGGTGCTCGCCACGCCCGGCTTGTCCAGGAGGCTCATCGTCAACGCCGCGAGCGCCGCAAAGGGAATCGCCCGCTCGAGCTCGTAACACTGGGCGCGCGCCACGATCGCCCCTTCCAACGAGGCCGCCACTGCAAAGCGCTCCACCAGCGTGCTCTTGCCGATCCCGCTCTCGCCTTCCACCAGCGCATGCCGCGGCGTACCGGTCTTGACCGATTCCCAGGCCTCATACAGGACCCGATACTCATGCGCCCGGCCCACGAACGGCCGGTCGCGCCACGGATCCACCTGCACCGAGGGGGAGGGGTCCGCCACCGGGCGCTCCACACCACGCCGCCGGAGCCGCCGCGCCATCTCCTCCACCAGCGGCGAGGGCACCGCCCCGAGCTCGGCCTTCAACCGCTCCCGCCACTCCTCGAACACCCGCAGCGCCGAAATCCGGTCGCCCGCAAACGCCAGCGCCTCCATCTTGGCGCGCGGCCCGTCCTCGGCCAGGGAGTCCAGCGCAATCAGCTGGTCCGCCAGCCGCCCGATCTGCCGGCTGGCGCCGGTGCGGCGGCAGTGATCAATCAGCTTCAGCAGGCCGCCCTTGATGTACGGCTGCCAGCGCGCCTGCTGGCGGTCCCGCCAGTGCAGGTATTCCAGCGGCGCCCGCAGGTCGGTGTCGGCAAGGAATCCGCCAATCTCCACCGCCGGAAGGGTGTCGGTCGCGAGCACCTCCTGCGACTCGAGGCGCTCGACATCGAGGATCACCCGCCGGTGCTCGAAGCGCAGCAGGTCGCGATTGCCGGTGATGACGGTCGGGCCGAAGACCCGGCGGATCGCCGACAAGGCGGTGGCCAGGGAATGCCGCGCCTCGGGCATCTCGTGCTCGGCCCAGAGCAGGTGCGCCAGTTCGTCCCGCCGGTACTGGGTCCGGCGCTCCACGGCCAGGTACACCAGCAGGGCCAGGTGTTTCTGGCCCTTCATCCGCACCACCCGGCCATCAGGGCCGAACAGTTCGGGGGTGCCCAGGCATTTGAGGTAGAACGGTTCGCTCACCAGATGGTCCAGGAAGAGTGGTGCAGGGAGATTGCCACCTCACCCTCAAACTCGGCTCAACTACAATCCGGGGTAGGAGGGAAACTCATTGTGGGAACAGCGGTTGTGGCGACCCCGAAGCGGCTGGGTGCCTGGGATCACTTCCCCCAGGAAGCGCCCGCCACCAGTTCCGCCACCACCTGCTCACTGGTGCGCCCGGCCGCCTCGGCGGCAAAGTTGGTCATCACCCGGTGCCGCAGGACCGCCGGCGCCACGGCACGGATATCCTGCAGGTCCGCCATCGGGCGGCCATCCATCGCGGCCCGGGCCTTGGCGCCGAGCACCAGGTACTGGCTGGCGCGGGGGCCGGCGCCCCACTCGACGTACTCCCGGACCAGCGCCGGCGCATCGGCGTCGGTCGGGCGCGTCATCCGCGCCAGCAGCACCGCCGCCTGGATCAGCCCGGTGGAGACGGCAATCCGCCGCACCAGGTGCTGCATCCCGGCCAATGTGTCGGCGTCGAGCACCGAGCGCACCTCGGTCACCAGGTCCGCGGTCGTCTGCTCGACGATTGCCTCCTCCTCCCGCTTCGTCGGGTAGCCCACCCGCAGCTCGAGCATGAACCGGTCGAGCTGCGCTTCCGGAAGCGGGTAGGTCCCTTCCTGCTCGATCGGGTTCTGGGTGGCGAGGACGAAGAACGGGGCCGGGAGCGGGTAGGTGTGCCCGGCCACCGTCACCATGTGTTCCTGCATGGCCTGAAGCAGGGCGGCCTGGGTCTTGGGCGGGGTGCGGTTGATCTCGTCAGCCAGCACCACGTTGGCAAAGACGGGCCCGTGCACGAACCGGAACGAGCGCCGGCCGGTGGCAGGGTCCTCCTCCACGAGCTCGGTACCGGTGATGTCACCCGGCATCAGATCGGGGGTGAACTGGATCCGGTTGAATGAGAGCGCCAGCGCCTCGGCGACGGTGGACACCAGCAGCGTCTTGGCCAGACCCGGCACACCGATGAGGAGGGCATGCCCCCCGCCCAGGATAGCAGTCAGGACCCCGTCCACCACATCCTGCTGGCCCACGATCCGGCGACCGACCTGCTCCCGGAGGGTGGCAACGGCCTGGGCCAGGTGCTCCAGCTGCTGGAGGTCGTCAGTGGCGGGGGGAGCGGAACTGGTCATGGGAAGCCGGGGAAGGGAGGGGAGAAGTGTGAAGGGAGAAGTCGGTGGCTCGGGAGAGCTTCTGGCTTCTCCCTGCTCACTTCTCGCTCTCGGTAATCGTGGCCCAATATAGACATACGGCCCCCGTTCGGGCGAGGTTGCGAAGCTTGCGAAATTTTTCACAAGCCGGTAATTTTGGCCCGAAATGGAACCCCGGCGCGGGCCCGCCTCCGGCTTTGGATTGGGTCACAAGTACCTCGGCCTCGGGCTCCGGTTTGCGGGCGGGATCATCCTGTTCATGCTGGCCGGGCTGGCGCTGGACCGCTGGCTGGGGCTCACCCCCCTCCTGACGGTCTCCGGCACCCTCCTCGGGGCCGTGTTG
>JBHEPH010000180.1:0-349 GCA_046260395.1 Gemmatimonadales bacterium
CTCGCATTTCGCTCCTCTTCGGCGATCACTCCCTCGGCGACCGGCGCGAAGTCTCCCACTGCATCGACGATCCGGATCGGCTCGGGACTCGCTTTGGAGCGCGCCGCCAGAAGGCTCGGCACGACGGTCATCGCGAAGATCAGGATCGGAAAGAGCGCGGTCGAGATCCAGAACGCCTTCGTCCTGACACGTGTCAGATACTCCCGCCTGAGAATCGGCCAGATTCTGGAGCTGCTCATTCCGCTTGCTCCTTGCCGGTGGCCGCTTCGACGTCGCCCACGCTGCGCCCGACTACATTGACGAAGATCTCGTCGAGCGAGACTTCATGGGGCATTGCGCTGTCGAGGCT
>JBHEPH010000180.1:507-773 GCA_046260395.1 Gemmatimonadales bacterium
CCGCCCCTGGTCGCGCATCTCGAGAAACAGGTCCTTGAGCGCTCTCGCGTTCACGGGATCGAGGCCCGAGAAGGGCTCGTCGAGAATCAGGATCTCCGGCTCGTGGATCACCGTTCCGATGAACTGAACCTTCTGCTGCATCCCCTTGGAGAGCTCTTCGACTTTTTTGTCGGCCCATTGAGTGAGGCCGACGCGCTCCAGCCACTCGGCGCCACGCTTCTTTGCCTTTGCGCGGTCGAGCCCTCGGATCTCCCCCAGAAAGACGA
>JBHEPH010000181.1:0-251 GCA_046260395.1 Gemmatimonadales bacterium
GGGCTGGACCGCCCGACGGCCGGAGAGGTCACGGTCGGAGGGCGTACGCTGGCGGCGCTGGACGGTGCGGAGCTGGCGGCGTTCCGGAACCGGAGCATCGGCTTCGTCTTCCAGTTCCACCACCTGCTGCGGGAGTTCACCGCGGAAGAGAACGTGATGATGCCGCAGCTCATCGGGGGTGTGGAGCCGGCGGCGGCGCGGGAACGGGCGCGGGAGCTCCTGGCGGAAGTGGGGCTCACGGAGCGAGCGAG
>JBHEPH010000181.1:297-756 GCA_046260395.1 Gemmatimonadales bacterium
CACACGAGCGAACGGCTGCACGAGCTGTTCTTCCGGCTGCGCGAGGACCACGGCGTGGCACTGGTCCTGGCGACGCACAACCGCGAGCTCGCGGACCGTACCGATCGCGTGCTGCGCGTTCGGGAGGGCACGTTGGGAAGACTGTACCCGGAGTGATGCATGCTCTGTGAGCAATGTGGCGAGAGCGAGGCGGTCATCCACCTCACGCAGATCGTGGACAACCAGATGGGGACGTTCCATCTGTGCGAGAAGTGTGCGGCGGACAAGGGGCTGGAGCCGGAGTCCAAGATGGACAATCTGCCCCTGACGGATTTCCTCGCCCAGATGGCCCAGCCGGAGGGGGCGCCCCTGGCCCAGGAGCAGCCGCAGTGCGAGTTCTGCGGCCTGACGCTCAAGGACTTCAAGAAGACGGGTCGCCTCGGATGCTCGCACTGCTACGTCACCTTCGAGGAGCACCTC
>JBHEPH010000182.1:0-267 GCA_046260395.1 Gemmatimonadales bacterium
TCATCCACCAGATCTTTCGGGATGATAGTTCGACGGATGGCCGTACATTTCTGACCTGTTTTTACCGTCATCTCATTGGCAACCTCTTTCACAAAAAGTCCAAACTCTTCCAAGTCGGGAGTTACATCGGGCCCGAGGATGGAGCAGTTCAGTGAGTCAGCCTCGAGATTAAATGGAATATTATTCTGTATGATATTCTTGTGGGCTTTCAGTTTTTGACCGGTAAAAGCTGAACCTGTAAATGAAACAGAATCCTGACTGTTGAGG
>JBHEPH010000182.1:479-729 GCA_046260395.1 Gemmatimonadales bacterium
ATATGCTGACCGATAAATGTACCCTCTCTGGAAAGTCTTTCAACACCACCTTCCACATGGAAAGGGAGGTCGGAGAGCTCAATTCTGGCTTTACTTGAAAGTGTAAAAATGGATCCGATTCCACCCTCAATATCAATCCATGAGTCGCGACGGGTTGCACCGGTATGCGTAGAGAGTTCGTAAAACTCCTCTTTGTGCTGCATCAGGTACTGACCCAGAAACTTGATTTTAAAAGCTCGCTGGTGAATGG
>JBHEPH010000183.1:0-233 GCA_046260395.1 Gemmatimonadales bacterium
GTCCAGGACTACGCCATCTTCATGCTCGACCCCGATGGAACCATCGTGAGCTGGAACCGGGGCGCCGAGCGGATCAAGGGGTACACCGAGGCCGAAGCCGTGGGCCGCCACTTCTCCATCTTCTACGGTGAGGAGGACCAGAACGCGGCGCGGCCCCGGCGAGCCCTCGAGATTGCCCTCCGGGAAGGCCGCTACCAGGACGAGGGGTGGCGGTACCGCAAGAATGGCCGCCG
>JBHEPH010000183.1:495-729 GCA_046260395.1 Gemmatimonadales bacterium
AGGGCCTGCGGTGGGCGGAGGAAGCGGCCCGAGCGGCGGAAGCGGCAAGCCAGGCCAAAAGCGATTTTCTGGCCGCGATGTCCCACGAGCTGCGGACCCCGCTGAACGCCATCATCGGCTATTCGGACCTGATTTCGAGCGGCGTGGGCGGACCCGTGACACCGGGGCAGGCCACCCACCTCGAGCGCATCCGCGCGGCGAGCGACCACCTCCTCCTCCAGATCGACCAGATCC
>JBHEPH010000184.1:0-266 GCA_046260395.1 Gemmatimonadales bacterium
GGACACGCTGCCGCACCTGGTGCAGCTCCACGGGAAGGAGCTCTCGTTCAACAACCTCATCGACGTGGATGGCGCCGTCATGGGGGCATCAGCGTGGAGCCCGGACCACGCCATCGCGTGCTGCATCATCAAGCACACCACCCCCTGCGGCGTGGCGCTGGGCGATGACGCGGAGGATGCGTACCGCAGGGCGCTGGCGTGCGATCCCACGTCGGCGTTCGGGGGCATCGTGGCGCTGAACGTGGCGGTGGACGCCGCGGCGGCGG
>JBHEPH010000184.1:476-729 GCA_046260395.1 Gemmatimonadales bacterium
CCCGATGACCGGGAATGGCGGGACCTCCGCTTTGCGTGGCGGGTGTCGGCCGTGGTGAAGTCCAACGCCATTGTCCTGGTCCGCGATCGCAGGACCGTGGGGATCGGCGCCGGCCAGATGAGCCGCGTAGACGCCTCCCGGATCGCCGTGCTGAAGGCCCACGACCAGGACGTGGACCTCGCGGGGGCCGTGGTGGCCTCCGACGCATTCTTCCCCTTCCGCGATGGCGTCGACGCCGCCGCCGAAGCCGGGG
>JBHEPH010000185.1:0-706 GCA_046260395.1 Gemmatimonadales bacterium
GGGGGAGTTCCTGGCCAGCATGAGCCACGAGCTGCGCACCCCCCTCAACTCGGTCATCGGTTTCGCCAACGTCCTGCTGAAGAACAAGGATGGAAACCTCCAGGCCACCGACCTCCACTACCTGGAGCGCATCCGCGACAACGGCCAGCATCTCCTGGAGCTCATCAACGACGTCCTCGACCTCTCCAAGATCGAGGTCGGGAAGATGGAGGCCGAGGTCGAACAGCTGGCCCTGGACGAGCTCGTGGCGCAGACGCTGGAGGAGTTGCGCGGCGCCGTGCGCGATGGCGGCGTGGTGCTGCGGGCCGTCCTCCCTGACGAGATGGCCCCCATCGCCACTGACCCCAGGAAGCTGAAGCAGATCCTCATCAATCTGCTCGGCAACGCCCTCAAGTTCACCGAGAAGGGGGAAGTCACCGTCTCCTCGGCTTCCGCCTCGAAGTGGAGAGCGAGCTCGGCGTTGGCTCCACGTTCCGACTGCTCCTCCGGCCCGACCCCGACGGGATCATCGCCCCGGAGGCCGTCAGCGAACAGGCCCACGAGCCTCGCCACGCCCGGCGCGATGACGCCCTCGGCCCTGTGCTCCGCGGCCGGCTGGTCCTCGTCATCGACGACGACACCGACTCCCGTATCCTCCTCACACACCACCTCGAGGAGATCGGCGCCCGCACCATCACCGCCAGCACCGGTGACCAGGGCATCCGCA
>JBHEPH010000186.1:0-259 GCA_046260395.1 Gemmatimonadales bacterium
TGGTAGAGCGCCGTGCCATCCATGTTGATGGTAGCACCCAGCGGCAGCACGAACGACGCGACCTGCGGCGAGATCCCCAGGTCCTCCTCCGCCGTCTCCATGGTCACGGGCAGTGTGGCGTTGGAGCTGGACGTCGAGAACGCCACAACCGGCGCCTCGATGATCCGCCGGAAGAAGGTGGCGGGGTTCATCTTCACCAGGAACCGGATCACCATGCCGTAGGTGAACAGGGCGTGGATCAGGAGCCCGGCCGTCACGG
>JBHEPH010000186.1:353-702 GCA_046260395.1 Gemmatimonadales bacterium
CGATGAGGACCATGACGGCGTCGTTGACCCCCTCGGCCACCATGAGCACCGCCTGCTTCTTGTCTTCCCGCACGAGCGTGAGGGCTGCACCGAAGAGGATGGTGAAGATGATGAGCGGGAGGAGGTCCATCTCCGCCGCCGCCTGCACGGGGTTCCGCGGGATCATGTTCAGCAGCGTCTCGATGACCGGCGGCTTCTCCGCCGCCATGGCCACCCGCTCCCCCGCCTCCGCCGCGAAGGCCTCCGCCAGCGTGTCCCGCGTCGCGGGCTCGATCCGGGCGCCCGGCTGCACCACGTTCGACAGCACGATCCCGATGGTCACCGCTATGGCCGTCGTGCTCAGGTAGTA
>JBHEPH010000187.1:0-235 GCA_046260395.1 Gemmatimonadales bacterium
CTCCAGGCACGCGGGCCCCCACAGGATCCACGCCCGCAGGAGGACCTCCGTGTCGGTCCCGGTGTGGAAGCGCTCGCCCGCCGCCTCCAGCTCCGCGCGGATCTCCCGGAAGTTGTAGATCTCGCCGTTGAAGACGATCCGCCATCGCCCCGTCGGATCGGCCATGGGCTGGTTCCCCCGGGGCTCCGGATCCTGGATGGCCAGGCGGCGGAACCCGAGCCACGCTTCGCCCAGA
>JBHEPH010000187.1:370-699 GCA_046260395.1 Gemmatimonadales bacterium
TCACGGGCTCCAGCGGCGGACGGGCCAGGGCCAGGACGTAGGCGCCGACCCCTTCCTGGGCCGCATTGAGCTCGGCTTCCTTCTGACGGGTCTCCAGGAAGAGGGAAAGCTCCGTCAGCAGCTCTACCTGCCGGCGGAGACGGAAGTACGCCATCTCCACCGCGGGGACCTGGTCCAACTCCCTCTGGAAGGAGACGAGCGCGTCATCCAGCGCCGACACCTGATGGTCGAGCCCCTGGAGGTACGTCTCGGCCGCACGGCGGAGTTCGGTCTCCAGCTCGGCGATACGACGGTTCATCTGGACCACACCGCGGGCGTCGTCCGTGCGC
>JBHEPH010000188.1:0-269 GCA_046260395.1 Gemmatimonadales bacterium
CCGCCACACCGGACGACTTCGACATCTTCCCACCGCCGAAGTTGATGAACCCGTGGGCCCACACGGTCCGGGGCAGTGCCAGCCCCGCGCTCATGAGGAAGGCCGGCCAGTAGATGCAGTGGAAGCGGGTGATGTCCTTGCCGATGACGTGGTAGTCCGCCGGCCAGTAGTCCTGGTAGCCTTCCTCCGGGAAGCCCGTGGCCGACAGGTAGTTGCTCAGCGCTTCGAGCCAGACGTAGATGACGTGGTCCGGATCATCGGGCCACGGG
>JBHEPH010000188.1:461-698 GCA_046260395.1 Gemmatimonadales bacterium
CGCTCCTGCGTGGTCCGCAGGAAGTCGTCATGGCTCAGGTGCAGACGCTTCCACGCCCCCTCGAAACGCGCCGCCAGATCGTCCACCCACGCCTGCGGGCTGATCCCCCGCTCCTCCGCGCTCTGCAGCACCTTCAGCCCGTGCTCGTCCATCCCGATGACGTAGTGCACCTCGTCGCCCTTCAGGCGCCGGTAGCGCGCCATGACGTCGCCGCCGATCTTCTCCAGCGCGTGACCC
>JBHEPH010000189.1:0-265 GCA_046260395.1 Gemmatimonadales bacterium
GACGCAGGAGACCGGGCTGCCAGCCACCGACCCGGTGCGGTTCGGGACGGGGCCGCTGGTGGATGCGGTGGTGGCCGCGCGCGCGGCGCGGGGCGTCGTGGTGGCGTAACGACGCCCGCGTAGAGACGCCCTAATAGGGCGTCTCTACGCCGGTACGATGCCCGGCCGCCCGTGCGCCAGCCGCCACGATGAGGCGGTGTGGACCGGCGCTCCGGGCCGGGTGATGTAGGGCACCTCACGATAGTCGGTCTGCCAGTCGTCCGCG
>JBHEPH010000189.1:420-695 GCA_046260395.1 Gemmatimonadales bacterium
CCGATCGTGGAACCCGGCGGGCAACTCATTGACCCAGTTCGAATGGATGTCCCCGGTCAGGACGACGGTCCGGTTGGCGGCCCGCTCGGCGATGGCGTGCAGCAGGCGATCGCGCGCCACGGGATAGCCACTCCACGCATCCATGTACTGCTGGCGGGGGATCGGCTCGAACGGTGCCATCATGACCTGCTGGGCCAGCACCTGCCAACGGGTGCCGCTGCTCCCCAGCCCGTCCACGAGCCACCGCTCCTGCGCCTCGCCCAGCATGGTGTGGC
>JBHEPH010000019.1:0-8936 GCA_046260395.1 Gemmatimonadales bacterium
ATGTACCGGAGGACGGCCGCGTAGGCACTCCCCCGTCGGTGTGGGGAGGGCTCGAGGGTCTGGACCCGCCCGCCCGGCGGGAGCTGGGGCGGTGTGACTTCTCGCCAGCTCCGTCCATCGTCGCGGCTCAGATGAATCGGCCCGTCGTTTGCTCCCGTCCAGATCACTCCCCGCTCCAGGGGGGATTCGGCTACCGCGTAGAGGGTGCTGTAGAACTCTTCGCCGGTGATGTCCCGGGTAATCGGCCAGCCCGAAACGACGTGACCTCTCGGGTCGTTCGCGGTCAGGTCGGGCGAGATCGTCTCCCACGTGCGCCCCTCGTCCCGGGTCCGGTGGAGGTACTGGGATGCGTGATAAACGGTGTTGGGGTCGTGAGGGGAGACCACGATCGGGGCCACGCGCTGGAAGCGGAACTTGAGGTCCGCCGGGTTGTGCCCGTACATGTTGGCGGCGCCCACGGAGTATTCGACGGTCTGCCCGCTGATCGCGCTGTGGCGATAGAACCTCCCCTTGCAGCTGCTGAAGAAGATCTGCGCGTTCGTTCCGGGCTTCGGCACGGCGGGCCCCGCCGATTTCGGTGCGCCAGTCCGCCTCGGAGCGCGCGCCGGTGCTCGGCACCCCGATCGTGGAACGGTCCTGCTGCCCGGCATAGACCCAGAAGGGCCACCGGTCGTCCAGGTCCACCTGGTAGTACTCGGCCGTCGGCTGGTTTGTCTGGGGTGACCAGGTGCGACCGCCGTCCAGGGTGACGTTCACGCCGCCGTCATTCGCCTGGATGAAGATCTCGGGTCGCTCGGGGTTGATCCACATGCCGTGGTTGTCGCCGTGCGGCGTGGAGATCCGCTCCCAGGTGGTCCCGCCGTCCCGCGACCGGAAGAAGCTCAGGTTGTTCACGTAGACGACGTCCGCGTCCTTCGGGTCGGCGTCCACGTAGGTATAGTAGAACGGCCGGTTGATCAGGTTCCGGTCCGCGCTCACGCGAGCCCAACTCGCCCCCGCGTCGTCGCTCCGGTAGAGCCCGCCGTCCACGCCGCCGGCCGGCCCCAGCGTCCCGTCACCGGCCTCCATCAGGGCGTACACCCGGCGCGGATTCGCGGGCGAGACGCTCACGCTGATCTTGCCGGTGTAGCCCGAGGGCAGCCCGTTGGTGAGCTTCCGCCAGCTCTCGCCCCCGTCCGTCGACTTGTAGACCCCGCCCTCGCGCGCGCCCGAGATGATCGTCCAAGGCTTCCGCTCGGCGCGCCACATCCCGGCATATAGCTCCGACGGGTTCGCCGGGTTCATCGCAATGTCCGAGGCACCGGTCGAATCGGAGACGTACAGGACCCGGACCCAGCTGCGGCCCCCGTCGCGGGTCCGGAAGATCCCGCGCTCGGGATTCGGGGCGAAGGGATTCCCCACCGCCGCCACATAGGCGATTTCGGGGTTGGCGGGGTGGACCGCCAGGTCCGCGATCACCCCGGCACGTGGGAGGCCCGCGAAGCTCCAGGTCCGGCCCCCATCGAGTGAGCGGTAGACACCTTTTCCGATGGAGACATTGCTGCGGATCGCGGCAGAGCCTGTTCCCACCCAGAGGACGTTCGGGTCGGAGGGCGCCACTTTCACCGCCCCGATCGAACCGACCGGGATCTGCCCGTCGGTGAGATTCCGCCAGCTCGCCCCCGCGTCGTCGGTGCGGAAGACGCCGCCCCCGACCCCACCGAAATAGAAGGTGTGGGGGTGTGCGGGGTGGCCCGCAACCGCCGTGACCCGGCCACCCCAGTCCGCTCCGAGGTAGCGGTAGGACACCGATTCGAGAAACGGTGCCTGCCGTTGAGCCGAGCCCACCTCAGGGAGAAGGGTGGCGGCGGCCGCCGCGAGCATGAGGAATCGGGTAACGCGCGCAAGGCAGGGCTCGCCCATCATGGTTGGAACTCCCGGAAACGGTGTGGTGTGCGGAGAGGGAAGGTACCGCTTTTTGGGACGGTCGGCCACGCTTCCGGGTGGAACGGAGCGCTGCCAACCAGGCCTCAACGGGGCTTGCCGCCCATCCGCCCCCGTCCTATGATGCCCCCACCCAATGCACCCCCTCGACCTCCTCCTTTTCCTCCTCCTCATTGCCTGGCCCCTCGCCCGGCTGCTCGGCTGGCACCGTTCCCAACTGCTTGCCATGGGCTTTGCCCTGACCGTGGTCCTCGGGCTGCCGTTCTATCTTGCGTTCGGTCTCCTCCGTTGGCCGGTCGCGCCCGGGCTGCTGATGCTGATCATCTGGGAGGTCCAAGCCGTCAGCATCATGGTGGGCGACGTGCCTCCCCCCCCGAGAACCCGCCGCGCGCGCTACCTGTCCTTCGCGGCTGCGCTGCTGCTGGTGGCACTGGTGGCCGCGCTTCCTGCCGGGCTCCTGCCACGAACCCCACCATTCGTGCCCACCGGGACTTTCCTCGCGGGCGTCGTGGATGTCACCTGGCCTGACACCACCCGCTCGGACACCGCCGGCGGCCCATACCTGCTCCCCGTCCGGCTCTGGTTTCCCGCCGAACCGGCGCCCAAGCCCCGGCGCGCCAAGCGGCACCGGGCCATGGCGGCCTTCGAGAGCGACCTGGCTACCCTGCTTCCGGGGCAACCCGGCCCGTGGATCGTGCGTGGTCTGACGCGCGCGCCGATCCCGATCTTCGCGGATATGCGTCTTGCCACCCGCCAGCGGAGCTACCCGGTCGTCATCCTCTCGCACGGCGCTCCAGGATCACCGGCACTGCTGGCCACACTCGCCACCGAGCTGGCCAGCAACGGCTACGTGGTGGCCGCTCCCGAACACCTCGGCGCCAGCCTGGGCTCAGTCCTCCCCGACGACCGATACGTTCCAATCCGGGTGACCGACCTCGAGCCGAGAGTGGCTGCACCGGAATGGGCTGCACGGGCCGCCGCCGACGGCCGAGCGGTAGTTGCTGGGCTGAGGATGCTGATGGAAGATGACTCAGCCGGCCGCTTCACCGGCAGACTGCAATTGAACGAGGTCGCCTGGGTGGGTCAGGGCAGCGGGGCACTGGCCGGTGCGGCGCTCGCGGCTGAGGGCATGATCTCGGCGCTCGTGGCGCTCGACCCGACCGAGGACGTCAGCTCGCCGGAGCAGGAAGCCGCAGTACTGGTGGTCGGTCGGGACGGCAACGGTCCCCGGTCTGGATCAGGCGATGCGGTGTTCAGAGTGGAGATGCCGAGCGCCGGAATGGCCGACTTCAACGATCTTGCCTGGTGGTCTCCCCCGCTGCTCCGCCGCGCCGGCCTCGGCGGCCAGCTCAGCGCGCGCGTGGCGCAGGATGCCGTGCACCGGCTGACGGTGTCCTTTCTGGGTGCCTGGACACGCCACGAGCCCGCCAATCTGCGCGGGCTCGTGGATTCACTGCCAGGCGTGCACCTGGCCGGGCCTCAGCCCGCGGGCTGAGCGAGCAGTCCCACCAGCTTCCGCTCCGCGTTCCAGGCCACAATGAGGTTGAGCTTGGCGCCCTCATACTCGGCTGGAAAAGTGACCACCGTCGCGCCGTTCTGATCCGCCACCTGCGGCTCACCCGCCGTCTTCATGGTCCCGACCTGCGCGGTGAGCTGTCCCCACGCCACCGCCAACTGGCCCACCGGCAGCGCCTCGGCCATCTGCGAACTGTAGCGTGCTTCAATTTCGCTGAACCGGCTCTCGGCGAGCGCGTCAATCACCTTGCGCGATTCGACCTTGGCATCGAACTCCGCCGCCGGAGGCGCCTGCGCTTCACTGGCCCCGGCACCGAAAAGCGTGGTGGCCGCCAGGAGCATCAGGGGGCGGACCATCGTTGCGAGCGTCATTCAGTACTCTCCTCGTCTGGTGTAGGTCCCGGCGGCGCCGGCAGCCTGCCGGCGTCCTTGAGGGCCCGTCGAATCAGGAACTCGATCTGGCCGTTGACGCTGCGCAGCTCGTCCCGGGCCCAGCGCTGCAGGGCGTCGTGCACCGCCGGGTCCAGGCGGAGCAGGAACGGTTTGCGCTCCGGCACCCGTGGCCTAGTGGTAAAGGGTGCCGGTGTTCACCACCGGCTGCGTGCCGCGCTCGGAGCAGAGCACCACCAGCAGGTTGCTGACCATCGTGGCCTTGCGCTCGCTGTCCAGGTCCACGATCTGCTTCTCGGCCAGCATCTCCAGGGCGGTCTCCACCATGCCCACCGCGCCTTCAACAATCTTCTGCCGGGCCGCGATGATGGCGCTGGCCTGCTGGCGCTGCAGCATCGCCGAGGCGATCTCCGGGGAGTACGCGAGATGGCTGATCCGGGTTTCAAGTACCTGTACCCCGGCCTTGGCCAGGCGGTCCTGCACCTGGGTCTGGAGGTCCTGGGAGATCTCCGCCGTGTGGGTGGAAAGTGAAATGGCCCCGTCGGCATGCGCGTCGTACGGATAGGTGGACGCCAACCCGCGCAGCGCCGACTCGCTCTGGATCTTGACGTAGTGCTCGTAGTCATCCACCTCGAAGAGCGCCTCGGCGGTGTCCACCACCCGCCAGACCACGATCGCCGCAATCTCGATCGGGTTGGCATGGTTGTCGTTCACCTTGAGCTTGGTGGTTTCGAAGTTCCGGACCTTGATTGAGATCAGCCGCTTCACCATCAAGGGGTTGACCCACCAGAAACCGGGCTCCTTGACGGAACCGACATACTTGCCGAGCAGGGTGAGGACCTTGGCGTCATTGGGGTTGACCAGCGTCAGGCCATGCATCATGGCCAAGAGCGCAACGGCCACGACCAGCATGATCACCATCACCGACCCCTCGGCCGCCTGCGCCGCCCCCACAAATCGCCAGATCGTGAGCCCCAGGGCGGCGAGAAGGATCAAGAGGGCGGCCAGGCCATTCTGTCCTGAGACAACCCGTTCGCGAATCATGGTGGTGCTCCGAGTGGTAGGTGGTATTATAATGATATCATAATGGTATACGGGCCGGAAGGGGGGAAGGTTTCAGGTAGGCGGACAGGCGGGTGGGCAATGGGTCGTCATCCCGAGAAACCGGCGCAAGCCGGTGACGAGGGATCTTGCTCGCTGCGCTGGTAGCTCGCGGCCATCCACCAGACCCGACTGGCAAGATCCCTCCCCTCCGCCTCACTCCGTTCGGCGTCGGGATCGGGATGACTCCTGCTGATTGCGGCCCTGCTGCTCCCCGATCTACCTACCCGCCGGTCCGCCTGTCCGCCTGTCCGCCTGTCCCCCATATTCCAACGTTCCCCCCACCCCCGGTATCCCATACCACGAACTGACGAACCCGGGACGAGGCCCTGAGCGCTCCAGCGATTGCCCTGACAGGGACAGACGACCAGAGGGATGTGACGCTCGCGGCCCGCGGCGATTCGGAGGCGTTCGAGCGCCTCTACCGTCGCCATGTGGCCCGGGTGAACGCCCTGGCGCGCTGGCTCCTGGGCGATGACGAGGTGGATGACGCGGTGCAAGAAGTCTTCATCCGGGTCTGGCAGAAGCTCGACACCTTTGCCGGCAACTCGGCGTTCGGCACCTGGCTCCACCGAGTGGCCGTGAATCTGATCCTCCGGCGCCGCCAGAACAGGGGCACCCGGCGGCAGCGGTTCGCCGAGGACGAAGAGGGGATGCTGAGAGCCGCGAGCCCGCCCAGCACCCCTGACCTCAGGGTGGCGATTGAACGGGCCGTGGACCTGCTGCCGGCCGGCGCCCGCGAGGTGTTCGTCCTCCATGACATGGAGGGGTACAAGCACGAGGAGATCAGCGGGATGCTCGGCGTGGATCCGGGCACCTCGCGCAGTCAGTTGCACCGGGCGCGGATGCTGCTTCGCAAGCACCTGGCCGCATGATGGAGGAGGACGCCATGCACGAGGAATGGACCAACCAGCTCTCGGCCTATCTGGACGACGAGCTACCTGCCGCCGAGCGCGAGACGCTCGAGGCCCACCTGAGTACCTGCGTTTCCTGTCGCGCGGTGCTGGATGAACTGCGCGCCGTGGTGGCCTGGGCACCGACCTATGTCGGGCAGCAGCCAGAGCGTGACCACTGGTCCGGGATCTCCGCCGAGATCGAGCGGAAGCGCGTCGTGGCGTTTCCGGCCCGACTGGCGCAGCGGTTCTCGCTGGCGCAGTTGGCGGCCGCCGCGGCCGTGGTGGCGGTGCTCTCGGGGGGTGGCGTCTGGATAGCCATGCGGTCAGGGGGAGAGGCGCCGGTGGTGGCGGCTGTCCCCACGACGCCGGATGCCGGAACGCCGGTCTTCCAGACCGCGGTCTTCGACGATCCAGAGTACGACGAGGCGGTGTCCGATCTCGAGGCGATCCTGCGCGAAGGACGCGCGGTGCTGGACAGCTCGACGGTGCGGATCATTGAGGAGAACCTCAAGGTCATTGACGATGCGATCGCCGAGGCGCGCGCCGCCATCGAGGCGGATCCTTCCAACGTCCATCTCGGTGTGCGTGTCAAAACCCACATGCAGCGCAAGCTGGTATTGCTGCGCCAGGCGGCCTGGGCCGTCGGCGCCTCGACATAGATCACGAAAGGACGCACGAGATGTTTCTGACGATCGCAGCAAGCCTGGTGCTTATCCAGGGTGGCCCATACCGCACCGATACGACGGTTACGGTGCAGTCAGGCACGCGCCTGGCGCTCAGCGCCATGGGCGGGGAGGTGGTGCTCCGCGCCTGGGACCGCAATCAGGTCCGGATCCGCGCCAGCCACTCCAGCAACACCACCGTGGAGATCCGGAGCTCGGGGGCGGTGCTCCGCCTTGAGGCCACTGGCCGGATGGGGATGCCCGGCCGGACCGACTTTGAGCTGACAGTGCCCGCCTGGATGGGAACCGATTTCGACGGGATGAACTTCGATCTCGATGTCGAGGGCGTCACCGGCGGGATCAAGGCGTCCACCCTCAACGGCGATCTCCTGGCCCGCGGGGGGGCCGATGTCTCCTTCAACACGATGAATGGCCAGATCCGGGTGGATGGTTCGCGCGGGCGGGTCTCCGTGAGTGCCGTCTCCGGTCGCATCGAGATCACCGGGGCCAGTGGCGACGTGGATGCCGAGACGGTGAGCGGCAACGTCGGGCTCTATCGGATCGAGTCCTCGAGGGTGAACGCCTCCTCCCTCAGCGGGCAGGTCATCTACCAGGGCGCCATCCGGGACAACGGCTCGTACACTTTCGGTTCGCATAGCGGTACCGTCACCCTGGCGATCCCCAGCAACGCCAACGCCACGGTCAATACCTCGACGATGTCCGGTGGCATGAGCGCCAGCTTTTCGCTTCCCGCGATGGACCAGCGCTCGCGGGGCCGCACCACGGTCCGGTTTGGCAACGGCAGTGCCTCAATCGAGGTGGAGAGCTTCAGCGGCAACATCCGGTTGGTCCGTCCGGAGGAGGCGCCCACCCTTCCGGAGCGCCGTCGCTCCAATCGGTCGAGCCAGCGCGACGAGCACGACTGGCATTTTGGGGATGGGTTGGCTGGCGAGGTCCTGCGGGGCTTTGAGTGGGAGGGGCTCGGTGACTTGATCGATGCCTCCGTCTCCGCTGGCCTTTCCGGGCTCTCCGCCTGGTCCTTCGACTTCGACAGGCCGGTGCCCCCGATTCCCCCGACCATTCGCTGGGAGTGGTAACCATGATCGCAGGGATGATGCTGGCCTTCGCGGCCGCAACGATGCAGCAGCAGGAGGTGATCTGGCGGGGTGACCTCAGCACCGGGCAGCAGATGGCGGTCGGGAATATCGTTGGCGATATCCGGATCGAAGCCACGAGTGGCCGGCGCGCCGAGGTGACGGCAACCAAGCGGGCCGGCCGGCGCGGGGATCCCGAGGACGTGGAGATTCGAGCGGAGGAGACGTCGGATGGTGTCCGGATCTGCGTGCGCTATCCGAGTGATGCTTGGCAGCGCGGTGAGGGCTGGCGCTGCGGTGACCGGCACTCCGGCAACAACCGCGGGCACCAGAATGACACCCGGGTGGACTTCGTGATCCGTCTGCCGCAGGGAGTGCGCCTTGACGCCACGACAATCTCGGGTGACATCGACGCCCGGGGGCTCGCGGCCGACGCGGACGTGACGACCGTGTCAGGTCAGGTGATCGTCGACGGATTCACGGGCGACGAGCTGCACGCCAGGACCGTGAGCGGCGACGTGGACCTCCGGAACATCCGCGGCCGCCGGGTGGAGGGTGAGACGGTGAGTGGCAATGTCAGCTACGAGGGCCCAGTGGACCGGCAGGGCAGCTATGACTTCAAGAGCCTGAGTGGCCGCGTGCTCGTGGCCCTGCCCGAGGGGAGCGATGCGGACTTGCGCGCCAGTACCTTCAGCGGCCGGATCCGGTTCCCTGAGGTTGCGCTCTCGAACGTCAACATGCGCCGCCACAACCGGGCTTCCGCACGCATCGGCGAAGGCGGGGCGAGCCTCTCCATGGAAAGCTTCAGCGGGGATGTCGAGGTGCGGGTGGGGAGGTAGGGTGGTGAGCAGTGAGCAGGGAGCAGTGAGCAGTGAGCAGTGAGCAGCGAGCAGGGAGCAGGGAAGGTCGGTGGGCAACGGAGTCATCCCGAGTCGGGGCCGGAAGGCCCCGGCGAGGGATCTTGCCCGCGTCGCTGGTGGGCTGCCCCGTCGGCTGTGCTCGGGTAACAAGATCCGTCCCCCGCTTCGCGGGCTTCGGGATGACTCCGATGTCCGAAGGGCCTCCGTTTTCCGTTCCCCGTTCCCTATTCCCTGTTCTCCGTTCCCCGTTCCCTGTTCCCCGTTCCCGCGTTTTCCCGCCCCACGCTGCGTAGTTCTGGTTACCACCTTTCACTGCTCGTGCCCTACCATGGGGGGTCTCCCACCGGACCCTCCGCATGCTGGCTCGCATTCGCTCCGCCGCAGTCCTGGGTATCGAGGCCTACCCCGTTGATGTCGAGGTAGACCTTACCCCGGGGCTACCCTCGTTTGCCACCGTGGGCCTTCCTCAGGGCGCAGTGAAGGAGGGGCGCGAGC
>JBHEPH010000019.1:8946-26276 GCA_046260395.1 Gemmatimonadales bacterium
CTGTGAGCACGTGCGCGGCGAGCGACGGCTGACGCCGACTCGCGTGGACCTGGCAGCGCTGATGGCCGAGCGGAGCCACGACATCGTGGACTTCAGCGATGTCCGCAGCCAGGCGGCGGCCAAGCGCGCCTTGGAGGTGGCCGCGGCCGGGGCGCACAATGTCCTGCTGATCGGTCCGCCGGGCTCGGGCAAGACGATGCTGGCGCGCCGCCTGCCCACGATCCTGCCGAGCATGGCGCTGGAGGAGGCGCTGGAGACGACCAAGGTGCACAGCGTGGCCGGCACGCTGCCGCCCGGCCGCGCGCTGTGCGCGGTGCGGCCGTTCCGCGCGCCACATCACACCATCAGCGATGCCGGGCTGATCGGTGGCGGCTCGAACCCGCGGCCCGGCGAGGTGAGTCTGGCGCACGGCGGTGTGCTCTTTCTGGATGAACTGCCCGAGTTCCGGAAGAACGTCCTTGAGGTGCTCCGGCAGCCGCTGGAGGATGGCGTGGTCTCGCTTTCGCGCGCGGCAGTCTCGCTGAGCTACCCCGCCCGCTTCATGCTGGCCGCCGCCATGAACCCATGCCCCTGCGGCTACTTCGGCGACCCGACCCATGAATGCCGCTGCGGGCCGATCCTGATGGATCGCTACATGTCACGGGTCTCTGGCCCGCTGCTGGACCGGATCGACATCCACCTCCACGTGCCTGCGGTGGCCTGGCGGGACCTGACCAGTGATCAGCTGGCGGAATCGAGCGCCGAGATCCGGGCGCGGGTGGAGCGGGCGCGTCGGCTGCAGCGGGAGCGGTTCAAGGACGAGCCGGGGGTCTTTGCCAATGCCCATATGTCACCGCGGGCGCTGCGGCGGTACTGCAAGGTGAGCCCGCCGGTAGAGGCGCTGCTCCGTGCCGCTGTGACCCGGCTCGGCCTCTCCGCACGCGCCTATCACCGGATCCTCAAGATCAGCCGGACGATCGCGGATCTGGCGGAGTGCCCTGACCTGGAGCCGATCCACGTGAGCGAGGCGATCCAGTACCGGAGCCTGGATCGGCGCCGGCCGGGGTAGGTGATGGGTC
The DNA here is from genome assembly GCA_046260395.1 of Gemmatimonadales bacterium. Lineage (GTDB taxonomy): Bacteria > Gemmatimonadota > Gemmatimonadetes > Gemmatimonadales > GWC2-71-9 > JAWXBA01. Next base: position 10,005 of record JBHEPH010000019.1, read on the forward strand.
TGTCTGGTGAGCTGACCGCCCCATTCTGGCGTGGAACTGCGCTGCACGTCCGCCACACTGTGAGGTGCTGACAGCGGCACTCCCGCCATACCTGCTGCACCTACACCACAATTTCGGGAATGGGGAAATAGCGTAACTAGTGATACAGCAACGGTTTACGGATATTTACCAGGGTCTGGTACGGGTTGGGGTCGACTCTTGCACTTCCAGTGGCAGGCAGTCCCTCATCACGATGCAACGGGAGTACACATGCGCGTCACACGGTTTGCGGTTCTCGGTCTCCTCGCAGTCGGAGCGGTCCAGCCTCTCGCCGCCCAGCAGGACTACGACAGTCCGGACACCCCGTCGAGTTCGATGGGGGCCGGTGCCAACACCGAAGGGGGCTGGGTCCTCGGGCAGGCTTTCGCCGCGACGGGGAGCACCCTGAATGCCTTCGGGTTCTACGCGGCGTCGCACTGGTCGGGTGACGCGACCTTCCAGGCGTTCCTGTACGGGATGTCCGGCAACGCGGTCATTGGCACGGCGCTTTTCAGCAGCGCCCCGATGGCCTACAGCTCGATTACAACTGGTTGGTTCGACTTCTTCACCGGTGGCGTGGGCCTGACCCCGGGCCAGGTTTACATGGCGATCCTGGCGCCCGCGTCGGTGGCGAGCGGATCGGCGATCATGGACGTGGGTACCACCCTGGGTGACGCCTATCCCGGCGTCGCTGGGGCGGGCATGTGGGCCACGGGCACGCTGTCGGATGCGCAGCTCCAGGGGGGCGCATGGAACCAGTACGCCGCTGACTTCGCCTTGCGGGTGGACTACGCGGATGAGGAGTTCACCCAGCTGCTTGTTGTCGATGACCTGCCGACGACCACTACGCCCGAGCCGGCTTCGATGGCGCTCGTGGCCACTGGTCTGGTCGGCCTGGCACTCGCCAGTCGGAAGCGCCGGAAGCAGCAGGGCTGAGACTCGCGGGCTCGGCAGGCGAACAGCCGCCCTTGATGAGGGGGCGGCTGTTTGCGTTGGGGGCCACGCCATTGGTCTGGCGCTGCCAGCGAGTTCTGCTGGTTTCGCGTCAGCGCGGCCGCAGGTGCCACTCGAAGAAGGTCCACGTCCGGTTCCAGGAATCGGTCTGCTCCGGCGTCTCGACGACCTCCAGCGTCTCGCGGTTCACGTTCCGGTTGAAGGTATGCCCCACGCTGGCCGGCCCTGGCGTCGGATCCCAGTAGATCTTCGTCTCCGCCAGGTGCGGCTTGCGTGCCACCAGCGCGTCGATCAGCGGGCGGGCCTCCTCGAAATTCACGTCGGTGTCGTTGGTGGCGACGTGTACCAGGATCGGCACCTCGAGGTTGTCGACGTGATAATACGGCGAGCGCCGGACGTACTCGTCCCGCCGCTCATGGGGCAGGCCAAGCAGTTCCTTCTGGGTGGAGAAGCTGCGCTGGTACCCCGGCCCCTTGTAGCCCAGCCGGAAGATCAGGTTGGTCACCGGCACCATCGCGGCGCCGGCGCGGAACCGGGTGGCCTCCCCCTTCATCAGCAGGTGCGCCGCGATGAAACCGCCGTGGCTCCACCCCATGATGCCGATCCGGCCGCGGTCCACATACGGCAGCGTGTGCAGGAAGTCCACCGCCGACTCGACGTCATCCACTTCCTTGCCGCCATAGTCAATGGCGTTGTAGAGCTCGGGCCCGTACCCGGTGCTGCCGCGGTACTCCGGCGCCACGATCACATAGCCGCGGTCAATGGCCTGCAGGATCCACGGCAGGTAGTTCTGGTCCCAGTTGCCATGCACGCCGCCATGCACCCAGACCATGGCCGCATGCCCCTCGGCCCGCTTCTGCAGCGGCGCGAAGACGTACACCGGGATCTCCGTCCCGTCCACGTTGCTGCGGTAGGTGGTCTTCCGGTACTCCATCCGCCCCGTGCTGCGAGCCGTGTAGATGCTGTCGGTTCGCGCCTTCGCGGCGATCTGGTTGGCAAAGTTGGCCTGCGGGTGGTCCTCATGCCGGTTGCTGACGTAGAGCATCCGGGCGCGAGCGGTATCCATGACCACCGGGCGCGGCTGTGCGGCGAGCGGCGCGGTTACAACGAGGCCGAGGAGCCCCACTACGGGGGCGAAGCGGGCGGAGTAATGGATGGGCATCAACGCTCCAGGCAAACAGGATGAACGCGGTGAATGAGACCGTTGGCAGGGCACGGCCGGGCCCACGACAATTACGTTGCGGGGTGTCGTCCCGTTGCCTCGCGGGCCAGGCCGACCAGTGTCCAGTAGGGCGGGGCATACCCCAGCTGCTCGCGGAACGCCTCGGCCAGCACCGTCACTTCCGCTGCAATTCGCCGCTGGCGCTCGGTAAAGGCGCGGTTCTGGAGCGCCGAGCGGGCCGACATTCCCTCGGGGATCGGGCCCCTGAGGCCGACCCGATTCAGCCCCCAGCTCCACCCCTTGGCCAGGCGCGCCACCGGCAGCTGGCCGCGGGAGAACGAGAGCTCGTCCCCGGCATCAGCGCCCTCGAGCATCGCATCAATCACCGCATTGTCGATCCGGTCGGTCATCAACGCCGCAGGGTCTCGCCACTCGGCCACGACATCGAGCTGCGGGTCATATTCCAAGTCCGAGGGTTCCTGCGTCTCGAAATGCTCGACGCCAAAGGCGGCCAGCCAGCGCCGGAGCCCCGGCGCGGAGATTGTCGAGAGGCCGGTCCAGAGGACGACCCCTTCCTCGCGATAGACCGATGAGGCCACCTCGGAGCAGAAAAGTGCCTCGGGGTCGGTGTAGTCCATCGCGAAGTCGTAGCGAATCCGCTCGGTCCGGGCTCGCTCGAGCATGCGCGTGGCGGCGCGGTGCGGCAACAGCGGGTCAGCTTCGATGGCGGGGAGATCGCCCCGCGGCCGGAGCACCATGATCCGCAGTTTCTTGTCTGCCAGGTACGCGTCGGGGGTGGTGATGGTGACCCCGCGGTCGATCAGCGCCTCGATCGCCGACGCGACGCCGGTGGTGCTGTCCACATGCACCAGTGCCACGTGGGAGAAGTTGCCGGGGAAATCGCTGCCACGGGCAATCAGCGCCGAGGTGGGATAGCCGCCGCGCGACACGAGGAGATCTCCGGAATGGATCCGAACCCCGGCGACTTCGACGGAGGGGAGGAGCCGTCGCTCGTTGCGGCCCTGCTGGAGGGCGGGCACCCGTTCAGGGTGCTGGAGGATCACTTCCTCCACCGCCAGCCGTGATCCGTACAGCAGCCGGTAGGCGCGCTCCCGTGCCACGGGGCTGCGCATATCCCAGTGCCGGGACTGATCCTTGATCACGTCTCGCAGGAACATCTGGAGGCCGGCATACGGCTCTGCGAGTTCCGCGCAGGCGGCAACCAGCGGCGCGAGCTCGAAGAAGCGCTGTTCGATGGAGTCGAGGACCACGGCGTCCGGGGGAAGTGTCTCGGCGGTCAGTTGGCCCAGCGCCCGGCGCACCGCCAGCAATTCCTCGCTTCCACCGGGCCCCACCGCCCCGCAGCCCTGGTCGCGCGTTGTCACAAACTGTTGTTCCAGGCTGGCCCAGTAGGCGTCCTGGTCCCACGCGAAATCGACGCCCCGCTCCGGCGCCTCTGGCACGACCGGTTCAGCTCCCGGCACGACGAGCAGCAGGAGTGCCAGGGCCAGGACGCCCAGGACCTTCAGGATCCGGCTCATCCCGGAGCCCTCAACGCAGCTCCACGATGGCCGGTCGCCAGGTCACCGGATCATTCACGATGCCCCGCGCTTCGGCGGACACCTCGAGCCGGCGCGCGGTCACCTTGATCAGGAGGTAGTCTGCACCGCGATGCTCATCAGGGTATAACGCCGCCCACTCGGTCTTCCAGTACCGCGCCTTCATCGCGGGATCGTCCACCGCCTCCGCAGTGCCCACCACCGTGACATAGCTGGCCCCATCACGGTCGAAGTAGAGCAGCGTCACCCGCGAATCTCGGGCAATCTCGGTCACCTTGCGGCTGCGGGCGGTGGTGGCGATCCAGACGGTAAAGTCATCTTCCGGCGCGAAGGGATCCACGATCCTGGCCTGCGGATGGCCGTCCGGCCCCAGCGAAATCAAGGTGGCGTATCGTGCCTCGGCCATCACGTCGCGGGCCGCGGCCAGAATGCCGGCCGAATCGCCGGGAGCGGCGGAGATGGTGGGCTCGGCGGGAGGCTGAGCCACCGGGGCGGGTTCGGACTCCACGCAAGCCAGGGCGAGCGGAAGGCCGAGCCAGAGGCACCACCGTTGGGGACGGCGCGGGGTCATGGTGCCACCCGCTCGGCGCCCCAACCGGTCCACCCCGGGCCGCGCACCACCCGGCCCGGCGTGGCGCCGGTGTGTTCCCCGTCGCGCAGGACCAGGGTGCCGTTCACGAGGACGTGCACCATGCCGGTGGCGTACTGGTGTGGCTGCTCGAACGTGGCATGGTCAATGATGGTGGCCGGGTCAAAGACCACGACGTCGGCGTGGTAGCCCGGCGCCAACGACCCGCGCCGCCGCAGGTGCAGCGTGGCCGCCGGAAAGCTGGTGAGCTTGCGGATCGCCTCCTCGAGCGGAATCACCTGCTCCTCGCGCACGTATTTGCCGAGCAGCCGGGCAAAGGTGCCATACGCCCGGGGATGGGGATTGGAGCGGAGGAAGACACCTTCCGGGGCCAGGGACGCGGCGTCGGAATCGTAGCTCACCCATGGCAGCGCCACCTGACGGCGGACGTTGTCCTCCGACATCAGGAAGTACACAGTGCCCACCCGGCTGTCGTCCAGGATCACGAGGTCCATGGCGGTCTCTTCGGGGGAAGTCCCGCGCAACCGCGCCACCTCGCCGAGGGTCTTGCCGGTGAGATATTTCAGCGAGTCCTGCTTGAAGGCGTTGAGGACGACGCGCTCCGGCGAGCCGGCCAGGAGGAGGAGGCTTTCCCATTCATCGGTCGGGGTGCGCATCTCCCGCCGGACCCGGGCGCGGATGGCCGGATTGCGCAGCCGCTCCTTCCAGGCCTCCAGGCCACCCTCCTGCACCCATGGCGGCATGGCGGCATCGAGCCCCGTGGCGCCGGCGGTATAGGTGTACATGTCGGCGGTAATCCGCAGCCCTTCTGCCTGGGCCGCCTCGACCATGGCAATGACCTGGCCGAGCTTTCGCCAGTTCTGCTCGCCGGCCGCCTTGAGGTGGTAGATGTTGGCGGGGATTTTGGCACGCCGGCTGATGGTCAGCAGTTCCTCCACCGACTCGACCAGCCGATTCCCCTCGCTCCGCATGTGGGAGGTGTAAAGGCCGCCGTACTCGGCGGCCACTTCCGCCAGGGCCACGAGCTCATCGGTGGAGGCATAGAATGCCGGCGCGTAGATCAGCGAGGAGCCAACGCCCAGCGCGCCATCCTCCATGGCCCGCCGGACCAGGCTGCGCATCCGGACGAGCTCCTCCGGCGTGGGGGCGCGGTCCTCATAGCCCAGCACGTTGACGCGGACGGTCGTGGCACCGATATACGACGCCACGTTGGTGGCGACGCCCCGCTTGGCCAGGTGGTCCAGGTACTCGCCCAGCGTGGTCCACTCCACGTCGAAGGTGATGTCCCCCTGCTGGCTCACCATCAGGGTCTTCATCGAGTCACTCAAGGGGCCCATCGAGGACCCCTCGCCGAACACTTCAAGGGTGACACCCTGGCGGATGTCGCTCTGGGACCGGTTGTCGTGGAGCAGGGAGGTGGTGGCCCAGCTCAGCATGTTGATGAAGCCCGGGGCCACGGCCAGGCCGGTGACGTCGATCTCCTCCACCCCGCGCGCGTTGCCGAGGTCGCCGATGGCAACGATCGAGTCGCCGTGGATCCCGACGTCGCCCACGATCGGCGGTCCGCCGCTCCCGTCGTAGATGGTGCCATTCCGGAGGATGCGGTCGTACTGCGGCGTGGCGGGGCCGCAGGCGGTCACGAGGAGGGTCAGGAGGAGGCCGGCGGCGGCGCGCTGGAGCAGCATGGGTGGACCTTGGTGGGGGGGACCTCTGGAGTCTATCGCGGCATCCCGCCCGCGGCAACGTCCGCGTCCGGGGTGATGATGGCCTTGACCACTTCACGCCGCTCCACCGCATCGAGCGCGGCCTCCGCGTCGGCGAGGGCAAACCGGCGTCCGGCGAGGTCCCGCCACGGAAACCGGTCCTGGTGGCGGGCGGCCAACGCTACGGCCCGGTGGAAGTGCGAAAAATCGCTCCCCCAGCAGCCCCGGATCTCCACATGCTTCCGGTTGATCTGGGTGTGGGGGTTGAGCGGGACCGTGCCGTGGTCGGTGTACTGTCCCACCACCACGACCCGGCCCCCGTCGCGGACGAGGTCGAGGGCGTCGGTCACCGCTTCCGGGGCACCAGAGGCCTCGATCACGACATCGGCGCCGCGCCCACCCGTCCAGGCGCGCACCTGCGCGGCACGCTCGGCGTGTGGCGTATCCAGCCCCAGGGTGCGAGTGGCTCCCATGCGCAGCGCAAAGGCCAGGCGATCGGCGGGCGCGCCGATGGCCACCACCTCACTCGCGCCACTCAGGGTGGCGAGGGCCATGGCCGAAAGGCCGACCGGCCCCGCGCCGAGCACCGCGACGGTGTCTCCCAGCCGGATGCCGGCCAGGTCCACGGCGTGCAGCGAGGTCATCAGACCGCACCCGCCCCCAATGAAGGTCTCGGGGGCAAGACCCGGTGGCATCGGCACGATCTTCACGCCGGGCTTCATCCAGATGGCCTCCGCCCAGCCACCGAGCAGGCCGTCCGCGGCGCCGTAGGTAATGCCGTACACTTTCCGGTGGGGGCAGCGGGTGGTCTGTTTGGCCACCAGGCAGTACCAGCAGCGGTTGCAGGTCTCATGCACGTCGAGGAAGGTGACCGTGTCACCCTCGCGGACTGGTCGTCCCTCCACATCCGTCACGGGCGCGGGAATCTGCGCCACCACACCCACCGAGACGTGCCCGGGAATGATCGGATACGGCACGCCCGCCAACCGGCCGTGCCGGAGATGGACATCGGTGCCGCACACCTCCGAATAGAGGGTCTGCAGCAGCATGGCGCCGGGTGCCAGCGCTGGTGCCGGCAACTGGCGCAGCTCGACCGGTGTCTCGGGCGCCGGGAGCACCGCGGCGGTGTAGCTGGGGCCGGGCACGGACAATACTAGAAGAGCTCGGCCAGCAGGCACCGTGCGCTGCCGCCCGCCAACCGCTCAAAGGAGGAGAGGTCGCTGTGCAGCAGCGTGGCGTGCCGCTCCAAAACGGTGCGCTGGCCGGCGGCAAAGCCGTGGTAGGCGGCGGACGACATCACCAGCAGCGGCGTGCCCTCATCGTTGGTGAGGGCCAGGCAATTGCCGCAGAACTGGGCGGCCTGCGACCGGGCGATGGCCAGGATCTCGAACCCGCCGGCGGCGAGCGCACGCTCGACGTCCTGGCGTTCCGCTGGATCAGTGATCGCCTCGAGGGTCACCCCCGCCACGCCATGGCCCAGGAACATCATCACGTTGGTGTGATAGTAGGGCACTCCGTGGTCATCGGTCGCGGTGAACGCCACCAGCTGGTAGTCGAGTTGCCGCGCCCATTCCTCCGCCAGGGCCCGGTCGGTGCGCGGGGAGAGCGCCGCGTAGGCCACCCGGTTGGCGTGATCGAGGCAGAGGCTGCCGGTGCTCTCCAGGTAGCGCGCCTCGCGCTCGTGCCCCGACAGGTCCACCATGCGGGGATACGCCGCGCGGAACAGTTCCACCAGGTCGCCGCGCCGTTCCAGCCGCCGATTCGGGGCGAGCAGCGGATAGAGGACGAGCGTGGCGGGCGTGCTGCCGACCGCGAAGTGGGTGGAGAACCAGTTGTTGCAGAAGGGGGCGTCCGGGGTCTGGTCGCGGCTCCGGGCCGCCGTGACGTAGACGCCGTTGGCCACCAGCAGGTCGCGCAGGCGCCGGTGCTGCTCGGGCGCCTGGAGGGCAATGGCGTCGGCCTCCGCCTCGGTGGGCGGTTCCTGGAACTGGAAGACGTTGGAGGCGGCGGTCTCGGGGTTGAAGCGGAACCGCACCGGTTCGATCATCAGGACGTGCGACGCGTAGGTGGGCACGCGTCGAAGATGGCGGGGCGGTGGCGGACCGGCAAGGTGGGCGGGCAGCCGCCTATTTTCCGGCATGGACAACCTCACCCACACCCTTGTCGGGGTCACCCTCGGCAAGGCCGGACTGGCCCACCGCACGCCGATGGCGATGGCGGCCCTGGTGATCGGCGCGAACCTGCCTGACGTGGATATCCTGGGCCTTCTCGTTGGGCAGAATCTTGGCTTTCGGCGCGGCATCACCCATGGCGTGCTCGCTTTGGCCGTCTGGCCGTTCATCCTCACCGGACTGCTCCTGGCGTGGGACCGCTTCCGGCGCCAGCGCGAGCCGGACCGACCGGCTCCGGTCCCCGCGCAACTGCTCCTGGTCAGTGCGGTGGCGCTGGTCAGTCACCCGCTGCTGGACTGGTTCAATTCGTACGGCATGCGTTGGTTGATGCCGTTCCGCGGGACCTGGTACTACGGCGACACCTGGTTCATCATCGACCCGTGGGTCATGGGTGTCCTGATCAGCGTGCTCTGGATGGGAGCGGCCCGGGCAGGGCACCCGCCGCGTGCTGGCCCTGCCCGCGCGGGTCTGCTTGTCGTCGGGTCGTATGCAGGGGCGATGTGGCTCGGCAGTTGGGCTGGCGAGCGACAGGTGCGGCGCGAACTCGCGGATCTTGGTTTTCCCAAACCCCGGCGTGTGATGGTCGCGCCAGTTCCATTCAATCCGTTCCTGCGCGATGTGCTGATCGACGACGGCCAGGTATACCGGCGCACCACCCTTGGACCGGGGCGGCCGTTTGCGCTCCCCGCGGACGCTGTGATCGAGCCGGGGCTGGACGTGGTGGACATGACCCGTGTGGCCGCCGATCCACAGGGTGCGCAGTTCCTTGACTGGTCCCGGTTCCCCTTCGCTCGATTGGAGCAGGCGGGGGACACGACGGTGGTGGTCCTTGACGACGCGCGCTATACCGGGATCTCGGGGCGTTCGTTCGCGCGTACCGAGGTCAGGCTGTTGCCGCGTCCCTGACCAGCGACGCCAGCGTGTGCAACTGGATCTGGCGGCGGCGATACAACCGCTGCGCCTCAGCGATCGTGATCCACTGGAAGGTGACCCGATCGCCGGGCTGGCGTTGCGCCAGCAGCGGCAGGTCGGCGTCGCAGATGACGGCGATCTTCGGGTAGCCGCCCACCGTCGGCCCGTCAGCCATGAGTACGATCGGTCCGCCGCCATCGGGCACCTGCACCGCGCCGGGGCAGGTGGGGTCCGAGGCGGCGGACGCCGTGACCCCGGCCTGGATCTCGCCACCCTTGAGGCGGTAGCCCATTCGATCCGAGGCGGCCGCCACCACCCACTCCCCCGAGACCAGCCGCTCCCGCTCCGCGCCGACGAAGAGTTCGGCTTGCGGGCCCGGCGTGACCCGCAGGACACGACGTGCGTAGTCGAGCCGGAGCTCGCCCGGCGCCTGGAAGCCAACCGGCGGGGACGGAAACTCCGGGGGGCCGACCCGCAGGTAGTCCCCGGTGCGAACCAGCCGGCCGTGCAGTCCGCCGAACCGGCCTCGCAGATAGGTGGAGCGGGCGCCAAGCACCGGTGGCACATCGATGCCGCCGTCAATCGCGATATACAGGAACCGGCCGCCTGCCATGGCGCCGATCTCGAGCTGCTCCCCTGGCCGCGCCGTCACCGTGGTGTGCATCAGCACCGGCTCCCCGGCAAGGGTGGCCTCGGTGTCCGCCCCGGAGAGGGCCAGCCGCGCCGGCTCTTCGAAACGGATCACCCCAGGGCCGAGCGCCCACTCGAGTGCCGCCGCGCCCACCGGGTTGCCGGCCACCAGGTTGGCAACCGCCAGCGCGTGGCGGTCAATCGCGCCGCCCTGCGGCAGGCCGATCGATCGCTGGGCAGTCCAGCCGAGATCCTGGACCGCCAGCCAGGCCGGGGCGCGGGTGACGGTGATCATTCACCCACCGGTTCGAACCGGACTCGATCGCCCGGTTGCAGCCGCGCCGGGGGAGCAGCCTCCGGATCAAACAGCACTAGATCCGTGCGCCCGATCAGGTGCCAGCCGCCCGGCGTGTCGAGGGGGTAGATCGCCGTCTGCGCACCCGCGATCGCCACCGACCCGGCCGGCACCCGCTTCCGGGGCGAGCCGTGTCGCGCCAGGACCAGCGCCGGGTCCAGATCGCCGAGGTAGGCGAACCCCGGGGCGAACCCGAGCAGGTAGACATGGTACCAGGGGTCGGCGTGGCGGCGCACCACCTCGTCTCGGCTCAGGCCGGTCAGTCGGGCCACCTCGGAGAGGTCGTCCCCGTCGTAGTGCACGGGAATCAGGTGGTCGCGCCCAGCGGGCCGGGCGAGGCTCGCGCCGTCGGCACCCGACAGCAGCGCCATGAGCTGGTCGCTCAGGCCGTCACAGTCAGTGTGGAGGGGGTTGTAGTAGACGGTCAGCGCCGCGTAGCCGGGGACCAGTTCCTCAATGCATCCGAGGTCCGCGTTGCGGATGGCGGCGGTGGCGGCATGGACATGCGCGTTGAGTTCCGCACTGACCGCAGTGCCCCAGGTCAGGGTGAGGGCGGACTCGCCGAGGGGATGGATGGCGGGGCGGGGCAGGGTCACGTGGCAAACGGCGCGATGGACCATCCGGCGGATGCCAGCCGGGCGCGGACCGCCTGGAGCAGCGCCGCAGGGTTGGCGCCGTCCCCGTGGGTGCACAGCGACTCTGGCCGGAGCAGGCGCCGGGTGCCGTCCACCGCCACGACGTGGTGATCCTGGAGCATCCGGAGCGCCCGCTCCGCCACGAGCTCGGGATCAGTCAGGACGGCCCCGGGCTGGCTCCGGGGCAGCAGGGTGCCGTCGGCCTGGTAGGCGCGGTCCACGAAGGCTTCGCGGACGACCGTCAAGCCGATCTCCCCCGCCTCACGGAGCATGATGCTGCCATCCAACCCCAACAGCCTCAGGCTGGGGTCCACCGCCATGACGGCCCCCGCAATGGCCCGTGCCGCTGCCTGGTCGGTGGCGGCCCGGTTGTACAGGGCGCCGTGCGGCTTCACATACCGCAGGGTGGTGCCATGGGCGGCGCAGACCGCAGCCAGGGCGCCGACCTGGGTAATGACCATCGCGGCGATCTCTTCCGGAGAGGCCCCGATCTCCCGTCGCCCGAACCCCTCGCGGTCGGGGTAGCCCGGATGCGCCCCGATGACGACCCCGGCCGCGACGGCGCGGGCGACGGTTTGGCGCATGACCACCGGATCCCCGGCGTGGGCGCCGCAGGCGATGTTGGCGGAGGAGACGAGGGGCAGTACCGCCGCCTCCGCGGGGATCCGGTAGATCCCGAAGCCTTCGCCGAGATCGGCGTTCAGGTCGATGTGGGGCATGGCATCCTGGTGGGGGCCGGCTGAATAGTGGAGGCGGGGGGGCGGTCCCCGCAATACTTTGATTTGACAAATCAAAGTATTGACCCCAGATTGGATTCCGTGCTCGATCCCGCCGTTACCGCGATCCTCGACAGTCACGCCCGCCTCGTCGCCGCCTGCCGGCGGCAGCCCGGGGTGCGGCCTTCCGCCCGCCGGGCGCTGAGCCGCCACCAGGCGCTGGTGCTCAGCCACCTCGATCCCGACCGGCCGCGGCCGATCGGTGAACTGGCCCGACAACTCCGGGTGACGCCGGCCACCATGTCGCTGGCGGTGGACCGCCTGGTCCGGCTGAAGTGTGTCCGCCGCGTGCGCGACGCCGAGGACCGGCGCCGCGTCCTCCTGCGCCTGACCGCGGTGGGCGGCGCCATGCGGGCCACCTTCTCCGAGCTCGATCCTGACCGTGTCCGCGCCGTGCTGGAGCAGCTCTCTCCCGCCGATCGCGCGGCCACCGTTGCCGCCTGCCGGGCCATCGCCCGGGCCGCCGCCGTACCCGTGACCGCCCACCGCCGAGGAACGCCATGACCCGCCGCCGCTCGCGCTACCGGTATCGCGCCCACTCGCCCGTCCGCTCGAGCATGGCCACCATTGCCGCGCTGGTGGCCACGCCAATCCTGACGGTGGTGCTGCTCGCCAGCGTCGGCCAGTTGCTGCCCAGGCAGCAGGGGGCCAGCCTCACACGGGTCTTCCCGGAGGCGCCAGAGGTGCTCTGGCAGCTGATCACCGACCTCGATGATCAACCCACCTGGCGGCGGGGATTGACGAAGGTGGAACGGCTGCCCGACCAAGGGGGTCGGACGGCGTGGCTCGAATTTCGTGGACGGGATGCCGAGGCGGTGCGGGTGGCCGACGCGCGGGCCCCGCTGCGGCTGGTGACTGAGCGTGTCGGGGAGGACGCCGCCGGCGAAGCGAGCTGGGAATGGGAACTGGCGCCGGTGGAGGACGGGAGTCGGCTGACGCTGACACGCCAGGTGATGGTGCACCAGCCCCTGGCACGGGCGGTGGGCTTCGTCTTCCAGGCGCCGAGGCGGGACGTGGAGCGTGCCCTGGCTGACCTGTCGGCGCGCGTGGCGCGGGCTGAGCGGTTGCGCACCACCGCGCTCAACCAGTAGCCGGGCTATCCGGCGGGGGTTGCTGCCCGGGTGAGCCGGTCGCGCACGCCACCCCACAGGATGGTATCTGGCACCATTTCAATGGCGACCAGGCCGCAACCCAGGTCGTCGAGCTGGTGCAGGGCAGCGTACAGGGCCCGGGCATAGGCGGCCGGGTCGTCAGGCATCTGCAGGACGTGGTGCCCTGGCAGGTCGTCACCCACGAGCATGGCGCCCACCGTGACTCCGCCGACCATGGCCCGCTGCAGTTCCTCGGCCACCCCCTCGCGCCGATCCGGGTCGAAGAGCATGATCCTGGCCTGCGGCGCATAATGGCGGTGCATCATGCCGGGCGATTTTCGGGGCGCGCCGCGCGCCGGGGCATCATCGTCTGCGCCGAGCGGGCCGATGACCGCCTCCAGCGCGGCCGGACCGATTGGTCCGGGGCGCAGGATGCGGGGACGGGGCCCCGTGAGGTCCAGCACGGTGGATTCAATGCCAACGGCGGTGGGGCCGGCATCGAGGATCAGGTCGACCCGGCCTCCCAGCCCCTTCGCCACATGCTCGGCCGTCGTGGGAGAGACCGCGGTGGACCGATTGGCGCTGGGGGCCGCGAGCGGCACTCCCGCCTCATGGATGAGGGCCAGGGCCACCGGGTGTGCAGGGACACGGATCGCAATCGTCTCCGCTCCGGCGGTCACGATGTCCGGTACGATGGCCGCCTTGGGCACCACGAGGGTCAAGGGCCCGGGCCAGAACACCGCCGCCAGCCGGTCGGCGTGCCCTGGCCAGGTGGCCGCCAGCGCCCGTGCCTGCTCCACCGACGCCACGTGGGCAATCACCGGATTGAACGCCGGCCGGCCCTTGACTGAATAGATGCGCGCGACCGCCCGGCGATTCAGGGCATTGGCGCCGAGCCCGTAGACGGTCTCCGTGGGAAAGGCGACCAAGCCGCCCCCCCGGAGGATGGCAGCAGCTTCCGCCAGCCGTTCCGGCTCGGGGTGCTCCGCGGAGATCGGCAGGATCCTGGCGACCGACATAGTTTGAAGATACGGCCCAACCGCCACTCCCGCACGCAGGGGAGGCCGCCGGGCCCCGACCCGTCCCACTCGAAGGAGCCCGTCATGCGCACTGCTGCCCTGATTCCCCTGCTCGCCTCGCTTGCCTTGCCCGCCCAGGCCCAGGATCCAGAGGAGACCACCTTCGTCACCCGGTTGGGCCGCGATACCCTCGCGGTCGAGACGGTGCGCCGTGCGGGACGCGAGATCTCCGGGACGCTCGTGGTCTTTACCCCGACGACCAGGGTCAACCGCTACACGATGCAGTTGACCGACGCGGGGACGGTCCACGCGGCGACGCTGGAACTGTTCGCGGGTGATGCCGCGCCGAACGCGGCCCCGCAGGCACGGGTCACGATGAGCCGGCACGAGACCCGCGTGACCATGATCACGGTGCGGGGCCGGGAGGCGGACACGCTGCTGATCGAGGTGCCGCCCGGCACCATTCCGCAGATCGGGAACTCGATGGCGGTGTATGAGCAGATGGCGATGCAGGCCGCGAAAGAAGGTGGACCGCGGGTTGCTGTCCACCTCCTCCCGCTGGCCGGCGGAGCGCAAGTGCAGGAGAATGCCGTCATTCGCCACTCGCGTGACACGGTGGCCATTGACTTCTTCGGGTCCGCGCACCTGCTCCATGTGGATGAGGCCGGCCGCCTGCTTGGTATGGATGGCAGCCAATCCACCTTCAAGGTCATGGTGGAACGGGTGCCCGGCGGAGCGGACCTGCGTGCCCTGGCCGCCGCCGGCGCCGAGCGGGACCGCGCCGGGAGCGGGCTCGGCACGCTGAGCACGCGGGACACCGCGCGGGCCATGATCGGTGGCGCCGAGGTGAGTGTGGACTACGGGCGTCCGGCCGTGCGCGGTCGCCAGATCCTGGGCAACGTGGTGCCGTTCGGCCAGATCTGGCGCACCGGGGCGAACAACCCGACGAGGTTCAGTACGTCACGCGAGCTGCAGGTGGGAGACCGTACGCTTCCCGCCGGCGAGTACACGCTGTTCACCCTGCCCTCCGGGACCGGGGCCGAGGTGATCTTCAGCCGCCAGCCCGCAGAAGTGCCGGGCCACGACCCTGCGTACGAGCTGGCACGCATTCCGGCCGAGGTGCTGGAGGCCCGCACGCCAGTCGAGCGCTTGACGATCACGTTCGAGCCGGGGGAGAGCGGCGCCAGCTCGCTGGTGTTGGCGTGGCACACCTTCGTCTGGAGGGTGCCGGTCAGGGCGCGCTGAGCACCCCACAGCGGACCAGCGCCTGGGTCAGGTGCGGGTCCACCAGATCGAAGTGCACGGTGCGGGTGCGCTGGATCCACCAGTCCTCGCAGCCCACTGAGCGGGCTGCGAGGAGCAGGGTGACTTCATCGCGCGCCAGCAGGTGCGCCGTCCGCCGTCCGCGGGATTTCCAGATGTTCTCGTGGACGGCGATCCCACCGTTGGCGGCCCAGGTGCGGGCCTCGCGCACCTCGCGCGTGCGGAAGTAGCGCCACTCGTTCAAGGCACGTCCTGCTTGAGCTCGCGCAGTTCCCGCCGCGCGTCTGCGGCGCCCCGCGTGTTGGGCCAGTGCTCCGCAAATCGCGCCAGTTCCACCATCAGCCGTCCCCGCTGTCCCGAGGCGCGGTAGAGATCAATCAGCCCGTTGGTCGCCGCCCATCGGTGCCGGTCATCGGCCGGTCCCGACCGGACGGCCACGTACCAGCGCTCCGCCGCAACCGGGTCCCTGATCAGCCGGGCATTCAAGTCTGCCAGCCGCAGCTGCACTGCCACGGTATCCTCGCCGGTGGCTAGGCGGTCCTCGAGCGTGGTGCGGGCATTCAGGAGCTCTCCCCTGACAATCAAGCTCTCCTCCAGAGAGAAGGAGGGGTCGGGCCGGAGGTTGCCCGCCCCGAGGACGACCTGCACGAATCCGCGGCTCGCGGAGCCGAGCACCCACCAGGCACACAGCGCGAAGACGAGCCCGCCAGGCACCGAGAGCGCGGCCATGATCCAGAAACCGGTGAGTGAAATACGCTCCTGGTCCAACAGGAAATAGGCCAGGAACACCCCGGCGACGATCGCGGTCGGCCAGAGATAGAACAGGGTGCGGATGAAAAAGACCTTCTCGGCCGAGTCGGCGCGGATCCCGCGCAGGAAGGAGCGAGGCCGGCTCATTCGTCGTCGCGCCGCCGGCGCTCCCGCTTGAGCGCGCCGCGATCCTTTTTCTGCTTCAGCCGGGCTTCGCGGGAGGAGCGTGTCGGCCGGGTGGCGCGCCGTGCCTTCGGGATGAGGAGGGCCTCGGCGACGATTTCCCGGAAGCGCTCCGTGGCGGCTTCACGATTCTGGAGCTGGCTGCGATGGGCGGCCGAGACGATCCGGAGGCGTCCGCTGCCGTCAAGGCGGGACGCCAGCCGGGTCAGGAGCCGCTGGCGCTGGTCCTCCGAGAGGGAAGGGCTGGCGCTCACGTCCCACCAGAGCTCGATCCGGGTCGAGGAGGTGTTGACGTGCTGCCCACCGGGCCCGCCGGAGCGACTGGCGGCGTACCGCAGCTCAGCGCGGGGGAGGGCCAGGCGGCCGTTGATCCGGAGGACGGACGGGTCGTCCATCACCGAAAGGTGATGCCTCGGGGGGCCCGCCGCAATCGCTTCCGTTGGCGGTCGAAGCCGTTACACTTCGGGGCTGTCCCCGTGGCGGGCCCGGGCCGGGTCCCGGC
>JBHEPH010000019.1:26286-36880 GCA_046260395.1 Gemmatimonadales bacterium
GGCCGCCGCACGCCACTACCCCTGGAGAGTTGTGCCATGCGTCTGTTTGTGGCGGTCCCCCTGCCTCCCGAAGCCCAGGCGGCGGCGGCTGAGATCCTGGGCCGATTGCGCGCCGAGGAATGGCCGGTCCGCTGGGTGCGTGAGGACGGTCTGCATATCACCTTGAAGTTCTTTGGCGACGTCATGCCGGAGCGCTATGACACGATCGCCGAGATGATCGGATTTGCCGTGGACGATATGGGGCCGATGACCCTGAGCATTACGGGGGCAAACGCCTTCCCGGGCCTGGCGCATCCCCGGGTCATCCGGCTGGACCTGGCGGGTGACGCCGGGGCGCTGGAACTCCTCCAGGACCGCCTCGAGCGCAAGGGACTCGGGATCGGGTTTCCACCCGAGGGCCGGCCGTTTCATCCCCACATTACCCTGGGCCGCGTGAAGGAGGGCCAGCGCCTGCCAGCCGATGCCCAACAGACCCTCGAGGCGCTGCCGGGCGGCGAGCCATTCCTGGCGGACCGGGTGGTCCTGTTCGAGAGCCTGGCGAGCCCGCTCGGGCCGCGATACGACCCCCGCATGGAGATCGCCCTCACCACATGACCGGCTGCCTGACGTTTCCCCTGAAGGTGATCGCGACGCTGGTGCTGCTGGTGGTCCTGGCGGCGGGATGGTTCTACCGCGATGACATCGTGCGGTTCGGTCGCGCGCAGCTGGGGATGCCGGCGCTGCCGAGCCGCGTCGGGCTGCCCGAGGCCGGCGGGGCGGAGCGGGGGCGGGCACGCATGGATTCGCTGGTGCGCTCCCGGGTTGATTCGATCGTGCTGACACCAGTGGAAATGGCGTCGCTGATTGATGCCGAGCTGCGCCGGCTGGCGTCGGGCGCACCGGACTCGATCACGGTGGAGCTGGGCGATCGCGAGCTGACGATCCGCGGGCAGATCTCGACGGAGCCGATCCCCGCCGCGATCCGCGACCTCTTCGGCGGGGCGCTTGGCGCGCGCGAGGAGGTGGAACTGACCGGCACCCTGGGGCTGCAGCGGGCCGGTGTCGGGGAACTCGAGCTGCGGCGCGTGCGGGTCCGCGGCTTTCCGGTGCCCCGGGACATGGTGGACCGCCTGATCGGCCGGTATGTCCCGAGGGCCTCGGGCCCCCTGGTGTCGTTCGACGTGCCGGCGGAGATCACCGGGATCCGGGTCACGCCGCACGGGGTGATCTTGTACGGGGGGCGCGCACGGTGACGCATCGCATCCTGATCATTGACGACGAACCGGGGATCCGCGAGGCCCTGCGCCAGGTGCTGGAGTATGAAGAGCTGGAGGTGACGCTCGCCAGCTCCGGCGGGGAGGGGCTGACCCGCTATCCGGAGCTGCGGCCCCACGTGGTCTTCCTCGACGTGAAGATGGCGGGGCTGGACGGCCTGGACACGCTGGAGCGCCTTCGCGAGCTCGATCCCGACGCGACCATCGTGATGATCTCGGGACACGGCACGATCGCCACGGCGGTGCAGGCGACGCGTCGCGGGGCATTCGACTTCCTCGAGAAACCGCTGGATATCGACCGGCTGCTGGTGACGCTCCGGAATGCAATTGCCCAGTCCGAGCTGCGGGGTGAGAATGATCGCCTGCGCGGCGGGGGGCCCGCCGGCCGTCACACGATGGTGGGGGATGGCGCCGCGCTGGCCGCGGTGCGTGACGTGATCGCCAAGGTCGGGCCCACCAACGCCCGGGTCCTGATCACCGGCGAGAATGGCAGCGGCAAGGAACTGGTGGCGCGGGCACTCCATGCGGCCTCGCCGCGCCGCAGCAAGCCGTTCGTCGAGGTGAACTGCGCGGCGATCCCCAGCGAATTGATCGAGAGCGAATTGTTCGGGCACATGAAGGGCTCGTTTACCGGCGCCTCTGCCGACCGGGCGGGCAAGTTCGAGCTGGCCGACGGTGGCACCCTCTTCCTCGACGAAGTCGGCGACATGTCACTCGCGGCCCAGGCCAAGGTGCTGCGGGCGCTGCAGGAGGGGGTCGTCACCCGGATCGGGAGCGCCCGGTCCGTCGAGGTGGATGTGCGCGTCCTGGCCGCCACCAACAAGGTCCTGGCCGAGGAGATCGACGAGGGGCGGTTTCGCGATGATCTCTTCTACCGGCTGAACGTGGTGCCGATCGCGGTGCCGCCGCTTCGGGACCGGGTCGAGGATATTCCCTTGCTGATCGAGCACTTTACCCGGCAGCTCGCGGCGCAGGGTGTGCCGGGAAGGGTTTTCGCCGAGGATGCCCTGCGGTCGCTGCAGAAGCGGCCCTGGCTGGGAAATGTGCGCGAGTTGCGGAACGCGGTGGAGCGCCTGCTGATTCTCGCGACGGGCAAGCTGGTCACGGCGGCGGATGTCGAGCGGCTGCTGCCGAAGGGCGAGGGCGGATCAGGCGTGGCGCTCGAGGATGCCGCCGAGGCCGAGACTTTCGAGGGGTTCCAGCGGGACGCGGAGCGGGCGTTTCTGTTGGCCCGGCTGCGGGAGAGTGACTGGAACGTGGCGGAGACGGCGCGGGCGCTGGCCATGCCGCGCTCCAACCTCTACAAGAAGATTGAGAAGTACGGCCTGAACCGGGAACGGCCATGACCGACCAGCCGCGCGACTGGGACAAGGAACTGGCGGACATTGACCGGCTGCTGGCCAAGGGGCCGGTGGCGCCGCCGGCGGGCGCCCCGGTGCCCAGAGCCCCGGCCGGGCAGCCTCCCCAGGCAGCCAGGGCGGCTCCTGCCGCGTTGAGCCGCGGCTCGGTGCTGGGCACCTGGGCGAAGGTGTTGGCGGGGGTGGTGCTGGCCGGGGCGATGACCCAGTGGCCGTATGCGCATGCCTGCGGAGTACCGCTGTTGCTGTACGCGCTGGCGGCGGGGGCGGTATTCGTCGTGGGGGTCTGGGGGGCGGCGGGCAGCTGGCGGAGCCGGATTCCGGCGGCGCACATCGTGTCACTGGTGGCGGCGGGGTGGGGCATCGGGCTGCTGGCATCGGTGGTGCTGCCCAGGATCGGGTACGCGGCGGAGCAGCTTGTCTGGCTGTGCCGGTAGGGGCTGGGCGCGAATGTTACTGGGGGCTCACGCGGAGGCGCGGAGAACGCGGAGGAAAAACGACACCGCCCCGGTCAGCGAAGCTGGCCGGGGCGGTGTGCTGGTGAGGGTGGTCAGGTCAGTAGGTGACGGTCACGGAATTGGAGCAGGTCGTCGTGCCCGTATCACAGACCTTGTAGGTAACCGTACCACCACCTCGGCCAAGGTCATCGGTAGTGGACGTGCCGGACACCGTCTTCAGGTGACTGTCGTTGCGATATACGTCGACGCTGCCGGCGGCCCCGATCCAGTTCAGCGTGGCCGTGGTGATTCCGCGCACCTTGGAGGTCGTGACCGTCAGCTCGAACCCGCCGCTGGAGGGCGCGTTCACCGTCACGCTTTTCGTGGTGCTGTTGGTCAGTCCGCCCCCATCGGTGACAGTCAACTTGACACTGTAGGGGCCTCCGGAAGCGTAGGTGTGTGACGGGTGCTGCAAGGTAGATGTGTTGTTATCCCCGAACTCCCATGCCCAGGAGACGATACCCACGTCGTCTGTACTAGCATCGGTGAACTGGCAGGTCAGGTCCGTGCAGCTTGAAGAGAAATTGGCTATCGGCGCAGTATTGCCGCCGCCGCCCCCGCCACCACCCCCAATGAACAGCGTGTAGAGCAGCAGGTTCGGGGTGCCGTTGCTGGTGCTTCGGTTGTGCAGCGTAATCGTGTTCTGGGACCCATTGCTCTTCAGCGCAGTGGCCACCTGGGCTGGGGATGCGCTGGGGTTCGCCGTCAGGTACAGGGCGATCGCCCCGGCCACATGCGGCGTGGCCATCGAGGTGCCGCTGATCGTGTTGGTGGCGGTGTTGCTGGTGTGCCAGGCGGAGGTTATGCTGACCCCCGGGGCCAGGATGTCCACGCAGGGGCCGTAGTTCGAGAACGAGGCCTCCTTGTCATCCTTGGCCGTGGCGCCGACCGTCATCGCGTTCGGCGCGCCGCCCGGGCTCTGCTTGCAGGCGTCCTGGGGGATCCCGGCAAAATTGCCGTTGCCGGCGGCGACGGCGTAGTTCACCCCGGCGGCAATCGAAGCTTCAACGGCATCCCGCAGCGACTGCACGTCGCCGTAGCCCAGGCTCATGTTGACGACGGCCGGGCGGGCACCGCTGTTCGTCACCCAGTCGACCGCCGCGATGGCCATGGACACTTGGCCGCTCCCGCTGCAGTTCACCACCCGTGCCGCACGGATCGGCGCGCCCTTGGCCACTCCGTAGGTCGCGCCCGCAGCGCTGCCCGCGACATGGGTACCGTGCCCGTGGCAGTCTTCTGCGCTCCCGTGCCCGTCCCCGACAAAGTCACCGTTGCTACCGTTGGCCACATATTCGACTCGCCCGCCGAAGTCGTCGTGGTTCTTCCGGACGCCAGTATCCAGGATGTACACGGTGGCCCCGGAACCGGTGTTGTTGTAGGTGTACTTCCCGTCCAGCGGGAGGTCCCGCTGGTCTACCCGGTCCAGGCCCCACGTGGCATTACTCTGGGTGGTCTGGAAGAGCTCCACGTCTGCGTCGGGCTCGACGTAGGCGACGTTCGGGTTATTCCGGAGCCCCTCAATCGCCGCGGAGGGGAAGGTGCCCGCCATCCCCTTGAGGGCGGTCTGGTAGGTGAAGTGGAGCTCCCCGCCGAGCTGGGCGGCGAGCGCGCGGGCCAGCCCCGGGGCGTCGGTGACGCTGTTCTGGAACACCACCACCACCCGCTCGGAGCTGCCGGCGGCTCGGGCCAGGTCTGGGGCCTGTGGGGCAGTGGGTTGGGCGACCTCGCCGCAGGCGGCCAGGCCCAGTGCCGCCGTGGTGGTGAGGAGGGTCAGGAGCTTGCGCATGGGGTCACTCCTTGGGCGAAGGGCAGATGGCCCCATGAGGCGGGGCATGTGGCCAGAGGGGCCGGGGTTGGAGTCGTTCGGAAAAGCACAGGGGTACTGGCGGGCTCGGCCCGCCTGCTTCCACGATAGGGATCGAGGCGCTGGGCGTCAACCCTTTGCGCCGGAAACGACACCGCCCCGGCCAGCGAAGCTGGCCGGGGCGGTGGGGTCTGTGAGGGTCGTCAGGTCAGTAGGTGACCGTGACCTCAGGTGAACAGGTGGTAGTGCCTGCGCTGCAGACCTTGTACGTCTGGCTGCCGCCGCCCTTACCCAAGTTGTCCTGGTACGTGGTACTGGAGACGGTGGCGATCTTGGCCCCGTTGCGATAGACATCGGCCGAGGAAGTTGCCCCGCTCCAGGAGAGATCGGCGTAATTGGTTCCGCGCACCTTTGACATTGAGACGGAAAGCTCGATACCGCCGCTGGACGGCGCCGTCACCGTCACGCTCTTTGACGTACTCCCGGTGGCACCGCCGTTGTCGGTGACCGTCAGGGTGACGGTGCGGGTGCCGCCGGAAGCGTAGGTCTTGGAAACTGTGGCGCCACTGCCGGTCGTGCCATCGCCGAAGTTCCATGCGTAGCTGGAGATGGAGCCATCCGAGTCACTCGAGCCGCCTCCATTGAAGCTGCAGGTCAGGTCGGTGCAGCTGTAGGTGAAGGATGCCGTGGGCGCGATGTTGCCGCCCCCGCCGCCGCCCCCGCCACTGATGAAGCCGCTGTACAGCAGCCGGTTCGGTGAACCGCTTCCGGCGCTGGTGACCTTGTTCGTCGTGGCATTGCTGGTCAGGGCGTTCGCCACGCTAGAAGGCGAAGCGCTGGTGTTTCCCTGCAGGTACAGCGCGGCCACCCCCGCCACGTGCGGCGAAGCCATCGACGTGCCACTGATCGTGTTGGTGGCCGTGCTGCTGGTGTGCCAGGCCGAAGTAATGCTGCTGCCCGGGGCGAAGATATCAAGGCAGGTGCCGTAGTTCGAGTATGAGGCCCGGGCGTCGCTGCTGGTGGTGGCGCCGACGGTGATGGCCGAGGCAGCGCGGGCCGGAGAGTAGTTGCAGGCGTCGGCGTTATCATTGCCCGCGGCTACCGCATAGGTGACGCCCTTGGCGGTCGAGTTGGCAACTGCGTTGTCGAGCGTGGAGCTGGCGCCGCCACCGAGGGACATATTCGCCACGGCCGGCTTGACGTGATTGGCCGTCACCCAATCGATGCCGGCCACCACACCGCTGGTGGTGCCCGAGCCCCGGCAGTCGAGGACGCGTACGGCATGGAGCTTCACCTTCTTGGCCACGCCCCAAGTGGTCCCTCCGACAGTCCCGGCCACGTGGGTGCCATGCCCGTTGCAGTCGTCGGCCGTGCCTCCGGAGGTGACGGCGTCAAATCCGGTTACCGCCCGACCGCCGAAGTCGACGTGGTCAAGCTGGATCCCCGTGTCGATGATGTAGGCGTTCACACCGGTGCCATCCGCGTTGTACACGTACGTGCCGTTCAGGGGCAGGTCACGCTGGTCGATCCGGTCCAAGCCCCACGTGGCGTTCGATTGGGTCGTCGAAATCGACACGACGCCGTCCGCCTCGATGTAGGCCACGTTCGGATTGCGCCGGATCCCCTCCAGCGCCGCCGCCGGGAAGCTGCCCGCGAAGCCCTTGATGGCGTGCTCATACGTGAAGGAAAGTTCTCCGCCCGCCTCACCAGCCAGCTGCTGCGCCAGCCCGCGCGGGTTGGCGGTGTTCTCGTGGAACACGACGATGACCTGCTCCTGGGCCCCACCGCTGCGGGCCAGAGACGGCCCCAGAGGTTCGGTCGGTGGGAGCACTTCGCCGCAGGCCGACAGGCCCACCGACGCAACAACCAGTAATCCTGCAATCCTGCGCATGATCGATCCTCCACCACGGGGTACAGGGAAGCTCGCCGCCGGTAGGAAGCCGGCTCGGGGGACATCAATGGATGTAATTGGGAAATCGCCGGCGGGCCGAGCCCGCCATGCTCTACAGTATGCCTTGACCTCGGTCCCGTCAACCTGTTCGAAGACAATACGGTGTAGCTGTTCGAATACAATACTGTGTAGATTCTACGCAGCACTCGTGCGGGGCTCCACCACCCGGCCTGCGGGCCTCGGGGAGGTTGCCCAGCGTTCAGGCCGCAATTCGGCCCCTCACCCACCCTTTGCTCCCCCAAATCTCATCAATCATGCCAAAGACCTACAAGAACTTCATCGGTGGCCAGTGGGTTGCCCCCTCCACCGGCACCTACCTCGAAAACCGGAACCCCGCCGACACGACCGACCTGATCGGCCGCTTCCCCGACTCCGGCCCGAAGGACGTGGCCGCCGCCGTGGCCAGCGCCAGGCGCGGCTTTGAACTCTGGCGCAAGACCCCGGCCCCGGCCCGCGGCGATGTCCTCCGCCGGCTTGGCGACCTGCTGACCGAGCACAAGGAGGAGCTGGCCGACGGCATGACGCGCGAGATGGGAAAGGTCCTGGCCGAGACCCGGGGGGACGTCCAGGAGGGGATTGATACCGCCTGGTACGCCGCCACCGAGGGGCGGCGGCTCTTCGGCCACACCGTCCCCAGCGAGCTCCGCGACAAGTGGGCCATGAGCTACCGGCGCCCGATCGGGGTCGCCGGCCTGATTACGCCATTCAACTTTCCGCTCGCCATCCCGACCTGGAAAATGTTCCCCGCCCTGGTCTGCGGGAATGCGGTCATCATCAAGCCCAGCGAGGACGTGCCCCACACCTCCCACCGGCTGGTGGAACTGCTGCTCGAAGCGGGGCTCCCACCCGAAGTGATCCAGTTGGTGCACGGTCGCGGCGCCTCGGCGGGCAAGGCGCTGGTGGAGCACGCGGACGTGCCGGTGATCTCGTTCACCGGGTCCACCGCCACGGGATCGTTCATTGGCGAAACCTGTGGCCGGATGCACAAGCGCCTCTCCCTGGAGATGGGCGGCAAGAACGCCATGATCGTGATGGACGACGCCGACCTGGACCTGGCCCTCGATGGCGTGCTCTGGGGCGCCTTCGGCACCACCGGCCAGCGCTGCACTGCCACCAGCCGGCTCATCCTGCACCGGAAAATCCACGACAAGTTCCTCAAGCGCCTGGCCGAGGCGGCGGAGGGGCTGCGCCTGGGTGACGGCCGGGCGGACGGCACCGATGTCGGTCCGCTGATTCACGAACGGTCCCGCCAGAAGGTGGAGGACTACGTCCGGATCGGCCAGGAGGAGGGGCTCGAGCTGGTGACCGGTGGCAAGCGGCCGACCGGGGTGCGCACCAAGAACGGCTGGTTCTACCGACCGACCATCTTTGCGGGCGCCACGGCAAAGCACCGGCTGGCCCAGGAGGAGGTGTTCGGGCCGGTACTGACCGTCCTGCGCGTCCGCTCGCTGGATGAAGCCATCAAGGTCAACAACTCGGTCAAGTACGGGCTCTCCAGTTCGCTCTACACCCGCGATGTCAACGCCGCCTTCCGCGCCATGCAGGATCTCGACAACGGCATCAGCTACATCAACGCCCCGACGATCGGCGCGGAGGCGCACCTGCCGTTCGGCGGTGTCAAGCAGACCGGCAACGGGCATCGTGAGGGCGGCTGGGAGGTGTACGAGTTCTACTCGGAGACGAAGGTCTGCTACGTGGACTACTCCGGGACGCTCCAGCGCGCGCAGATTGACAACTACGACGCGTGACCCGGATCACCAGGACGCCTGACCCCGTTGCGCGGCACCGCGCATCGGGGTAAGGTTCGCGCATCCCGGCATGGAGACGGAAGCAGATGCGGCCCATTCAGGTCGGCGGTGGTCGGCGCACCCTGGCTCCCGATGAAGGCTCCCTCGACCAGTACCTGCGTGAGATCAGCAAGTACCCGCTGATCCAGCAGGATGAGGAAGTCACGCTGGCGCGCCAGATCCGCACGGGCGACGAAGAGTCGCTCGACAAGCTCGTCCGCAGCAACCTCCGTTTCGTCGTCTCCGTCGCCAAGAAATACCAGAACCAGGGTGTCTCCCTCGCCGACCTGATCAACGAGGGGAACCTCGGCCTGATCCGTGCCGCCCACAAATTCGACGAGACGAAGGGGATCAAGTTCATCTCCTACGCCGTCTGGTGGATTCGCCAGTCGATTCTCCAGGCCCTGGCCGAGCAGAGCCGGATCGTCCGCGTGCCGCTCAACCGCGCCGGCGCCCTGCATCGGATTGCCCGGCGTTCGTCGGTCCTGCTCCAGGAACTGGGCCGGGAGCCCACCCCCCAGGAGATTGCGGAGGGGATGGATATCGAGCTTGAGGAGGTCCAGAAAACCCTCTCCATCTCCCAGAATCATGTCAGCCTCGATGCCCCCCTGACGCCGGGGGAGGACAACCGGCTGATGGACTACCTCCCGGACAGCCAGAACCGCGGGCCTGATGCCGAAACGTTCGAGCACGCGCTGTCCCAGTCCATTGAGGAGGTGCTGACCACCCTCAAGGAGCGTGAGGCGAAGATTCTCCGACTGTACTTCGGGCTCGACACCCCCGAACCGATGACCCTCGAAGAGATCGGCGCCGAGCTCGGCATCACGCGCGAGCGGGTGCGCCAGATCAAGGAGAAGGCCCTCAGCCGTCTCCGCCACGTGAGCCGCGCCAAGGCGCTCGAAACCTTTCTCTCCTAGACCCTGCCCATGGCCAGCCAGAACTCCTTCGATGTCTCCACCGGTGCCGACCTTCAGGAGGTCGACAGCGCCGTCAACCAGGCCCAGAAGGAGATCGCCCAGCGATACGACTTCAAGGGCACCACCTGCACGATCGAGTTCGACCGGGAGAAGGCGCTGATCAAGCTCCATGCCGACGATGATTTTCGCATGGACCAGCTCCTCGACGTCCTGCGCACCCGCATGATCAAGCGCGCCGTGCCGGTCAAGAACCTGAAGATCGGTGAGAACGAGTCTGCGGCCGGCCAGTCGGTGCGCCGCACGATCACGCTGACCCAGGGGATCCCGACCGAGACGGCCAAGAAGATCCAGCGGGCGATCAAGGACCATGGGTTCAAGAAGGTCCAGGCCTCGATCCAGGGTGATGAGCTCCGGGTCACCTCGCCCTCGCGCGATGAGCTGCAGGAGGTGATCACCTTCCTGAAGTCCCAGGACTTTGACATCGAACTCCAGTTTGGCAACTATCGCGGCTGAGGGGCCGCGCCGGCGGCTCCCCTGGGCCGTGGTTCTCGCCGCCGCCGCCATGACCGGGAGTTGTGCCCGACTCGAGCGGGGCGGCCCGATCACGGTCGTCGAGCCGGCAACCACGATGCCGCGCGTCCGGGTCGGTCTCTCGGTCGGCGCGGCCACCGTGGAGGTCGGCGGCGGGGCGGCACTGCGGGTCACCCAGCCGGACGGCTCCCCGGTCGGCCGGATTCCCGCCGGTACCCGGGCCACCGCCACCCTCGCCGCCAGTGGTATCTCCATCCGGTTCTCCGCGGCTGGCCTCCCCACACTCGATGCTGTCACCCTCTCCCCCGAGGACACCGGGTACGTCCGTGTCAACGGCCGCGACTACCGCGGCGTCGTGGACCTGGTGCGCACCGCAACCGGACTGGTGGCAGGCAACCTGGTCGCGGTTGAGGACTACGTGGCCGGGGTGGTCAACGCGGAGTTGGGCCGCCGCGCGCCGGGGGAGCTGGAGGCGCTGCGGGCGCAGGCGGTCATC
>JBHEPH010000019.1:36890-44059 GCA_046260395.1 Gemmatimonadales bacterium
CGACGTCCTCGCCACCGTGGCCGATCAGGCTTACCTCGGCGTGGGGAGTGAGCTCGACCAGGGTCGGGAGGCCGTGGCCGCCACCCGGGGCATCGTCCTGCTCTGGGAGGGGCGGGTGATTGATGCCTTCTACCACTCGACCTGCGGGGGGCGCACGGCGGAGCCCACCGAGATCTTCCCCGGCGCGGGCGGGCGGCCGTACCTGAGGTCCATCAGCGACCAGTCCCCAGACGGCGCCTCGTGGTGTGCCATCTCACCGCGCTACCGATGGCGCGAGGAGTGGACGGCCACCCAACTCGCCGCCAGCCTGCGGGAAGGGATGCCGACCACAGTGACCGGCCCGGCGTCGCCAGGGGGCCTCAGCCGGCTCCGGGATGTCGTGATCACCGCGCGCGGCAGCACCGGCCGCGTCCAGGCGATCACCATCTACCATGGCAGTGGTGCGGCGCCGGTCACAGGCGCCAACCTGGTGCGCCAGGCGCTGCGACCCGTGTCCGGGGGGATGCTGCGCAGCAGTCACTTCACCCTCGAGGCGGGCCGGAGCGGCGACCTGCTCGCCCGGCTGGTGGCCGAGGGGCAGGGGGCCGGGCACGGAGTGGGCATGTGCCAGTGGGGTGCGATTGGCCGGGCGCGCACCGGGGCCTCGTGGCAGGCCATTCTCGGTGCCTACTTTCCGGGAGCCGTGCCCGGCCGCCTATATTGAGTCCAGGAGAACCCAACTCATGAGCGACCCCATCCGGATCGGTGTCATCGGCGCCGGCGCCATCGTGCAGGTGGCCCATCTTCCCGTGCTCAAGCGGCTCAAGGGCGTGGAGGTGGCGGCCATCTGCGACACCGACCTCGCCAAGGCACGCGCCCTGGCCGACCGCTACGGGATCCACGGTGTTTTCGATGACCTTGAAGACCTGATTCGGCACACCGACGTGGACGCGCTCCTGCTCTGCACGCCCAATCACATGCATGAGCCGCACATTCTCGCGGGGTTGTCGGCCGGGCTGCACATGCTGGTCGAAAAGCCACTGGCGATGTCGCAGGTCAGCGCCCAGAAGATCGTACGGGCCGCCGAGAAGCGCGATCGCGTGGTGATGGTGGGGATGAGTCACCGGTATCGCCCCGATGCGCAGGCCGTCCGGCAGTTTGTCCAGAACGGGGAGCTGGGCGAGATCGACAGCGTCCGCGGCAGTTGGCACCTGGCCCGCCCGGCCCGAGCCCAGCTCGGCTGGCGCCAGAAGATGGAGCTCAGTGGTGGCGGAGTGATGCTCGACCTTGGCCTGACCGTGCTCGACCTCTGCATGTGGCTGGCCGGGAACCCGACGCCCGTGCGGGTCAGTTCCTCCCTCAGCCGGGCAGGCCGGGGCGAGAAGGCGGTGGACCAGTCGGGCAGCGCCTTCGTGCTCTGCGAGAACAACTGTTCGATCTTCGTGGACGTGACCTGGCGTCATATCGGCGAGGGCGAACGCTTTGGGGTGGGCCTGCGGGGCAGCAAGGGGACGGCCGGGATCAACCCGTTGAACGTCTGGAAGGAGCTGCACGGCACGGCGCACGACGTCTCACCCACTGGCTCGGGCAGCCGGGAGAGCGTGTTCAACCAGTCATTCCGCGCCGAGTGGGCACACTTCCTGGCCGCGGTGGGCGGCCAGGTGCCGAGGCCCCAGCTTCAGGAGCATGTGGTGCTGCACCAGGTCCTTGATGCGATCTACGAATCGGCCGCGAGCGGGCGGGACGTGACGCTGTGAGGTGGCTGGTACGGTCAGGGCTCGCCCGTGCCCTGTTGGTGGCGGCGCTCGGGTTTGCCCCCCAGGTGGCCGGCGCCCAGGACGCGCCGACGGAAGCCCCGATGCCCGGCGCCGATCTGACGGTCTCCCTCGTCACGATTGGATCCGGGGCGAAGGTCTTCGAACGCTTCGGGCACAACCTCCTCTGGGTCCGCAGCAGCGCGACGCCGGTGGATTCGGTCTGGGACTGGGGGCGGTTCAGCTTCGACACCGAGCGGTTCTTCATCCGGTTCGCCCAAGGGGACCTGCGGTATTGGATGAAAGGCGACTCGGCGGAGTTGTACATCCCTTGGTACATGTCGATGGGACGGACGGTGTCATCGCAGGAACTCGCCCTCACACCGGCGCAGCGGCTTCAGCTTCTGGAGTTCCTTCGCTGGAACGACACCGACGAGCACCGCTTCTATCAGTACCACTACTACAACGACAACTGCTCCACACGCATCCGAGACGCCTTGGATGCTGTTCTGGGCGGTGCCATCCGCGCCCGAACCGACACCTTGGTGACACCCTGGAGCTATCGCGACCAGACCAAGCGGCTCAACCAGCACAACCCGCTGCTCTACTTCAGCCTCACCACGCTCCTGGCCGGCACGACGGACCGCAAGATTACGGCGTGGGAGGAGATGTTCCTGCCGTCGGGCCTGGCGCGCTACGTCCGTGACGTCCAGGTGCCCGGGCCCGACGGCGCCATGACGCCGCTGGTCGTGCGCGAGGAGACCCTGGCGACGGGGGGCCTTTATCCGGTGCCGGATGCCCCGGCCCGCTGGTGGCCCGGGTTTCTCCTCGTGGGGGTCCTGCTCGGAGCCGCCCTTGCGGCGACCGGCCGCACCCGGCACCGACTCCTGGGACGGGCCTTCCTGCCGCTGGCCGCCCTCTACCTGCTGATCGCGGGAGTGCTGGGTCTGACGATGGCGCTGCTCTGGTCGGTCTCAGGCCATGAGGTGGCCTGGCGAAATGAAAACCTCTGGCAGTTCAACCTGGCGTCACTGGCGCTGCTGGCCATCCTGCCGCGGGCGCGGCGTGGGGATGAGCGGCTGACGGCGGCCGCGTGGCTGCTGGCCCTGGCCATCGTGGGGTGTTCGCTGTTCGGGGTCGCGCTGAAGGTCTTTCCGGTCTTCGACCAGGCCAACTGGGACGTGATCGCGCTGGCGCTGCCGGCGAATATCGGAGTGGCACTGGGGGTGGTGGGGGCGAGAAGCGAGAAGCGAGAAGGGAGACGCGAGAAGTGAGCGGTGAGCAGTAAGAAGTGAGCAGGAAACGGGAAGCGGGAACCACCGACTTGGCGGTTCCCGCTTCCTCTCACTTCTCACTTCACACTTCTCACTTCTCCCTGATCCCTGATCCCTGCTCCCTGCTCCCTGCTCCCTGCTCCCTGCTCACTGCTTACGGCTGTCTCACCTTCCGCAATCCCTCGCTGGCCTCGGTAAATGCCGGGAAGAGCTGCAGCGCCCGCTGGTAATATTCGGTGGCCTTGGTGCGGTCACCACGATCCTCGTAGAGCAGCGCCCGGCTGTAGAAGGTCACCGCCTCGGTGGGAATCTCGCGTGACGACCGGGCACCCGCATCCGCACCCGCTGCCGGGAACCGCGCCTCCGTGGCGATCCGCTCCGCCACCGACTGGATCATCGCGTAGAGCTGGCGGCGGTCCTTGAGGCTGGGATCGCTGCGCACGACGTTGACGATCTCGCCCGTCTCGACATCGATGATCCGCGCATCGATCCGGAAATCACCGTACAGGTCCAGGAAGGTCCCCGCAATCATGTACCGGGCGCCCACCAGGCGCCCCACGCGGGCCGCCGTCGCGGCATCCACGCGCCCCGACGCCGCCAGGTTCTGTTCGTCGAGCAGGCGCTGGGTCTCGGCGCGGTCCACCAGGCGGATCGCGGGCCGCGTCGCGAGTTCGCTGATCAGGATCCCCGCGATGCCGCGGCGCAACGCCTCGAGATCCTCGGCCTCGCGCCCGTAGGAACCGCCGTTTTCAAACGGCAGCACCGCCACACCGGGTCGGCTGTCCTGGGCCATCGCCGGCGCCGGCAGGGTGCCGGCGGCCACGATGAGCGTCAGGACCGCGGTCAGGACGGATCGAGTCATGTCTACTCCCACTCAAAGTTCCAGGGTCATGCCATCCCGGGCCAGGATCACCTCGGGAGTGCCGGTGCTGCCGTGGAGGGCGGTGGCGAGGTTCCGCTCCAGCCCCTCGTCGTCGGCGTCCGGATCGTGGTGGAACAATACCACGAGTCGGCATCCGGCTTCCATGCCCAGCGCAATGGTTTCGCCCACGCTGGAATGCCCCCAGCCAGCGCGTTCGTCCAGGATCGCGTCGGCCCAGGTGGCATCGTGTAATAGGACGTCCGAGCCGGCCAACATTTGGACAAGCTCCGCCCTGACCGAAGGATGCATTCCGGCCAGCTCGTTGTCGGTGACGTAGGACACACTTCGGCCGGATTCGGTATTGATTCGGTAGCCAAGGGTCGTCCCGGCGTGTGCCACCTGGATGGCGGAGACCTGGAATCCCCCCGCGCGGAACTGACCGGGCGCGACGCCCTGAACCTCCATCCGGGCGCGCGGCGGCAGGGGCCAGACGGCGGGGGCGAAGAGCCGCTCGATGATCTCGGGCAACGCTGCCGATGGCTGGTGGGGCCCCAGGATGGTGACGGTCGCGGCGGCGTCGTACAGCGGGGCAAAGAAGGGGAGGCCGCAGACGTGGTCCCAATGGGTGTGGGAGAGCAGCACGGTGTGGCTGCCCCCGCGCTCCGCCTCGGTGAGCGAACGGCCGTGCCACCGGATCCCGCTGCCGGCATCGAGCACCAGGCGGCGACCCGCCTCCTCCACCACCACGCAGGCGGTGGCCCCGCCGTGGCGGGCCGTCCCCGGGCCACCGACCGGCAGGGAACCCCGGCACCCCCAGATCCGCAGCCGGGGGCGGCCGGCGTCAGGCACGCTGGGCGGCGAGGCGGAGCGCGCCAGGATCGAGGAGGAGAATCTCCCGGCGGCTGACCCGGAGGATGTTGCGATTGACCAGGCTCCGCATGGTGCGGGAGACCGTCTCGCGGCTGGCGCCGACCATCTGGCCAATGGTGGCGTGGGTCAGCCGGCGGGTGATGCGCTCGCCGCCCTCTTCGCTGGCCAGCTCCAGGAGGAGGTTGGCGATCCGGCCGTTGACATCGAGCAGCATCAGGCTGGCGATCGTCTCGTCGGCGCGGCGCAGGCGGCGGGAGAGCTCGCGCAGCAGCGCGATGGCCACCTCGGGTCCACTGCGCAGTCGCGCCTGGAAATCCTCGCGCCGGAGCTGGAGCAGCAGTGAATCGGTCATCGCGACCACGTGGGCCGACCGGGGCTCCTGGTCGAGCAGGGCCATCTCGCCGAAAAAGGCGCCCACCCCCAGCACCGACAGGATGACCTCGCGGCCGTCTTCGTGGATCAGGACGACCTTCACCTGGCCCGCCGCGAGCAGGTAGAGCGCCTCGCCAGGATCACCCTGGGCCAGGATCATGCTGCCCTTTGGGTAGCGCCGCTCCCGGAGCAACCCCGCGAACGCAGCCAAGTCCTCCTCCCCAAGCGTGGCGAGCAGCGGGACACGGCGGAGGACATCAAGGGCTGTGAACATGGCGTCCGGGGTGAAGGGGAACCGCCGGACGATAGGCCCGCCATCATGCTGCTGTCAATCCGCGTGGCCCCGGTCGAGTCATTCGCGAGGCCCACGCGCCTCCCGCGACAACTCGCCGTGATCAGCCTGGACTGCCGCCGAGGGCTCGGAATAGGCCCGGGCGGCCCCATACCGGTACACCAGCTCGCCGCCGGAATGCCCCACCCTGATGCCGGCCGGGATCAGCGCCAACGTGGCGACCACCGCGACGACCCTGCCCACCTGTCCCGTCCGGCCGGACGCCAGTCCAACCAGGGAGAGCGCCAGGACGCCGACCGCAACCGCCAGGAACTGGTCGGCCCGGTCCTCGTGACGAGCGAGGGGCGCCTCGCTGGCCAGAACGGACTCGACGGCATCCTCCTCCCGCTCGCCGGTCTCGATTGCCAGCCAGGAGCTGCCGACCAGGAGGGCCGCGAGGGCCACCACCCCCATCCAGGCTGTTCGGCCGGCACCTCGCCGGAAAGTGACCAGCAGGACCACGAGGGCGCTGAGCGGCACCAGCACCGCCAGCACGACGGGGAAATGGACAACCGCAGGGTGGAGCGGATCGGGAATCATGGTATTCTCCTTGAGGGTGGTTGGCCTGCTGTGGTCCCCCAAGTTGCCCGCTGCCCTGATCCGGCGCATCGTCCGGATGCCGGATTCTGGGCATTGCGGCAGGGGGTCCGTCATTTGCCGGAGGAGGATTGATGGGCGATTGGGAAGGACTTCGGCTGGGTCCGCTCGTGATGGTTATCCTGGTGGCCGTGGTGGTTGGGGGGATAACCGATCTCCTGCTGGATGCGCCAACCAGCCTGTTGAGCCTTCACGTCCTGCTAGAGCTGGCCCTCATTCTCCTGAGCGGGGGGACGGCGGTCTTCCTGGCGCGGGGCTGGTACCTCGCGCGCCGATCCCTGAGTGGAGTTCAGGCCGACCTCGCCAGCCGGAAGTGGGAGCGGGAGGCGTGGAGAGCCTCCGCCCGGAAGGCTCTTGAAGGACTCGCGCTCGAAGTGGATCGGCAGTTCGCCGAATGGCACTTGACCCAGGCTGAGCGGGAAACCGCGCTGATGCTGCTCAAGGGGTTCAGCCTCATGCAGATCGCCCGGCTTGCCGGTCGCAGCGAGCGGACCGTCCGGCAGCACGCCGTCGCGGTGTACCGGAAATCCGGACTTGCCGGCCGGGCCGAACTTTCGGGCTACTTTCTGGGTGACCTCCTCCTCCCCTCTCCGCGCGCCAGCTGAACACCAAGGGGGGGGCTTGCGCAACCGTATTGCGATCGCTATCTTTGCCTACGTGATCACCGTCCCTTCGGGGGCGGACAGGTTTCAGGGGACGCGTTCAGGGGATCGGCGTTCAGCCGGTCCCCTTTGTGTTTCCCGATCACGGGCATCGGCCGGCGGGTGCTGTCCAATGTGGAAACCGATAACAACATTTCCAGGAGTAGGACAGCATGAGCACCACCGGTACCGTGAAGTGGTTCAATGACGCGAAGGGCTTCGGCTTTATCACCCCCGAGAACGGCGAGAAGGATTGCTTCGTGCATCATTCCGCCATTCAGGGCAGCGGCTTCAAGTCGCTGAGCGAGGGCGATCGCGTCCAGTTCGACATCGTCCAGGGCCAGAAGGGCCCGGCGGCGGAGAACGTCATCGCGGTCTGAGCCGTTGACCGCACTCCGGTCCTTACCAGAGACGGCCGCTTCCCCCGGGAGGCGGCCGTTTCTCATTCGCCGCGGCGCCGTCCGCGCCGACCCGCACCACCAGGAGGGA
>JBHEPH010000019.1:44069-44520 GCA_046260395.1 Gemmatimonadales bacterium
CCTCGGATGGGGCGGCCGATTTGCTTGCGACCCCCCGGGCCAGTGGGGTCACCCCCCGGATGGGGAGGATCAGGCGGCACCCCGATGCGAATCCTCCCCCTACCCGCAACCCCTTGGCTCTGCTATCTTTGATGGCTACGCGCCCCGGCACCATGCCGGGATACGCGACACGTTACCGGAGCCTGGATATGAAGCCGAACCTGCACCCGATCTACAAGACGATCAGCGCGGTCTGCGCCTGTGGCAACGCCTTCGAGACCCGCTCCACCTCGGACTCGATCCACGTGGAAGTCTGCGCGGTCTGCCACCCGTTCTTTACGGGCAAGCAGCGCCTGGTGGACACCGCCGGCCGGGTGGATCGGTTCCGCCGGAAGTACGGCGCCGAGGGCGCGCCGGCCGCCGGCCAGGGCTGAGCCATGGAGGCCCGACTCCGCCAGGCATTGGTCCGGGC
>JBHEPH010000190.1:0-692 GCA_046260395.1 Gemmatimonadales bacterium
GTCGGTGACGGTCGCGCTGCCCGAGGAGAGCAGGACGTTGTCGGGCTTGATGTCACGGTGCACGATCCCATGCCGGTGAGCATAGGCCAGCGCCCGCGCCACGTCGCGCAGGATGCTGACCACCTCGCCAATCCCCACCGGCCCCTCGGCCAGCCGCTGGCGGAGTGACTCGCCGTCCACGTACGGCATCGTGAACCACGGCAGCCCCTCGGCGTCGCCGGCGCTGAGCACGGGGACCACGTGGGGATGCTGGAGCTGGGCGGCGAGCAGGATCTCACGGCGAAAGCGCTCGACGGAGAGGCCCGCCAGCAGTTCCGGAGCGAGCACCTTGATCACCACCCGGCGGCCGAGCGCTTCCTCGATCGCCACATAGGTGCGGGACATGCCGCCACCACCCAGCTCCCGTTCAAAGCGGTAGCTGCCGGCAAGGGCCTTTTCGAGACGGCTGCGCAGGTCGTCCAGGACGGCCTCCGGGAGGAGGGGGCGGACAGGCGGACGGGCGGACGGGGCGGACAAACGGGCGCGCTTCAGGGCGGACTTTGTACGGGCGCGCCCGTTGGGCGCGCCCCTACTTCTCACTTCTCGCTTCTCACTTCTGGTACGGACAGGGAGGGATTCGAACCCTCGAAACCCTTGCGGGTTTACCGGTTTTCGAGACCGGCTCCTTCAGCCACTCGGACACCTGTCCTGGA
>JBHEPH010000191.1:0-277 GCA_046260395.1 Gemmatimonadales bacterium
GTCACCGCACGTGTCGTCGCGCTGCTCCGGGAAGGCTGAGTCACGTGGGACGTCGACCCCGACCGCGTGGGCCGGTCCATGATGCGGTGTTGCTGGTGGACAAGCCGGCCGGCCCGACCTCCCACGACGTCGTCGCCCGGGTCCGTCGCGTCGCCGGCCACAGCCGCGTCGGCCACACCGGCACCCTCGACCCGCCCGCCACCGGGGTGCTGGTGCTGTGCCTCGGTCGCGCCACCAAGCTGGTGCGGTTCCTGCAGGCCGGCACCAAGACCTATGC
>JBHEPH010000191.1:401-687 GCA_046260395.1 Gemmatimonadales bacterium
GGTCCGGTCGCCGAGGTCGACGTGCTGCTGACCTGCTCCGCCGGGACCTACGTGCGCACCATCGCCCACGACCTCGGCGCCTCGCTCGACGTCGGTGGCAGCCTGGCGAGCCTGCGCCGGCTGGCCAACGGTCCCTTCACGGTGGAGGAGTGCGTCGAGCTGCCCGCTGTCGAGGAGGTTGACCCGGTGGGTCTGAAGGCGCTGGGCCTGGATCCGCTCGACGCGGTCCGCCGCACGTTGGCGTGCGTCGAACTGGATGACGAGGCGGTGGCGCAGCGGTTGGTCC
>JBHEPH010000192.1:0-237 GCA_046260395.1 Gemmatimonadales bacterium
GAGTATCTCGGTCGAGCGGTGGCTATACCGTGGTGGACGATTTGTCGATCGCCGTCCTTCCCTTCCGCAACATGAGCCCCGATCCGGAAGCGGAGTACTTCAGCGACGGCATGACGGAGGAGATCATCAACACCCTCTCGTCGATGCCGGTTCGCGTGGCGGCACGTACCTCCTCATTCGCATTCAAGCGCCGCGACGAGGACGTGCGCAAAATCGGACGCGAGCTGGG
Source organism: Gemmatimonadales bacterium (assembly GCA_046260395.1). GTDB lineage: Bacteria > Gemmatimonadota > Gemmatimonadetes > Gemmatimonadales > GWC2-71-9 > JAWXBA01. Next base: position 230 of record JBHEPH010000192.1, read on the forward strand.
AGTGGCGA
>JBHEPH010000192.1:369-679 GCA_046260395.1 Gemmatimonadales bacterium
TGGAGGTATTTCGACGTGGGAAGCATGGGCACGCGCGAACGCGGCGGTCCGTGAGGCTCAGCGACTGAACCCCGACGCTGCGGACGTCGCACTTTCGCTCGGGATTCTCGAGCAGTACTACGGCTGGGACAGCCGCCGAGCGGAGCAATACCTGCGGCTGGCGATGGAACGAAGACCGAAGGCGGCCGATCCGTGCGCATGGCTGGCGCTCACCTATGGCGGAGAAGGCCGGCTGGAAGAAGCGATCGCGGTCGCCGCTCGAGGAATCGAGCTCGAACCGTATCACTCCAACGTCCGCACCTCGCAAGCC
>JBHEPH010000193.1:0-676 GCA_046260395.1 Gemmatimonadales bacterium
TGGCGTACAGCTGGGTGGCGTGGAGGCGGGTGGGGGAGAAGGGTGGGGCGGAACAAAGCTTGCCATAAGCGGGGCTACTGCATCAGCTTTCCCTGAACCGGCTCTGCCGGACGCCAAATCGGAGCTCGTAAATGTCTGTAGATCAATACCTTAGGGTCAATTCCCCGCTCGTGGTCAGCCAGGAAATCGAAGGGGAAGCCATCCTCATCCATTTCGACTCCGGGTGCTACTATAGCGCCAACGCAACAGGTTCGGCCGTCCTCGGTCTCATCGCCCGCGGTCTCCGCAGCACCGAGATCAGCGAAACGCTGCAGTCGATGTTTCCGGGCTCTTCGGTGGAGATTCAGGATTCGGTGACCAGCTTCCTGTCGGAGGCCGTCCGCGAGGGGCTACTTGTTCCAGCAACCGAGGGGAGCGCAGGCGCACCAGAACCGGTCTCGGCATCCCAGCAGGTTGGCGGGCCATGGGTTGCCCCGAAACTCGAGCGATTCGACGACCTGCAGGATCTCCTGATGCTGGATCCGATTCATGATGTGGACGCGGTGGGTTGGCCGGTGCCACCCCCGGGCGAGGATACGACGGCAGTTCGCGGGTAGCGGGCATGCCCACTTCCGCTGACGCTCCCACCACCGACTCCACGATCCGGGGCGGCGCCGAGTTCCTCGCTCGCATCCGT
>JBHEPH010000194.1:0-231 GCA_046260395.1 Gemmatimonadales bacterium
GGTCGGTGGTATAGACCCCGTCGACATCCGTGTAGATGTCGCACCGCTCGGCGTCGAACGCCGCGGCGAACGCCACCGCCGTGGTGTCCGACCCGCCGCGGCCCAGCGTGGTGATGCGGCCCTCGGGGCTGATCCCCTGAAACCCGGCGACCACGGCGACGCGCATGCCTTCGGCGAATTTCGCGGTGATGTTGGCGGTGGGGATCTCCTCGATCCGTGCGGCGGAATGCG
>JBHEPH010000194.1:406-674 GCA_046260395.1 Gemmatimonadales bacterium
CCGACCAGCTCGTTGGTCTTGCCCGACATGGCCGAGACGATAACGATCACGTCATGGCCGCGCGCGACCTCGACGCCGACGCGCTTGGCCGCGCGGCGGATGCGGTCGGTATTGGCGACCGAGGTGCCGCCGAATTTCATCACGAGAACCGACATCGCGCGCGGGTCCTGAGCCCAAGGATCGCCCGCCCTCTACGCGCGGGACGCTGCCAGTGCAACACTCCGTGCAAGCGGCGGGGCAAGGGTCGGCGCAAGGGGCGGTGCAGGCG
>JBHEPH010000195.1:0-253 GCA_046260395.1 Gemmatimonadales bacterium
GGCCCATCTGGGCCGTGGCCGGGCCCGGATTCGCCGCGCAGGCGCCAACGGAAAGAGCGATGAGTACCGGGGATAGTGTTTTCATACGTCGAAAATAGACCTCCTTCTGATCCGGCGCGAGGCGTGGATCGATCGGGCCCGGTTTGACGGCGTCGAGCGCCGCCGGGTATTCTGCCCTGCCTGGGAACCGAGCTTGCATGGGCGGCACACCGGGTAGTGCAAGAGTGAAACCGAGAGGAGCCGAAGGTGAAGG
>JBHEPH010000195.1:294-673 GCA_046260395.1 Gemmatimonadales bacterium
CTACATCCTGGATGACCTCCGGGAGCTGGGTGTGGACGAGGCGGTGTTCATCACCGGGTACATGAAGGAGACCATCGAGGAGTACATCGGGAGCGAGTACCCCGAGTTCACCTCCCACTTCGTGGAGCAGGAGGTCCAGGACGGGACGGCCGGCGCGGTCAAGCTGGCGGAGCCGTTCATCGATGAGGACCTGCTGATCATCTTCGTGGACACCCTCTTCGACACGGACCTCTCGCTGGTGAAGCGGCTGCCCGAGGGCGATGCGGGCGTGATCTGGGCCAAGGAGGTGGAGGACTACCAGCGCTTCGGCGTGATCGTCACCGATGACGATGGCTACATGAAGCAGATCATCGAGAAGCCCCAGGACCCCATCTCGAAA
>JBHEPH010000196.1:0-267 GCA_046260395.1 Gemmatimonadales bacterium
GGTGTGAAGCGGGTCGTGGTGTCGGCGCCCGTGAAGGACGGGCCGGTGGCCAATCTCTCCTACGGGGTCAATCATGGCGTCTATGATCCCGCGCAGCACCGGATCGTGACCGCGGCAAGCTGCACCACCAACTGCCTCGCCCCGGTGGTCAAGGTCCTGCACGAGGGCATCGGGATCCGGCACGGATCCATCACCACGATCCATGACGTGACCAACACGCAGACCATGGTGGACCGGCCCGCCAAGGATCTGCGGCGCGCGCGGTCG
>JBHEPH010000196.1:391-656 GCA_046260395.1 Gemmatimonadales bacterium
ATCCTGGGCTATGAGACGCGGCCCTTGGTCAGCGCCGATTATGTCAACGACACCCGGTCGGCCATCGTCGATGCGCCCTCGACCATGGTGACGGGCGGCACGCAAGTGAAGGTCTATGCGTGGTACGACAACGAGATGGGCTATGCGCACCGTCTGGTAGACGTGGCGCTGATGGTCGGGGCGCAAGCGTGACCCACCGGCCCGAGGGTCTGTCCGCGTATATCGCCGTCACGGCTGCCTATTGGGCCTTCATGCTGACCGATGG
>JBHEPH010000197.1:0-371 GCA_046260395.1 Gemmatimonadales bacterium
GCATGGAGATCATGGCCCGGATCAACGCCTACTCCAGCGGCGCGGTGACGCCCCAGGAGCTCTTCTTCGCACCCGTCCGGGCGGTCCGTCGGGTGATGGAGAAGGAGGGCAGGTCCATCGACGACTACGACCTGATCGAGGCCAACGAGGCCTTCGCCGTCCAGGCCCTCGCCGACGGCCGGGAGCTGGGCTGGGACTGGGATCGGGTCAACGTCCATGGCGGGGCCGTGGCCCTCGGCCACCCCATCGGTGCCTCCGGGGCACGCGTCCTGGTGACGCTCCTGCACGCCATGAAGGACCGTGATGCCGCTACCGGGCTGGCCACACTCTGCCTCGGCGGTGGCGACGCCGTGGCTCTTTCGGTTGAAAGG
>JBHEPH010000197.1:408-646 GCA_046260395.1 Gemmatimonadales bacterium
CCGTGGCGGCGTTCGCCCTGGCCACCGCCTTCGGCGCCCACGTGGCGGTGCCCCTCACGCCGGTGCCCGTGACGCTCCAGACCCTCTTCGTGGTCCTGGCCGGGGCCATGCTCGGCCCGAGGCTGGGCGCCGCGTCCCAGATCGCGTACCTGGGCATGGGGATCGCCGGGCTCCCGGTCTTCGTCGGTGGCTTCGGACTCGCCTACCTGGCGGGACCCACGGGCGGATACCTGCTGGC
>JBHEPH010000198.1:0-263 GCA_046260395.1 Gemmatimonadales bacterium
CCTTGATGTCCTTCACGGATTTTGCGCCGGTATCCTCGTCGACATCGAACACGATCAGCCGCAGCTTGACCTTCAGCGGCGCGGCATAGGTCATGTCGCGTTGCATGCACTCTTCGACGTCGTATTTCGGGCTTTCCAGATCGTAGCTGACGAATTCCAGCACGCTGGTCTCGTTGAAATCCTTGATCGGGAACACCGACTGAAAGACGCCCTTGATGCCCTCCCCGTCCTGCGGCTCGGGCTGATCGCCCGAATCGAGAAAG
>JBHEPH010000198.1:413-643 GCA_046260395.1 Gemmatimonadales bacterium
TGATCGTTTCTGCTTCGTCCTTCGAGACCTGCTCCTTGACGGCCTTGCCGCCGGCCTCGACCAGATCCTTGGCTTCCTTGAGGCCCAGCCCGGTGATCGCACGCACTTCCTTGATGACGTTGATCTTCGATGCGCCTGCAGCAGTCAGGATCACGTCGAATTCGGTCTGCTCTTCCTCGGCCTCGCCACCGCCTTCGGCAGGCCCGGCCATCATGACCGCACCACCGGAT
>JBHEPH010000199.1:0-614 GCA_046260395.1 Gemmatimonadales bacterium
GACCCGAGGCAACCTCACGAGCTCGCTCGCGGGGGCGGCATTCAGGTCGATTCGCTCGCCGGGGCGCAGGGGCCTGCCGGCCAGTGCTGAGGCGGCCTGGTGGCGACCCAGCGCTGCCTCCCCGGCGGGCTGGAGGACCGAGGCGGAGCCGGGCGCATCTCCGGGATTCAGCAGCCAGGTCCGCACACCCTGCCCGGCCACGATCAGGCCGAGCAGCGTCAAGAGGGCACGACGCTCCGCAGGCGACATGCGGAACAGGCTAACAGCGCGAGGTCAGTTCGGTGGGATCAGGAAAACGGGGAAGGGGGCGGAATAACGCAGGGAGCAGGGAACGGGGAAGGGGCGGAGCTGGGAGTGTAGTGGGGGACGGCCTTCGCATCGGAGTCATCCCGAAGCCCTCGCGAAGCGAGGGTGAGGGATCTTATTAACTGGGCGTCGACGACAGGGCAGACCACCAGCGGAGACGGGCAAGATCCCTCGCTCGGACCTCACGGTCCTCACTCGGGATGACTCCGATGCGAAAGCCGTCCCCCGCTACCTGCTCACTGCTCACCGCTTACTGCTTACTGCTTACTGCTTACTGCTCACTGCTCACTGCTCACTGCTCACTGCTC
>JBHEPH010000002.1:0-69558 GCA_046260395.1 Gemmatimonadales bacterium
GGCGGGTCACCGCTCAGGTGGCCAACACCGGCTATTTCCCGACCCAGTCCGCCGTCGGTGCCCGGCTCCCGTGGGTGAGGCAGATCCGGGTGGACCTGCAGGCCGGCGCGAACCAGTCGATCGTGGCCGGGCGTGCGGTCCAGCTGGTCGGCACGATCGCCGGCAGTGGCCGTTCCACCGAGCTCTCCTGGGTGGTCACCGGTCCCGCGGGCTCCACGATGACCCTGAGTGCGGCCGGCCCCGTTGTCGGCAGCGCCTCCACGACCGTTACCCTGCGGTGAGGACCCGAACCATGAACTTCACTCGACGCTACCGGGCCCTGGCAGTGATGGCCCTTGCCGGTTCCACCCCGGCCCTGGGCCAGGGTGCCCAACCCAGCCCGCTCGGCAACCTTCACGCGGTGGGCGCCCCGGCCAATCCGAAGGTCCAGGTGTCGTGGGACCGGTACTACGACCACGCCGCTGTGGGGGAGATCGGCCGCCGGCTCCAGGCGGCCCACCCGGATCGCTGCCGCCTGAGCTCGATCGGCAAGAGTACCGAGGACCGCGACCTCTGGATGATCACGGTCTCCAACTTCCGGGAGGGCGATGCGGGCAGGAAGCCGGCCATGTACATCGACGGCAATATCCATTCGAACGAGATCCAGGGGACCGAAACTGCGCTCTACACGGCGTGGTACCTCTGCGAAATGGCGGGGCAGGTGGCGTGGATCGACACCCTGCTGGCCCAGCGCACCTTCTATATCGTGCCGACCATCAACCCTGACGCCCGCGAAAACTTCCTCAGGGAGGCCAATACCGCCTCAAGCCCCCGGTCGGGCAGCGCCCCGCGGGACAATGACGGCGATGGACTGGTGGACGAGGACAGCTTCGACGACCTGAATGGCGACGGGCACGTCACGATGATGCGGCGCCGGAGCCGGCTGGGTCGCTTCGTGTCGAGTCCTGAAGATCCTCGCCTCATGATCCAGGCCCAGCCCGGTCAGGTCGGAGAATGGGAGCTGCTCGGCCAGGAGGGGTTCGACAACGACGGCGACGGCCGAGTCAATGAGGATGGGATTGCCGGCTCGTACGACCCCAACCGCAATTGGCCCTGGCGCTGGATGCCGACCTACGTGCAGGGCGGCTCCGACATGTACCCCACGTCGTTGGCCGAAACCCAGGCGGTGATCAATTTCGTGCTGGGGCGGCCCAATATTGCCGGGGCGCAGAGCTACCACAATTCCGGCGGCATGCTGCTGCGCGGCCCCGGCATGCAGCAGGACGAATACCGACCCCAGGATGTCCAGGTCTTCGATGCGATTGGCCGTGTCGGCGAACGGATCCTGCCGGGCTACCGGTACATGGTGGTCTGGCGCGACCTGTACACCGTCTGGGGCGGCGAGCTGGACTGGTTCTACGGCGCCCGCGGCATCCTGACGTTCAGCAATGAGCTCTGGACGCCGTTCAAGTACTTCGAACAGACGCCAGAGCGGGGCAACCGGTACGATCAGCTGGAGTACGAATTCGATCGCCTGCTGTTGTTCGGCGAGGCATTCGTACCGTGGACCAAGGTCCAGCATCCCCAGTTCGGCGAGGTGGAGGTGGGTGGCATGAAGAAGCAGTACGGACGGGCCGTGCCGGGGTTCCTGTTGCCGGGTGAGAACCACCGTAACATGGCCTTTACCCTGTTCCAGGCCAGCGAGATGCCGCTGGTGCGGGTGGATTCGATCGCGGTTCGCAGCCTGGGTGGCGGGCTCTCCGAGGTGACGGCCATCATCGGCAACCCCAAGCTGGCGCCGACCCACACCCAGCAGGACGTCGAAAACCGGATCAGCCGCCCGAACTGGATTTCACTGGAGGGCGGCGAGGTGGTGGCCGGGTTCACGGTGGGTGGTGCCGGCGGTGGGTTCGGCGGCGGCGGCGGATTCTTCGGGGGGGGTGGTCAGCCCCAGATCGCGACCGAGCAGCGCGTCAACCCGCGCCGCATCAACGTGGGCAATATCCCCGGCCAAGGCTCCGTGACCGTGCGCTGGGTGGTGCGCGGCAATGGCCCGTTTACCGTCACGGCGGATTCACCGAAGGGCGGGGTGCATAGCGCCACCAGCGGGACCAGGTGAGGCCCCTCCGGGCCCCGAGGGGTTGACCTCGGGCCCCGGGGAGGTTTTCTAGTGTACGCACGGAACCCCGGCCTTCCGGGGTTCCGTCGTCAGGGGAGCGACCACGCGCCCTCGCCGTAACCTGTTTGCACGGAGTCACATGGCCACGCTGGTCATCGTCGAATCGCCCACCAAGGCACGCACCATCCGCGGGTTCCTCCCGGCGGGCTACACGGTCGCGGCCTCGATGGGACACATCCGCGATCTGCCCGACAAGGCGAGCGAAATTCCCGCCAAGTACAAGAGCGAGGAATGGGCCCGGCTTGGCGTCAACGTGGACGCCGGTTTCGAGCCACTCTATATCATCCCGACCGACAAGAAGAAGGTCGTCCGCGAGCTGAAGGATCTGCTCAAGGACGCCGATGAGCTCCTGCTGGCCACCGACGAGGACCGCGAGGGTGAGAGCATCTCCTGGCACCTGCTCGAGCTGCTCGGGCCGAAGGTGCCGGTCAAGCGGATGGTCTTCCACGAGATCACCCGGGAGGCCATCCGCGAGGCGCTGGCCAGCCCGCGCGAGGTGGACGAGCGGCTGGTGCGCGCCCAGGAGACGCGCCGCATTCTGGACCGCCTGGTGGGGTACACCCTCTCGCCGCTGCTCTGGCGCAAGATCGCCTTCGGGCTCTCGGCCGGCCGGGTGCAGTCGGTGGCCGTTCGCCTGCTGGTGCTGCGGGAGCGCGAGCGCCGGGCCTTCCGCGCCGGCACCTACTGGGACCTGACCGCCCAGCTTCGGCACGACGGACAGGGGTTCGAGGCCCAGCTCCTCTCGGTGGCCGGCGAGCGGGTCGCCACCGGCAAGGACTTCGACGAGGCGACCGGCACCCTCAAGAAGGGGAGCAAATCGGTCCTGCTCGGCGAGGCGGAGGCGGAGGCGCTGCGCCAACGCCTGCTGACCAGCCCGTGGACCGTCACGGCGAACGAGGAAAAGCCCTCGATCCGGCGCCCCGCGCCGCCGTTCACGACCTCCACCCTGCAGCAGGAGGCGAATCGCAAGCTGCGCCTGAGCGCCCGCGACACGATGCGGGTGGCGCAGAGCCTCTACGAGCAGGGCTTCATCACCTACATGCGGACCGACTCGACCTTCCTCTCGGGCCAGGCGATCACCGCCGCGCGGTCCTGCGTCGAGGATCTCTACGGGGCGAGCTACCTGCCGAAGGACCCCCGCCGCTACGCCACCAAGAGTGCCTCGGCGCAGGAAGCGCACGAGGCGATCCGCCCGGCGGGCGCCAGCTTCCGGACCCCGCAGGAAACCCGCCTCACGGGCCGGGACCTCGCGGTCTATGACCTGATCTGGAAGCGCACCGTCGCCTGCCAGATGGCCGACGCCCGCCAGACATCCATCGTCGTGGACATCACTGCCGCCGATGCCATCTTCCGTGCCAACGGCAAGCGCATTGACTTTGCCGGCTTCCTGAGGGCGTACGTGGAGGGATCGGACGACCCCGAGGCGGCCCTCGAGGAGCGCGAGGTGATCCTGCCGCACCTGGTGGTGGGCGACACCCCGGCGTGCGAGTCACTGGAGGCGGTGTCTCACGTGACCCAGCCGCCGGCGCGGTTCACGGAAGCGTCGCTGGTGAAGGAACTGGAAGAGGACGGGGTTGGCCGGCCGAGCACCTACGCGAGCATCATCGGCACCATCATGGAACGCGGCTACGCGCGCAAGGAGGGCCAGGCGCTGGTGCCGACCTTCACGGCGTTTGCGGTCACCGCGCTCCTGGAACTGCATTTCCCGCACCTGGTGGACACCCGCTTCACCTCCACCATGGAACGCACCCTCGACGAAATCGCCGCCGGCACCGCCGAGTGGCTCCCCTACCTGTCCGAATTCTACCTGGGTGAAGAAGGGTTGCGGACGCAGGTCGAGAAGCGGGAGCCAAAGATTGATCCTGCGGAGGCGCGGACCATTGATCTCGACGGTTTGCCCGATGCGAAGATCCGGATCGGCCGCTTCGGTCCCTACGTCGAAGTGGTGCGCGACGGCGAGACGGTGCGCGCGTCGCTGCCGCGGGACGCCACGCCCGCCGACCTGACACCCGACCATCTCGAAACGGTGCTCCGGCAGAAGCTCGAAGGACCCGATCAACTCGGCACGCACCCCGAGAGCGGCGAGCCGATCTTCGTGCTCACCGGCCAGTATGGGCCGTACGTCCAGCTTGGCGAGGTGACCGATGACAATCCCAAGCCCAAGCGTGCGTCCCTGCCAAAGGGGGTCACCCCCGACGCGGTGACGCTGCCCCAGGCGGTCGGGTTGCTGGCGCTGCCGCGCCACCTCGGCGATCATCCGGAGAGCGGGGCGAAAGTCCTGGCCGGGCTCGGCCGCTTTGGTCCCTACGTGGTGCACGACCAGGGGAAGGACGGCAAGGACTACCGGAGCATCAAGGGTGAGGACGACGTCTTGACCATCACCCTGGCCCGTGCGCTGGAGCTCTTCGCGCAGCCCAAGCAGGGGCGGGGGCGCCGGGCGGCGGCGAAGCCACTGCGTGAGCTCGGCGCGCACCCGGCGGACACCGAACCGGTCAACCTGTTCGACGGCCAGTACGGGCCCTACGTGAAGCATGGCAAAGTCAGCGCCTCGATGCCGAAGGGCCGTGACCCGGCCACGGTAACCCTGGAGGAAGCGGTGGAGTGGCTCACGGCCAAGGCCGGCGCGCCGAAGACCAAGCGCGTGGCCAAGAGGCGAGCCACCCGCAGCACCAAGGCCAAGTGAGCCACCCCGGGCTCGGCTGAGCGACGTGTCGTCCACGGCCTCCCCGGGCGAGACCCCGATCGACGCAGCGGAGTCATTGCGCGCGTTTCGCGCCCTGATCGGCAGTGCCCCCATCCCGATGTGGGTGTACGACCGGGAGACCCTCCGGTTTATCGAGGTCAACGAAGTGGCCGTCCGGCTCTACGGCTGGAGTCGCGAGGAGTTCCTGGCGAAGACCATCCGGGAGATCCGCCCGCCGGAGGACTGGCCCCGGCTCGCGGCGCTGATCGAGGCACCCTCCACGTGGAAGCGGGTCACCGACGGCTGGCGCCACCTGACCGCTGACGGCCGCCTCCTGGACGTCGAGGTGCATTCGCACCCGATCACCTGGGGCGATCGGCCCGCCACCTTCGTCATGGCCCTCGATGTCAGCGAGCGGACCCGCACCGCCCGCGCCCTGCGCGACAGCGAACACCTCTTCCGGCTCCTCGCCGAACATGCCACCGACCTGATCGCCCTGCACGACGCCACCGGGCAGTTCGTCTATGCCTCGCCGGCATCGCGACACCTGCTCAAGATGGAACCCGGGGAGCTCCTGGAACGGGACCTCTGGCACCTCGTGCACCCGGAGGACATGCCCCACGTCCGGGCCGGGTTCGAACGCCTGCTGACCCGTGCCCCTGGCCCAAGCGTCATGTTCCGTGCGCTACGGCCGGATGGCCACGTGGTCTGGCTGGAAACCATCGGGCAGGCGATCCGGACGGCGGAGCCGGAGGACCGCGCGCGCTTCATCACGGTAACCCGCGACATCAGCGCCCGTCGCCGCCTGGAGGAGCAGCTCCTCCGCAGCCAGAAGCTCGAGGGGATCGGACGCCTGGCCGGGGGGATCGCCCATGACTTCAACAACCTCCTGACCGCGATACTCGGACACGCCGAATTGGCCGCGGATGGCCTGCCGGCGGCCTCCCCGGCACGGGAGGAACTCGATGAGGTGCGCCGCGCGGCGGAGCGTGCGTCGGGCCTGACCCGCCAGCTCCTGGCGTTCGCCCGGCGCCAGATGATTGCGCCCCGCTCGGTGCACCTCGGCGAGCTGGTCCTCGGGATGGGAACGATGCTCCGGCGGCTGATCGGGGAGCACATCGACCTGGTCATCACGCCGGCGCCGGAACTCTGGGCCGTGCAGGCCGACCCGGCACAACTGGAGCAGGTCATCCTCAACCTCGCGGTCAATGCGCGCGATGCCATGCCCGAGGGCGGGCGCCTCTGCATCGAGGTGCGGAACCGTGAGGTGCCGCTGGGCGACGCGCGGCTCGGTGGCGTTGGTCCGGCTGGTACGTACGTGGAGCTGCTGGTGACCGACTCGGGGGTGGGGATGACCGCCGAGATGATGCGGCACATCTTCGAACCGTTCTATACCACCAAGGAGGTGGGGAAGGGCACCGGCCTTGGCCTGGCCACCTGCTACGGCATCATCAAACAGAGCGGGGGCTTCATTACCGTCTCGAGTACGCCGGGTGGTGGATCGGCATTCAGCGTCCTCCTGCCGCGATCCCTCCCGATGCCGGAGGCCGAGCCCGTGGCGCCACCGCCGATGGCGGCCGCGTCTGGTGGCGTGGTGCTCCTGGCCGAGGATGACGACCAGCTCCGCACGCTGACGGCCCGGACGCTGACCCGGTTCGGCTATGAGGTGCACGCGGCGGCCGACGGCGAGGCCGCGCTGGAGCTGGCGGACACGCTGGACGGAGCGGTGGATCTCCTGGTAACGGACATCGTGATGCCGCGGATGGGCGGAATCCTGCTGGCCGACCGGCTGCGGGCGAAGCAACCTGGCATCCCGGTGCTGTTCGTATCGGGGTACGCCAGCGAGTGGGCGGATGGTGGGCACTCGCTGAGCGAATCGGAACTGCTCCTCAAGCCCTGGACGACTGAGGAGCTCCGTCGCCGCGTTCAGGAGCGGCTGGCCGCGCCCGCCTGAGCCCCACTCCCGGACACGAAACGGGCCGCCGGCGCAGCATGCACCGGCGGCCCGTCGTCGCATCAGGCAGGCGGCTCAGGGGATCGGCGTCTGCTTTGGCACCAGCTTGGCGGCCCAGATGCCGCTGTTGAAGTCGGTAAAGAAGATGTGGCCCTTGAAGGGCATCGTGTTCATCACCATCGGGGCGTTCGCGGTGTAGCCTTCTGGGTCGTAGGGCTTGTGCACGGCGATCTCGCGGTGCTGGCGGGCCAGGTTGCCGAGCAGTTCGCCGGAGACGTCCACGACACGCATGCCGCCATCATAGTAGGCCTGGTAGAGGATGTCGTTCTCCACGATGATGTCGTGGGTGCCGAACTCCGGGTTCTCGTACCGCGCCACGGTGCGGGGCTGCTTCGGGTCGGTGAAATCGACGATCTGCGTGTAGCCCGCCATCGTGTGCGGCACGCCGCCTGGCGTGTTGAGATCGCGGGTGGTGCCGGCCCACGCCTTGCCCGTCCGCGACATGATCTCGTCACCCAGGAACAGGTACACCTTGCCGGTGGATTGCTGGAAGTAGGGGAAGACCTCGTGGGTCCGCCCCGTGGACGTGGCGTAGCTGTTCACCAGCACCGGGCGCGCCACCGTGCCACCATAGGTACCATTCCCGACATCCACCACCACGACCCCGTTCCCCCACTGGGACGTGTAGGCGATGCCGTCACGGACCCAGATGTCGTGGATCCGGGAATCGGGGTGATCGTACTCGCCGGCGTAGCGCGGATTGCGGAAGTCCGACATGTCAATGATGACGAACTTCTGCCCGCCGCTGATCGCGAAGAGCTGATCCCGCGTGGCGAACATGTTGTGCACGCCACCGGCCAGTTCGTGCACGAAGTTCGCGGCCACCGTGGGGTGCGCCGGGGTGGACAGGTCCAGGATCACGACGCCGTTCACCCGGTTCGAGGCCCCCTCCCGCGAGAGCGCCGCCCAGCGTCCGTCCGGGGAGACGGTCACGTCGTTGATGGTCCGCGCATCCACCTGGACCGAGTCGGTCTTGAACAGGTTGGACGGATCGGTGATGTCATAGATGTAGGCCCACCCGTCACCGCCCCAGGTGCCCACCACGGCATAGTCCCGCCCGTCCACGCCCTCCCACGGCCAGAGGTCGGAGGTGTGGACGTGATTGATCTGGCCCTGGCCCATCGACTGGATGCGCTGGATCACGTCGCGCGGACGCACATCCACCGTGGTGCGGGCGCTGAGTTGGCCCGCCGTGGCCAGCAGGGTGTAGACGCCCGGACTCTCGCCGGCGAACTGGTGCCGGCCGATAATGCCGACGGCGCCGGGCGCGCGGACGCTGTCATCCGGCAGGTAGGTGTAGCTCCAGGTCACCGGCACATCGGTGACCGGTCGGCCGTCCCGGCCGCGAATCAGTGCCGACAGGTGGACGACTTCACCGGTGATCGCCTCCGCACGGCTGACCGAGGCCTCGATCGAGGTGCCCGGGAAGGCGGCCACGCGGTGGCGAACCTCGCCGGTCGTGCCCTCGATGTCTGCGGTGATCACCACGTCGCCGGTCGCGTGCGCGGTCACATGCCCAAACCGGTCCACCGTGGCGATGTTCGGGTCGGACGTCCGCCAGGTAATCGCCGGGTCGGGACGCTGGGTGCCATCGCGGTGGAGGGCGGTGGCCGAGTGGCTGAGGGTCGTCCCCACGTACAGTCGGCCGGCATCGCTGGCGACACCGACCGAGGCCACACCCGGCCACACCACGTCCACCGGAATCGTCAGGGTGGCCGGCTGCATCCCGGCCCCGGGCGGCAGTGCCACGGTGGCGACGATCTCATAATGGCCGGGAATCAGGCCGGTGGCGGTCGAGCCATCGGGGGCCAGCCGCAGGGCTCGGAACGGCGCGGCGAACCGGATCAGGGCGTCCACCCGCTGGCCGTTCGCGTCCACCGCCGTCACGGCCAGGGGAAGGGTCTGGCCGCGCTCGACGACCAGCCGCGGCGTGGCGACCCGCAGCGCGCTCACCCGGCGGCCGGCCTCGAGCTGCGCCGCATCCTGGGCGGGCAACACTGTGGTCACCAGGAAGGCCAGGAGCGTGGCGGCAAGCGCCGAACGTACTATGTTATTCCTCATGACTGCGGCTCCACACGGTGCGTTGATGAATGGGGAAGCGACGATGACTGCTCGGTGGCCAGCCCGGAATCCTACTACTATGGCGTGGTCGCGAGCCGCCCGCAAGGCAGCGACGGCCGTCGCGCTCGGCCTCGTGCCCACCCTGGTCAGTGCACAGCCCCGGCCCGCTCCGCCCACCGCCAATTACTGGGTCTATGTGGGCGCCGAGTCGGCGGACATGATCCATCGGGTGCGCTTCGGACCCGAGGGTGCCGTGGTGGAGAAGACGATCGGTGTTGGCACCATCCCCACCGAAATGGAAGGGCCGCACGGCCTGCAGATATCCCGCGACGGCCGCTACCTCCACATGACCACCGGGCACGGCAGTCCGGATGGACAGTACTGGAAATATCACCTCGGCCCCGACACCCTGGTCGGGCCACCGATTCCGCTGGGTGATTTTCCCGCATCGATCGATGTCACCCCCGACGGGCTCTATGCGTTCGTCAGCAACTTCAGCCTCTACGGCCCGATGGTGCCATCCTCGATCTCGGTCATCTTCACTCCCACCAACACCGAGGTGGCGCGGGTGGACACCTGCGTCATGCCTCACGGCAGCCGCGTGAGCGCGCTGGGCACCCGGCACTACTCGACCTGCATGATGGACGACCAGCTGGTGGAACTCGACGCCACGACCTTCCAGGTGGCCCGGCGCTTCAGCGTGGCGAAGGGACGCGAAGGCCCCATCGAACTGCACGCCGATCATGCGGGGCATCAGGCCATGGGCCACGCGCCGGGCATGCCGATGCCGCCGGCGACCTGCTCCCCCACCTGGGCGCATCCGGCGCCGGGCAACGGCAGGGTGTACGTCGCCTGCAACCGATCCGACGAGATCCTGGAAGTGGACATCGCCTCCTGGGCGGTCACCCGGCGCTTCGCGACGGGCCGCGGGCCATACAACGTCGATGTGACGCCGGACGGATCGCTGCTCGTGGTGACGCTCAAGCCGGGCAGCGGGGTGCAGCTGTTTGATCTGAGGAGCGGCGAGCGGGTGATGGACCTGAAGAGCAGCACGACCGTGACGCATGGCATCGCGATATCGCCCGACTCGCGCTATGCCTTCATCAGCAACGAGGCGGTGGGCGCCCAGCCAGGCAAGGTGGATATCTACGACTTGCGGGCCCGTCTGCGCGTCGCCGAGGTGAAGGTCGGACAGCAGGCCGGCGGCATTGCGTTCTGGAAGATGGAACCCGCCCCCTAGGGCCCTCTCCTGATTCACGTCATCCTCAATCCCGCCTCGGGTGCGGGCCGCGCGGGCAGGGCGTGGGCCCGTGCCGCTGTGCTTCTGGATTCAGCGGGGCACCGCGTGCAGGTACATACCACCAGCGGCCGTGGCGACGGCGCCCGGATTGCCCGATCCCTGGCCGGGGAGGGGCCGGCTGCCATCCTGGTCGTGGTCGGGGGGGACGGCTCGCTCAATGAGGTCGTCAACGGGCTCCTGACTGCCGACGCGCGTGTGGGCCTCCCCTCGGTGGCGATCTGCCCGGTCGGGTCGGGGAACGACTTCGCCCGGAGCCTTGGCATCCGCGCCGGACCGAAGGGACTGACTCGCCTGCTCAGCCACCCGGTTACCCAGGCGGTCGATGCCTGGCAGGTCGCCTGGCCCGCCGGTCAGCAATGGTTCGTCAATGTGGCCTCGTTCGGGTTCACCGGATCGGCGGCGGCGATCATTGACCGCCGCGGCAAGCGGTTCCGGGGGCTCAGCTACGTCTACGGCGCCATGCTTGCCCTGCTGAACCACCGGGATCGGAGGGTCGTGCTGTCCTCTGATGCCGAGCCTGGGGCTGAGCTCCTGGTGGGGGCCGGTGTCCTCGCCAACGCCCCGTGGTTCGGCTCCGCCATGCATGTGGCGCCCGGGGCGGACACGGGGGATGGCCGGCTGGACCTCGTCCTCGTCCAGGGCGCAGGCCGCCTCCGCCTCCTCGGCCTCTTGGCCGGGGTCTTTACCGGGCGGCACCTGCGGTCGCCCACCGTCTCCCGGCGGCTGGTGGGGGAGGTGGCGCTCAACTGGGAGGGCGAGCTTCCCTTCGAGACCGATGGAGAACCCGTCAACGTGACCTCGCCGGCGACCATCTCCTGTCGTCCCGGCGCGCTGCGATTCCACGTCCCGCCCGCCCCGGATCGTTGACCCAACCGGGCGGTTCGGGTAAGTTGCCGCCCCGAACAAGGACGGGTGGCCGAGTGGTTTAAGGCGCACGCCTGGAAAGCGTGTGTACGTCACAAGCGTACCGAGGGTTCGAATCCCTCCCCGTCCGTCTCAACTTGAAACCTCCTTACTACCTTTCCCGTCTGGACGGTAGACCCCAACCAGACAGGGCCCTCCATGCGTCAGATCCTGCCGTTGGCAGCTTCCACCGCGCTCCTCGTTGCGTGCGGGGGGGCGAATTCCTCCAATCCCAATGAACGCCCCTTCCGGGTGGGGGTGGCCGACCGTGGCGAGATCCGGGTCATCGTCGAGGAAACCGGTGTGGTCGAGCCCGAACGCCAGGTCGTGGTCAAGTCGCCGATCTCGGGCATCGTCCAGCGCCTGTTCGTCCGCGAGGGTGCCCGGGTCACTTCAGGCCAACTCCTGGCCCGGATTGTCCCGGACATTGCCCAGGCCAACACCCTGGCGCGTCTGCGGAGCGAGGTCAACGGCGCCCGCATCAGCCTGGAGCGGGCCAGCCGGGAGTATGAGCGGCTGCGTGACCTGGCCACCTCCGGCGGGGTGACGCAGGAAGAGCTGGAAGCCCGGCGCACGGCGTGGGAGCAGGCGGGCAACACCATGAAGGCCGCCGAAGACCAACTGCGCATGGTGGAGCTGTCGGGCGTCATCGCCGCGGACACGGCGCAGTGGGCCCGGATCACCGCGCCGAGCGCCGGCGTCATCATTCGACGCGGGGTGGAGGAGGGGGAGACGGTGGTCGGCGGCACCAGCACGTTCGGGGGCGGCACAGAGATCTTTACGATCGCTGATTTGTCAGCGCTGCGCGTCAAGGCGGCGATCAACGAGGTCGACATCGCCAAGGTGGCGGTGGGTGACAGCGTGGCGCTGACCGTGGATGCCTTCCCCGATGACACGGCCCTCGGCATTGTCCGGCTGGTGCCGCCGGCCGCCAGGCAGCAGGAACGGGTGCGCGTCTTCGACGTCGAGATCATGGTCGTGTCGGGTGACAAACTGCGTCCCGGCATGACCGCGAATGTCCGGATCGCCGGACCGGTGCGCCCGGACGCGGTCCGGGTGCCGGTGGAGGCGGTCTTCCTGCAGGAGGGCCGCCCGGTGGTCCACCGGGTCCGTGGGGGTCCTCACGAGACGGTGGCGGTGACCCTCGGACTGGGTGATCTGCGATTCGTCGAGATCAGCACCGGTCTCGCGGCGGGGGATACGGTCGCCCTGGAAGACCCGGTCGCCGCGGCGCAGCGGGCATCGAGCATCACCCGGAGACCGTGATGGCCGGCGACGTGCTGATCGCGGCCAGTGGCCTGACGAAGACGTACCGGATGGGCCGCGTGGAGGTGCACGCGTTGCGGGGCGTGGACCTCACGGTGCAGGCGGGGGAGTTTGCCGCCATCATGGGGCCGAGCGGCAGCGGCAAGAGTACCCTGATGCATATCCTGGGGTGCCTGGATCGCCCCAGTACCGGGCGCTATCTGCTGGATGGCGCCGACGTGAGCGAGCTGAAGGGCCGGCAGCTGGCGAAGGTGCGCAACCACAAGGTCGGCTTCGTCTTCCAGACCTTCAATCTGATGCCGCGCCTCTCGGTCGAGGAGAACGTGGCGTTGCCGCTCAAGTACCGAGGCGGAATCCGCCGTCGTGAGCGCCGGGAGCGCGCCCTCCGCGTGCTCGACCGGCTCGGCCTCGGCGATCGCATCGGCCACCGGCCGGACGAGCTGTCGGGCGGCCAGCGGCAGCGCGTCGCGATCGCGCGGGCCCTGGTCGGGGAGCCCGCCATCCTCATGGCCGACGAACCCACCGGCAACCTGGATTCGAAGGCCGGCGCCGAGGTGCTCGCCACCTTCGATGAACTCCACGGCGCCGGCCACACCATCATCATCGTTACCCACGACCCGAATGTGGCGGCGCGGGCAGGCCGGATCATCGAAGTCGCCGACGGACGCGTGGTGGCCTGACCCATGGGGTTCCTCGATTCCCTCCTGACCGGGCTCGACGAGGCCCGCCGCCGCCTCGGGCAGACGGTGCTCTCGCTGCTGGGCCTGGTGCTGGGGACGGCCAGCATCGTGGCCGTGCTGGCCCTCTTCGGCGGCCAGGCGGATACGACCGTCCGGTACCTTGCCGAGGTGGGCGGGGCCGGCACGATGATCGTGCGGGACCGGGAGCTCCCGGTCAGCCCGTCCCCCGCGGAACTCGCCTCGAAGCGGCTGACATTGGACGACGCGGTGTTCCTCAAGGAACGGAGCCGGACCCTGGCGGCGGTGAGTCCGGGCTGGAACCTTCATCTCCGCTACCAGGCGCCCGAGCGGGGCCTGAGCGGCCAGGTGGTGGGTACGGTGCCGGATTATGCGGTCATCAACAACATCCGACCCCTGGTCGGTCGGTATCTGAGTGACCTGGATGTCGAGCGTCAATCGCGGGTGATGGTGCTGGGCTGGAAGTACGCCGACTCGCTGTTCGGCAGTGCGCCCGCCGCCCTCGACCAGCAGGTGGCGCTGAACGGGTCGGTGTTCCGGGTCGTCGGGGTCCTGGAGCGCGAGGAGTTCTATTTCGCCGCGTGGAGCGGCAACTCCCTCGAGTACCGGAACGAGCGTGCCTACATTCCGATTTCCACCGCTTTCGCCCAGTTCGCCGATAACAAGCGGCTGAGCTTCCTGACCCTGCAGGCGCGCCCCGAGGTCGGGCCCCAGCTGGCCAACGCCGAGGTCAAGAGCCTGCTCTATGCGCGGCATGGTGTGGAGGACTTCGACCTCTCCGGTGCCGGTGGCCAGGACAATGACGATGCCCAGTTCCTGATGATGTTCAACTTCATCTTCCTCATCGTGGGGGTGGTGTCGCTTTTCACGGGGGGGATCGTCATCGCCAACATCATGCTGGCGTCGGTGGTGGAACGGATCCGCGAGCTCGGCACGCTCATGGCCATCGGCGCCACGCCGGGGACGATCTTCCTCCAGATGCTCGCCGAGGTGATCGCTGTAACCGCAATCGGTGGTGTGGCGGGGCTGGCGGTGGGGACGGCGATGACCACCCTCGTCAGCAAGTTCATGCGACTGCCGGCCGTGGTGACGCCGGACATTGCGTTGCTGGGACTGGCCACGGCGGTCGCGGTTGGCCTTGTGGCGGGCCTGTACCCCGCCTGGCGGGCCGCCCGGATCGCCCCCGTGGAGGCGCTGCGTGCCTGAGCGCCTCAGCGCCCTCTGGGAACTGGTGGTGGATGCGCTCCGCGAGATCGCGGTCCACCCGCTGCGGTCGCTGCTGACCCTCTCCGGCATCGTCTTCGGCGCCGCCTCCCTGGTGGCGATGGTCTCCCTCTCGGGCGCCCTGAAGGAGATGGCCACGGAGGACATGCGCTCCTTCGGCCTGCCGCGCAGCTTCAGTGTGCGCAACATGCCCGCGCCAGCCGACGCTCGCGGTGCCGCCGCGCTGCGTGAAACGGGACTCCGGCTGCGGGACCTGGAGGCATTGGGCCGACTGCCCGGGGTGGAGGTCGTCCACGGCGCCAGCGGCTCGTCCAACCGGATGGTCGTGGGACCGATTGGCCGGTTGAACCTGCCGGTGCAGGGGGTGGATGCCGGGTACCTCGAGCTCCGCAACATGCCGATCCGCGAGGGGCGTTCGTTCGCCGCCCTGGATATCCTCAACCATGCCCGTGTTGCGGTGGTGGGCTCCGATGTCGTCCGCGAGTTGTTTGGCAACGCGCCACCCGTCGGCCAGGTCATCACCCTGAACAGTGCCCGGTTCCTGGTGATCGGAGTCGTGGAACCGATGCCGATCAGCTTCATTCCGGCTGACTTCAGCTGGCTCTCCCGGCGGGTGTACATCCCCTACAGCTACGTGACCCGCTACGAGCGGGCCAGCGGCCGGGTGGATGCCGCCTTCGTGACCACCCGCACCGATGCCGATGTCGGCCCCGCACTCGCCGCCGGCACGGTCCTCCTCGAGCAGCGGCATGGGGCCCGGGATTTCGACATCGAGAACGACGCCGCCGAGTTTCTTTCCGACGTCGCGATGGCCGATGACATCCTGGGTGGCTGGACGGTGGTGATGTTCGCCATCGGAGGGATCACCCTTCTAGTGGGTGGCATCGGGCTGTTCAGCGTCCTGCTGATCTCGGTCCGCGAGCGGGTGCGCGAGATCGGCGTCCGGAAGGCGCTGGGGGCCGACGATCGGGACATCCTCCAACTGTTCCTGGCCGAGTCACTCACCCTGGCCGGCTTGGGCGCCATCCTGGGCGTCGGCGGGGGGGCGGGGCTGGTCCTGCTGACCGAGTTCATCGCGGCGCAGTTCGGGCGCACCTTCGATATCGCCATCAACCCGTACGCCGTGATGGTGGCGGTCGGCTTCGCGCTCCTGGCCGGCCTGGTCTTTGGCTGGTACCCGGCGCGGCGCGCCTCCCGGCTCGACCCGATCGAGGCGATCAGCGTGGTGTAGGGCGGCTGTGGGGAACCAACCGCGCTCGGGCGTCGTATACTTAGTGACCACCGACCCGGGGCCGACCATGCACCTGATCCACAAGCCGGATATTCCATCCTCCGAAATCACGGACGAGCGGCTCTTCCACGACCGCCGCAAGTTCATCGCGGCCATGGGGCTCGGTGGCGCGGCGGTGGCTGCCGCGGCCTCGCCGCTGCTCGGGGGCGTGCTGGGTCGGCGAGAAGGGCGGGAGGCGGCGGCGCTGCTGGCCCAGGACGAGCGGCCGAACAGCTGGGAAGAGATCACCACCTACAACAACTTCTACGAGTTCGGGACCGGCAAGGGTGATCCGGCCCGCAATGCCGGGAACCTTCGCACGACCCCGTGGTCGGTCGAGATCGCCGGGGATGTGAAGCGCCCGGGCACCATCCCCCTCGAGGACCTGCTCCGCGGGCTCCCGGTGGTGGACCGGACCTATCGACTTCGGTGTGTCGAAGCCTGGTCGATGGTGGTCCCCTGGAACGGTGTCCTCCTGCGGGACGTGATCCGGCGCCTGGAGCCGGGCACCAACGCCAAGTATGTCGAGTTCACGACGCTGCAGGACCCGGCGCAGATGCCCGGGCAGCGCACCCGCGTCCTGGACTGGCCCTACGTCGAGGGGCTGCGCATGGACGAGGCGATGCACCCGCTCACGCTGCTGGTGACGGGGATCTACGGCCGGCCGGTGCCCAACCAGAACGGCGCGCCGCTCCGCCTGATGGTGCCGTGGAAGTACGGCTTCAAGAGCGGCAAGTCCATCGTGCGGATCCGGTTCATGGAGCAGCAGCCGCGCACCACCTGGGCGCTCTCCGCGCCCAACGAGTACGGGTTCTACGCCAACGTGAACCCCACGGTGGACCACCCCCGGTGGAGCCAGGCTCGCGAACGCCGGATCGGCAAGCTCTTCCAGCAGCCGACCCTGATGTTCAATGGCTACGCCGACCAGGTCGCCTCCCTGTACGCGGGGATGGATCTCCGCCGCAACTACTGAGTCGTGGCCGGCCGCGGCGTGCCTGACCGGATCGGCAAGCCGCTGGTCTGGATCGCGGCGGCGAGTCCGCTGGCCTGGCTGGTCTTCCGGACCCTCACCGGCCGTCTCGGCGTCAACCCGATCGAGACGCTCACCCATTTCACCGGCCTCACGACGCTGGTGGTCCTGCTGGTGACCCTCAGTATCACGCCACTTCGTCGGCTGACCGGCTGGAATGGGCTGATCCGCTACCGCCGGCTGGTCGGCCTCTGGGCGTTCACCTATGCGCTGCTGCATTTCCTCGTGTGGGGCCTCTTCGACCACCAGTTCAGCCTTGCCACCATCACGGAGGACGTGGTCGAGCGGCCGTTCATCACGGTCGGGTTCACCGCGTTCCTGATCCTGATTGCGCTTGCCGTCACCAGCCCGAAGGCCATGGTGCGCCGGCTCGGCGGCAAGAACTGGCAGCGCCTGCACCGGCTGGTCTACGTGGCCGCCGGCCTGGGGGTGGTGCACTATCTCTGGGGGGTCAAGGTGATCACCGCCCAGCCGGTGGCCTTCGCGGTGGCCCTCGGCGTGCTGCTCGCCGCCCGCTTCGTCCCCGGGCGAAAGCGGGCACGCGACGCTGCCGGCTGACGATCCGGACGGTTTGCGCCCCGGGACGCGCCGGGGTACTTTCCGCCTTCGACATGCCAGCCCCAACCCGCCTGCTCGATGAAACCGCCATGCGCCAGACCTTGGAGCGCATGGCCGACGAGATCGTGGCGCGGTGCCCCGACCCCGGCGAGCTCCTGCTGGTCGGCATCCAGCGCCGGGGTGTCGAACTGTCGGAGCGGCTCGCCCACCTCCTCGCCGCTCGCCACGGGGCCCCACCACCGCTGGGCAAGCTCGACATTACCCTCTATCGCGATGACCTCCAGGCCATCGGCCCCCGGCCGATCGTCGGTGAGACACGCCTGCCGCCGAGCCTCGACGGGGTCACGGTCGTGATCGTGGACGACGTGTTGTTCACTGGCCGGACGATCCGTGCGGCGCTCGACGAACTCGCCGATTTCGGGCGCCCGAAGCGGGTCCTGCTCGCGGTGCTCGTGGACCGCGGCGGTCGCGAACTCCCGATCCAGCCGGATGTCACGGGCCTTGTGGTGCCGACTTCCCCCGGGGATCACGTCAACGTCCGCGTCCGCGAACTCGATGGCACCGACTCGGTGGAGCTCGTGCCGGCGGAGACCCAGTGACCGGGCCCTCGCTCGGCAAGGACCTGATCGGGCTTGAGACGCTCAGCGCCGAGCAGATTCGGCTCATCCTGGACACGGCGGAACCGTTCAAGGAAGTCAGCGAGCGCCCCATCAAGAAGACCCCGGCGCTGCGCGGCAAGACCATCGTCAACCTCTTCTTCGAGAACAGCACGCGCACCCGGATCTCCTTCGAGTTCGCTGAGAAGCGCCTGTCAGCGGACACGGTGGGGGTGGTCTCGACGGGGTCCTCGGTGGCCAAGGGCGAGACGCTCGTGGACACCGCCCGCAATCTCGAGGCGATGCGGATCGACATGGTGGTCATCCGCCATCCGCACTCCGGGGCCGCGGGTTTCCTGGCCGACCGGATCCGCTCCAACGTCATCAACGCGGGCGACGGCAAGCACGAACACCCCACGCAGGCACTCCTCGACATGTTGACGCTGCGGGACAAGTTCGGGCGGATCGAGGGGCTCAAAGTCTGCATCGTGGGGGATGTGCTCCACAGCCGCGTGGCTCGCAGCAACATCTGGGGCCTGCGCAAGCTCGGGGCAGAGGTGGCGGTCTGCGGGCCGCGCAGCCTGCTGCCCCGGGGCATCGAGGAGCTTGGCGTGACGGTCTTCTCCCGCGTGGAGGCGGCCATCGAGTGGGCCGATGCGCTCAATGTGCTCCGCCTCCAGCTGGAGCGCATGCAGGCCGGGTTCATTCCCTCAGTCCGGGAGTACAACCGGGTCTTCGGCATCTCCAGCGAGCGGCTGGCCCGTGCCCCGCGGGAGATCGTGGTGCTGCATCCAGGGCCGATGAATCGGGGCGTGGAAATTGACAGCGACGTGGCGGACGGACCGCACAGCCTGATCCTGCCGCAGGTCACCAATGGGGTGGCGGTTCGGATGGCGGTGCTTTACCTGCTGGCGGGTGGCGGGCCGGACTGGCGCGCCGCCGCGGGAGATGAACGATGAACCCGATCCTGATTCGCGGTGGCCGCGTGATCGACCCCTCGCGCGGTACCGATGACGTGGCGGACCTCCTGATCGAGGAGGGCCGGATTGCCGGGATCGGGCGGAACATTGCGCCGCCCGAGGGGACCGAGATCATCGAGGCGGCGGGGCAGGTGGTGGCCCCCGGCCTGATCGATCTGCACGTCCACCTGCGGGAGCCAGGCCAGGAGGAGCTGGAGACCGTGGCCACGGGGGCCATGGCGGCCGCGTCGGGCGGGTTCACCGCCGTCTGTGCCATGCCCAACACCGATCCGGTGACCGACAACCAGGCGGCGGTGGGCTTCATTGTCCGGCAGGCCGCGCGCGCGGGCAAGGCCCGCGTCTATCCGATCGGCGCGGTGACCCTGGGGCAGAAGGGCGAACAGCTCGCGGAGTTCGGCGAGATGGTGAGCGCCGGCGCGGTGGCGCTGAGCGATGATGGGCGCCCGATCATGTCCAGCCACATGATGCGGACCGCCCTCGAGTATGCCAGGACGTTCGGGGTGCCGGTGGCCGACCACTGTGAGGACATGACGCTGGCCCAGGGGGGCTCGATGCATGAGGGCATCGTCGCCACCCGGCTTGGCCTCAAGGGGATTCCCAGCGCGGCCGAGGAGATCCATGTCGCCCGCGACTGCATCCTGGCGGAGCTGACCGGAGGTCACATCCACCTCTGCCACATGTCCACCAGGGGCTCGGTGGACCTGATCCGCCGGGCCAAGGAGAAGGGCATCCGGGTCACGGCCGAGGCAACGCCGCACCATTTCGCCCTGACCCATGATCGCTGCGCTGGCTACGACACCAATGCCAAGATGAATCCGCCACTGCGCGAGGCGGAGGATCGCGAGGCGATTCGGCAGGCGCTGGCGGATGGCACCATCGATGTGATCGCGAGTGATCACGCGCCGCATCACTACGATGCCAAGGAGCGCGAGTTCGACCAGGCGCCCAATGGCATCACCGGCCTGGAAACCGCGCTTGGCCTGGCCATCCGCGAACTGGTCGTGCCCGGATTGGTGTCCCTGTCCGACCTGATTGGCCGGATGAGCACCATCCCGGCTCGAACCTTCCACCTGCCCGGGGGAACCCTCGCCGTCGGTGCCCCGGCGGACGTCGTGGTCCTCGAACCCGGGGTTCGGTGGGTGGTCCGCCGCGATGAGATGCACTCCAAGAGCCGCAACTCCCCCTTCCTGGGCGAAGAGCTGGTCGGCCGCGCCAACCTGACCCTCGTGGACGGAAAAATCGTCTTTCAGCGTGCCCCCTGACTGTCAAGTTTTTTGACGATCGATCTGGGAACATATTTCCAGATTGGCAAGAAAGTGTAGATTGGGATGAGCGGTATCAGGTCGGGCGGCTCCGGAATGGTCCGGGGCGGCAGCTCTGGTGCCGTCCATGGCTACCGACGTCCGGTGGTCGGTCGACTCAACGGGGATGGGCACAATGAGTGAAGACGCGACCCGGAACGCGGGCGAGATCGAGGAACTGCTGGCCTCGCGCCAACAGATTTCCGAGTGGCTGCACCGGATTGGTTCTGCCGGCAGCAAGGTCCCTGAGTCGGTGCGGGACCGGGTCCGGTCGGATTATGAATCCCGCCTGAGTGGCGTGGTCGACCAGCTCCGGTCGCATTCCACCGCCATCAGTGACAGCCTGTCCGGTCTCCGCCGCCAGCTGGCGGAGCAGGAGCGGGAGCAGGGGGCGGAGGAAGAGGCGCTGGCCGAGGCCCAGCTTCGGTACTCCGTCGGGGAATACTCCGAGGCAGACTGGCGGAAGCACGAGGAGCGTTCGGGCACCCAGTTGGAGCGGCATGGTGCCGAGATCCACCGGCTCGGTGAGGAGATCATGCGCCTGGAGGATGTGATGGCGCAGATTGCCGGAGCGCCCGCGGTGGCGGAGGACGCGGAACCCGTGACGGTCGAGAAGTCCGATGACGGTGAGGATGGTCCCGAGACCTACCAGCTTCAGACCGATCCATTCATCACCCTCGATGACGCCCCGGCCGACCCGCGAACCCAGTCGGTGTTCGACGAGGCGCCGGCGTTTCCGAGCGATGCCGATCCGGCAATGGAGCCGGTGCCTGCCGAGCCGCCTGTGCCCGAGGCGCCCCGCTTTACGCCCCGCGGCGGGGGCATCCCCCCTCGTCCGCGTCCCTCGGCCTCGCACAAGGCCGTGGACGATGAACTGGCGTTCCTGAAATCCGTGTCCCCGGACGCGCCGCGGGCCACCGCAACGGAGACCCGCGTCTCGCCTCCGCAGGCGTCCGTCGGGAGCAAGACCCTGAAGTGCCAGGACTGCGGGACCCTGAACCGGCCGACCGAGTGGTACTGCGAACGGTGCGGAGCGGAGTTGTCTGCGGTGTAGGGTGGGGACCCCGGGAACGACGAAGGGTGGTGCGTCTGCACCACCCTTTTGCGTTCCTGCCAGCTTGATCGGGCCGGAGTGGCCCGGGGCGATCAGGTCGCCTTGGCGGCCTTGGCGAGCCGGCTCTTCTGCCGAGCCGCCGTATTGGGGTGCACCAGCCGCTTGCGGGCGGCACGGTCCAGGAGCTTTTCGGCGGTGGCCATGGCGGATGCGGCGTCGGGCGTGCCGACGGCGAGCCGGACTTTCTTCACGGCGTTCCGCAGCTGGCTCCGCTGGGCCTTGTTGCGGGCCGTGCGGGACTTGGTCTGGCGCATCCGCTTCTTGGCTGACTTGATACGGGGCACAAAAACCTCGACAAGGGAGTCCTGGGTCCACTTCCGAACCGGTCCCACCGACCGGTAGCCCACAAAGATACCGACCCCTCGAAACCGGCGCAACCCACCGATTCGCTTTGACTTGCCCCCACGCGGCCTTTATGTTCCGGTCTCTTCAGCCCGTGCATCCCTTCAACCAGGATCCCGTGACGCCTCGATGGTCCTGCCGGACGACGCCGGCCCGATGACCTTGCCAGCCGACCTCGCCCATGGCGCTGCGGCCAACCGGGACACCTTTGTCGTGGAACTCGAGAGCTTCTCGGGTCCCCTCGACCTGCTGCTGCACCTGATCCGGGAGCAGCAACTCGACATTTCCGATATTCCCATTGCGAGGATCGCCGACCAGTTTCTCCGCGTCATCCACCAGTTGGGGCTGAATCAGGCGGCCGACTACCTGGAAATGGCCAGTCGGCTGGTCCGGCTCAAGGCCCAGATGCTCCTGCCGCGCCATGGCGAGGAGGAGGGCTGGGAGGACCCGCGCGCCGAGCTGGTGCGACGGCTCCTCGAGTATCAACAGATCAAGGAGATCGCCCTCTGGTTGTCCGCGTCGGCGGACCGACGGGCACTGCGCCATTCCCGCGGCTACCTGCCGCCGCCTCCGGACCTGCCGCCGCCCCCCCTGACGCTCGACCTGACCGAACTTCTCCAGGCCGTGGAACGGGTCCTGGCGGGGATTGTCACGCCGGTGTTGCACCGGGTGGTGGCCCGGCCGCTGGATGTCGAGGGGGCCACGCTCCGGATTGAGGGCCTGCTCGCCTCCCACGAGCAGTTCTCCTGGCGCGAGGCGCTGGGCCCCTCACCGACCCTGACGGATATCCTGAGCACCCTGCTCGCGCTGCTCGAGCTGGCCCGCCGGGGCCGCCTCACCCTGACTCAACCGGGCGCTTTCGCGCCCCTGGTGATCGCCCGTGAAATCACTCCCGCAGCTGCTTGAAGCGGCGCTGTTCTCCGCCAACCGTCCGATCACGGCCGAGGAACTCGTCTCCCTGGACCCCGATGCCTCGCTGGCGGATGTCCGCGCCGCGCTGGATGAACTGCGCGAGCACTATGACTTTGACGGTCACGGGGTCGAGTTGGTGGAGATGGCCGGCGGTTTTCAGCTGCTGACCCGCCCGGCGCTCGCGGCCGCCATTGAGCGGGCGCAATTTGCCGTGCGGGCCTCCAGGCTGAGCGCGGCGATGCTCGAGACGCTGGCCGTCATTGCCTACCGGCAGCCGGTCGGCCGCGCCGAGATCGAGGAGATCCGTGGCGTGTCGGCCAGCGGAGTGCTCCGGACCCTCCAGGAGCGCGGGTTGATCGAGGTGACGGGCCGCAGTGAGGGACTGGGGCGGCCGCTGCTGTATGGCACGACACCGCTCTTCCTTGAACTGCTCGGGATGCCCGACCTGCAGAACCTTCCCCGGGTCGAGGAGCTCTCCATCGCCTTGCGCCCGCATGAGGCGGTGCCTGAGGGTGGCGAGGACGCGGACGACGAGGCGGCGGTGTACGTGGAGTCCGAATCGTGACCCCGATGCGGCTGCAGCGCGCGCTGGCGCGTGCCGGCGTGGCATCACGCCGCGCCGCCGAGGAATTGATTCGCGAGGGCGTGGTCCGGGTGGACGGCACCGTGGCAACACTCGGCAGCAGCGTGGACCCTGACCGGCAGACGATCACGGTGCGCGGCCGGAAGGTGACACTGAAGCCAAAGCGGTGGCTCGCGCTGCACAAGCCGATGGGGATCGTGACGACGGCCGAGGACGAGCAGGGCCGGCGCACCGTCTTCGACTTGGTTCCCGACTCGGCTGGCCTGGCCTACGTCGGGCGCCTGGACGCCAACACGACTGGGTTGCTGCTGCTGACCACCGACGGTGAGGCGATTCACCGGCTGACGCACCCCCGCTACCGGATTCCACGGCGCTACACGGCGCTCGTTCATGGCCGTTCTGCCGCAGAAATCACGGCGGCGGCGGGCAAGCCGCTGGTGGTGGACGGTCGTCCCGTCGTCCCCACCCAGGTCCGGGTGCGGGCGGGCCGGGATGGTCGCAGCATCGTGGACCTGACGCTGGCGGAAGGTCGCCACCACATCGTTCGGAAATGGGGGGAAGCGATGGGCGTGAAAGTGGAGCGGCTGGCACGCCTGTCGTACGGCCCGGTGCGCCTGGGCGACCTCCCGCCGGGCGGATGGCGCCCGCTGTCGCCCGCCGAGGAGTCGGCGATCTACAAGGCCATTCGCCTGGACCCCGACGGCGATGCGCCGCCGCCACGGCGAGGTGCCCGATGACCGCCGGCACCGCGGCGCCGGTCACCCACGGACCGAACGATCCGACCCTGGTGCGCGACGTGCGCGGCGAAGTGGCGCTCCGGGTGGTGGGGCAGGACCGGATGGTGGACCGACTGCTGATCGGCTTGCTCACCGGTGGGCACGTGCTGCTCGAGGGTGTGCCAGGCCTGGCGAAGACGCTGGCGGTGCGCACCCTGGCCGAGGTGCTGCACGCCAGCTTCGCCCGGGTGCAGTTTACCCCGGACCTCCTGCCGGCCGACCTCGTCGGGACCATGATCTACGATCAGGTCTCCCAGTCGTTCCACGCCAAGCACGGACCGATCTTCGCGCAGATCGTGCTGGCCGACGAGATCAATCGTGCCCCGGCCAAGGTCCAGTCGGCGCTCCTGGAGGCGATGCAGGAGCGACAGGTCTCGATCGGCGGGGTCAGCTACCCGCTGCCCGAACCGTTCCTGGTCCTCGCCACGCAGAATCCGATCGAGAGTGAGGGCACCTATCCGCTGCCCGAGGCCCAGCTCGATCGATTCCTCCTCAAGGTGACCGTCGGCTACCCGACCCGGGCGGAGGAGAAGGACGTCCTGCTCCGGATGAGCGCGGGTGAGCCGATCGCGGTCCGCCGCCTGGTGGAGCCTGCCGCGATCCTGGTGGCGCGCCGCGAGATTGCCGCGTTGCACCTCGATCCGCGGTTGGTCGACTACATCGTGGACGTGGTGCGTGCGACCCGGGAACCGGCCACGGTGGGGCTCGAGGCGCTCGCCCCGTTGATCGCCTTTGGCGCCTCGCCGCGCGCGTCCATCGCGCTGGCGCAGGCGGCGCGGGCCCACGCCTGGCTCCGGGGCCGGGACTATGTCGCGCCGGACGACGTGCGGGCCCTGGCCCCCGACGTGATGCGCCACCGGCTGGTGCTCACCTTCGAAGCCGAGGCCGAGGAGGTGACCGCGGACACCATCATCAGCCGGGTGCTCGACACGGTGCCCGCGCCCTGAGGGGCGGCGCCCGACCGGATCCGCATATCCATGCCCCCGATCTCCCGAGAGATCCTCAAGCAGGTCAACGCCATCGTGCTCCGCGCGCGGGGGATGGTCGACACGCTCCTGGCCGGCGAATACCGGTCGGCATTCAAGGGGCAGGGGATGGAGTTTGCCGAGGTGCGCGCCTACGAACCCGGTGATGATTTCCGGGCCATCGACTGGAACGTGTCGGCACGGTTCGGCTCCCCGTTCGTCAAGACCTTCACGGAAGAGCGGGAACTCACCCTGCTGGTGGTGGTGGACCTCTCGGCCTCCACCCGCACGGGAGGCACCCCGAAGGCCCACCGGGCGGTCGAGGTCGCCGCGGTGCTGGCGCTCGCCGCGGCCCGGCAGCACGACCGTGTGGGCGCCCTGCTCTTCACCGACCGACCGGAGCGCGTCGTCCCGCCCGGGAAGGGCCGCCGCCACGCCCTGCGGGTGATCCGCGACCTGATTGCGATCGAGCCGGAGGGGACCGGCACCGATCTCGCCGGCGCCATCCGGTATGCGGCCCGGCTGCTCCGCCACAAGAGCATCGTGGTCGTCCTGTCGGATTTCCAGGCCCCCGACTGGGCCCAGCCCTTCCGCCAACTCGCCGCGCGCCATGATGTCATTGCGGTCACCGTGGACGACCCGCGCGAAGCCGAACCGGTGCGGGCGGGCTGGATCGAGTTCGAGGATGCCGAGTCGGGCGAGCGGGCGCTGGTGGACACCCGGGATGCGACGGTCAACCGGCGCTGGCGGGCGCTGGCGGCCCGCCGACGAGCGGAGCGCGCCCAGGCCATCACCTCCGCAGGAGCAGACCACCTGGCGTTGACCAGCACGGGTGATTTCACGCTCGCGCTGCGACGGATCTTTGCCGAGCGGCTGCGTCGGCGTGGCACGCGGCGGCCGCAGTGATCGCCGCCTTCCTGCTGGCCCCTGCAGCCCCAGGCGCTGCCGCTGATCGGTGACACCGTCTGGATTGCCCGGGAGATCGATGCCCCGGCCGGCAGCCTGTTACGGCCCCTGGCCTGGGACCCCGGGGAGGATGCGCTGCTCCTGGGGCCGCCGGAGGCGGTGCCCCGGGCCGGTGGATGGACGCTGCGCTATCCCCTGGTGTTCTGGCGGCCGGGCACCCATCGCCTCGCCGTTCCCGGGCCGCTGGTGATCCGACCCGACGGGACCACCGACACCCTGCGGACCCAGGCTGAGCTGGTGGTGATCGGCTCCATCCTTCCCGCCGGACGGCTCGATACCATTCCTCCCCGCCCCGCCGTGGGACTGGTCGCGGCCGGCAGTCGGTCCTGGCAGCCTGCCCTGGTGCTCGGCCTCCTGGCGGTGCTACTGGTGCTGCCACTCCACTGGTGGTGGCGGCGGACCGGCCCCATGGCCGCGCGCCCGCGCCCAGCGAGCCGGCCCGCAGCCCTGCCCCCGCGGGAGATGCTCAAGGCCTGGGCGGCGGCGGGTGAACTGCGTGCCGCGGCGGACGGCTGGATGGCCTGGCTGGAGTCGGCGCCCCCCAGCACCGACGGGGATCGCCTGCTCCTGGCCCTCCGGGAGGCGCGCTTCGAGTCGGGCGACCGGGATACCCTCGGTGCGCTCTGCCGGGAGGCGTCGAGCCGATGACCTTCGCCCGCCCCCTGCTGCTGCTCCTGCTCCTCGCCATCCCGATGTGGCTCTGGTATCGCCGCCGGCAGCGGCCCGGAACCGTGATCCACGGTGACGGGACGGTGCCCGCGGCCGTGGCGCGGCGCAGTTGGCTCCCGATCGTGCCACCGGCCCTCCGCGGCCTCGTGCTGGCCTGCTTCGCCGTGGCCGCCGCCGGGCCGCAGTTGGGCGGCACCCGGCTTGTGGAGCAGCGCGAGGGGATCGCCATCATGATCAGCGTGGACATCTCCAGCAGCATGCTGGCGGAGGACTTCGCACCCTCGAATCGGATGGAGGTCGCCAAGCGACAGGCGATCGCCTTCATCCGCGGGCGGACCGCGGACCGGATCGGCGTGGTAGCCTTTGCCGGCGAGGCGCTCACGCTGGTGCCCGCGACGCTCGACTACCCGGTCCTTGAGCGGGCCGTGCAGGAGCTGCGCATCGGCATCCTGGAGGACGGCACGGCCATCGGCAGCGGGCTGGCGACGGCGGTGAACCGCCTGCGCCGGCTGCCGGAGCGTTCGAAGGTGGTGCTGTTGCTGACCGACGGCGAGAACAACCGCGGGGCGATCGATCCCCGCACGGCCGCCGAAGCTGCGGCGGCGCTGGGCATCCGGGTCTACACGGTGGGCGTGGGCACCGAGGGCGAGGCCCGCATCCCGACGGGCCGTGGACTGAGCGGCTTCCGGTACGAGATGCTCCCGGTGCGGATTGACGAGGCCCTGCTGGAAGCGATGGCGGAGATGACCGGTGGCCGGTATTTCCGCGCCACGGACAGTGAGTCGCTGAGCCGGATCTTCCGCCAGATCGACGAGCTGGAACGCACGCCGATCGAGACGGTGCGGTACACGCGCTATGCGGAGTTCTCGCGACCCTTCCTGCTGGCCGGTCTCCTGGTGCTGATGGTGGAACTGGTGCTCGGGGCCACCGTCGTGGTGAGGGCACCGTGAGATTCGAGTGGCCCTGGCTCCTCTGGGCAGCCCCCCTGGTGGCCGGGCTCGTCTGGGTGCTGGCCTTCCTGGCGCGGCGCGCCCGGGTGCGGGCGGCGTCGGCCTGGTCGCCAACGCTCGGCACCGAGGCGGCGCGGTACGGCCGCCGGGCGGGACTGGTGCTGGCCGCCACGGCGCTGGTGGCCATGGTTGCCGCGGCGGGCCCCCGGTTTGGCCGGGTCCAGGTCGATCTGGAGAGTCGCGCCCTCAACCTGATCCTGGCCGTGGACATCTCACGCTCGATGCTGGCGGAGGATGTCACCCCGAGCCGATTGGAGCGATCGGTCGGCACGGCGCGACGGGTGCTGCTCGATGCCGATGGAGACCGGGTCGGGCTGATTGCCTTCGCCGGGCGCAGCTACATCCTGGCTCCGCTGACCCTTGATGCCGCCGCAGTGCAGCTGTACCTGGATCACCTCGATCCGGATATCGCCAGCGAAGGCGGCTCCGACCTCACGGCGGTGCTGCGACAGGGCGGCGAACTGCTCGGCTCCGCCTCGCAGGGCGGCGACCGGGCGCTGGTGATCTTTTCCGATGGGGAAGGGCATGACTCACTGCCGTTGGCGGTCGCGGCCGCCTCGAGGCTGCGGGCCGATGGCGTCAGCCTGATCCTGGTGGCTCAGGGTGGTGAGGCGCCGGCCCGCATTCCCGTCCGTGACTCGGCCGGCACGATGACGGGTTATCAGCAACATGAGGGTGCGCCGGTCGAAACCCGTCGTCGCGACGACATCCTCCGCGCCATCGCCACGGCCGCCGCCGGCACCCTGGTGGCTGCCGACGTGGCCGACCAGGCCGGCGCGGTCCGGGCCGTGCTGGCATCGCTGGAACGGCGTCCTGCCCGTGAGCGGCAGGTGGAGGACCTCCTGCCGCGTGCCTGGATCGGCGCGCTGGTGGCCTTCGGGCTCCTCCTGGCGCACAGTGCCACCAGACGGACGGCGGCGCTTGCCGCACTGGCCTTGATGATCGGCACCCAGGCTGGTGTGGCCCAGCGACCGAGCGAAGGCGAACGCCTGCTGCAGCGCGGGGAACGCAACGCGGCCGCGGAGCGGCTGGTGCGCGATGCGCAGCAGCGGGCCACGTCTGACAGCGCCTGGTACAACGCGGGGACGGCAGCCCTGGCCGCGGGTCAGTTCGACGAGGCCCGCGCCGCGCTGTCCACCGCGGCCCGATCGGTCGATCCCGAGCTTCGCTTCCGGTCACTGTACAACCTGGGGTTGGCCGCGCTGCTCGAGGCCCGCACCGACACGGCGGGCAGCGAGGCGCTCCTCGGCGAGGCGGTGGAGCACCTGCGGCAGGCAGTACTGTTGCGGCCAGACGCCCAGGCCGCCCGCTGGAACCTGGAGCTGGCCACCCGAACCCGCCCCCCGCCACAGAGCGGCGGCGGTGGCGGTGGAGGCGGCCCGCCGCCGCCGGGGGGCGGCGAACAACCACCCCCGCCCGGGGCAGGGGGAATGACTCCGGAGCAGGCCGCGGCCCTCCTGGCCGCCGTGGAGCAGTCCGAACGCGCGGTGCGGGCGGGCCAGGTCGACCGGCGTCGGGGAATGGCCGCGCGCACGGGGAGGGACTGGTAGTGCTCGCCGTGCTCCTCCTCCTGCAGACCACGATGCCGGGCCCGGCGGTCGCGGCGCGGGTCGAGGCACTCCTGCCGCGCAGCCCGATCCCGCGGGAAGGGGAGGTCGCCGTCCTGACCACCTCCTCGGACGACACCGTCTGGCTCGGGGACCAGCTCGAGATCCTCACGACCGCCTGGTTTCCGGTGTCCATCCGGCAACGGTTGCGCCGGCCGCCCACGCTTCGACCGCCGACACTCAACGGCGTCTATGGCTATCCGGTCGTGACCCTGCCGGGCGCGGCGGCGCAACAGATCATCGGCGAGACCGAATACGATCTGTTTGCCAGTCACCAGGTGGTGTTTCCCTTGACGAGTGGTCGGCTCACCATCCCCGCCGCCGAGTTGAGCTTTTCCCTGCCGGGTGGCCGTCCCCTCTTCGGCGAAGACCGGCTCGATGAACGGCGCAGCCCGTTGCGCACGGTGACCGTCCGGGCGCTCCCGCTCGCCGGGCAACCCGAGGGTTTCGCCGGCGCCGTGGCGCGCGACCTCCGCGTCACGTGGCGGCTGTCGGCGCCGAACAGCCGCGTGGGCGAACTCTTTGCCGCCGACCTGCTGGTCGGGGGGCAGGGCAACCTGACCCTCTGGGCGACTCCTGAGATCGCCTGGCCGCAGGGTGTCCGGGTGTATCCGGATCGTGTGGACGAGGCCCCCGATTGGCGCGACGGGCGGCTGGGCGGTGTCCGACGCACCCGGTTTCTCCTGCTGGCGGATTCGACGGGAAGCATCACGCTCCCGGCGGTGCGCTTTCCCTATTTCGATCCCCAGGTGGGGCGCTACCGCGAGGTGACTGCGAGTGCCGTGGTGGTGCCGGTGCTCCCCGCCATTGCGCCGGACTCCCCCCGAAACGCGCCAGCATGGGTGGTCGAACGGCCAGCCGGATTCGCCAGCCGCGTGGTCGGCAACTGGTGGGGGATGCTCCTGACCCTCGCCGCACTGACGCCGCTGGCAGCCTGGTGGTATGCGCGCACCAGGCGGCGGCGGCGCCTGACCGGGGTACCGCGGCGGGTGTCCACCGAGGAGCGATTCGAGCACTTGATGGCCCGGCTGGGCGGGGAACCCGCCGCCTCCGATCCGCGCCTGCTCTCGGGTGCCCTGCGGCGTGCCGGGGTGTCCCGCACTGACGCGGAAGCGGCGGTGACGCTGCATGAGCGGCTCCGCCGCCAGCGGTTTGCGCCGGGGCTCGGTCAAGACGTCTCCGATGGCGGCCTCTCCCGGGATACCGAGGGCTGGCTCAAACGGCTGCCGGCACGGATCGTGGGGCGACATGCCGGCCTGATCTGGCTCGCGATGGTGCTGGGCGCGAGTGACGTCATGGCACAGTCCCTGGACCCCCGGCAGTTGTACCGCGACGGGGCCTGGGAGGCCGCGGTCACGGCCCAGCAGCCGTTGGTGCGGTCATCGCCCTCGAGTGCATCGGCCTGGCGCAACTACGCGGCGGCGCTGTGGATGGCTCGGCGGGACGGCGAGGCCGCCGCCGCCCTGCTCGAAGCGTATCGCCTGGCCCCGCGTGACCGCGGCATCCGCCAGCTGTGGAGTGAGGTTGCCCTCAGCCACCAGCAGCTCCGTCCCCTGGCTCCGCTGCTGCCAGTGACCCCACCGGAACTCATCCTTGCCGGGTTCCTGCTCTGGCTGGTGGCTGGTGGCTTGCTCGCTGCGGGCGCGCGCCGATGGGCCGCGGGCGCGGCGATTGGCGCCCTGGTGGTGGCGGGCGCCGGCCTGTCGGTGGATCGCGTCCGGTCACGGCCTTCCGCGCTGACGGCGCATGCCGTGCCGCTCCGGCTCTCGCCGCACGGCCTGGCCCCGACCCTCGGGATGGTGGATGGCTTGGCCCTCGTGCCGCTCGAGGATGCACAGCCGGGGTGGGTTCGGATCGTTGATCCGCTCGGCCGTCGCGGCTGGGTGCCCAGCTCCGCCGTCGCGCCCCTGCGACGATTAGATTGAGCGGATGCCAGCCGCTTCCACGCGCCGAGTGGCGATTCTCCCCAATACCGTGGCCGACCAGATTGCCGCCGGCGAGGTGGTGGAACGGCCGGCCTCCGCGCTCAAGGAGCTGGTCGAGAACGCGCTCGACGCCGGGGCACGTCACATCAGGATCTCCCTCGAGAACGGCGGCAAGACCGCCATCGAGGTGGCCGACGATGGCAGCGGCATGAGCCGGGAGGACGCCGTCCTGGCACTCGATCGCCATGCCACGAGCAAGATTGCCAGCGCCGCCGACCTGGTCGGTGTGGCGACGTTCGGGTTCCGGGGCGAGGCACTGCCGGCCATCGCCTCGGTGGCTCGATTCGCCCTGGTCACGGCCGAGGCGCAGGGCGAGGCCACCGAGATCAGCGTGACCGGTGGTCGCATCGATCGCGTGGCGCCGGCGGCACGGCAGCAGGGCACGACCGTCACCGTTCGCGGGCTCTTCTTCAACGTGCCGGCCCGCCGGAAGTTCCTGCGCTCGGTCTCCAGCGAGGCACGTGCCTCGTGGGAGACGGTGGCGACACTGGCGCTGGCGCACCCGCAGGTCGGCTTCGAGATGGTGATCGACGGTCGCACCCGATTGGCGGTCCCGCCGGACCAGGAGCCCGATGCCCGGCTCAGCGCGGTCTGGGGCGAGGACCTCGTGCGCACCCTCGTGCCGGTGCAGTGGGCACAGGGCCGCTTCCGGATCCGCGGCTACCTCCAGCGGCCCGGTGATGCGCACCCCACCGGCCGCCGCGTGCAGTTGTTCATCAACAGTCGCCCCTTCCGTGACCCATTCCTGGTGCGGGCCGCGGAGGCCGGGTATCGCAGCGCCATTCACCCGGGCGATCGCCCCTCGCTCTTCCTGCAGATTGACACCGACGCCGGCGAAGTGGACGTCAACGTGCACCCGGCCAAGCTCGAGGTCCGCTTCCGGGACCGTGTCGGGCTGGAACGTGCCCTCGAAGAGGCCGTGCGCGACGCGCTCGGTACGCTCGCTGCGGCGGCGCCGGTGGGGGCCTGGGACGGGCTCGCGCCCGCCGGGAGTGCGCCGCCCAGGGAGTTCCTGCCCGGGCACGATGCCGCACCGATCCTGGTGCCGGATCTCTTCGGTGCCGAGCACGCCCAGCATGCACCTGCCTCGGCGCCCCCGGAACCCCGGGCGTTCGAGGCGCCGCTGATCCAGCTGTTCGACACCTATATCGTATTCGAGACTGGCACCGGCGTGGTGATCGTGGACCAGCACGCCGCCCATGAGCGGGTGCTGTATGAGGAGGTCATGGCGCAGTTGACCCATGAGGCGGCGGCGGCCCAGCGCCTCCTGCTGCCCATCACGGTGGAACTGACCGACGAGGAGATGGACGTCGTTGAGCAGCACCGTGCGGCGCTGGAGCGGGTCGGCTTCGACGTGGAACCCTTTGGCGGCCGCACGGTGGTGCTGCACACCGTGCCCGCGCCGCATCCGCGGTTCGATGCGGCGGCCTGCTTCCGGGAACTGGTGGCCGACCTGGCCCGCGGTCGGTTCGGGGGCTGGGCCAATGGTCTGGAGCGATTCGCCGCCACCTTTGCGTGCCGTGCGGCGGTCAAGGCCGGCATGGTGCTGTCCGACCGGGAAATGCGGGAACTCCTGCTGCGCCTCTTTGCCACCGCCCTTCCGCCGCATGATGTCCACGGGCGCGCCACCATCGTGCAGCTGCCTCGCGACGAGCTGGAGCGCCGGTTTGGCCGCCGCTAGCGCCCCGGTCATTGTCGGCCCCACGGCCATCGGCAAGACCGCGGTGGCCGTGGCGCTGGCGGAGCACCTCGCGATGGAGGTGATCTCCGCGGACTCGCGACAGATCTACCGGCGCCTCGACATCGGCACCGCGAAGCCCACCCGGCGCGAACGCGCCCGGGTGCCCCATCACGGCGTGGATGTGGCGGAACCTGGTGAGCGATTCAGCGCCGGGCGCTTCGCGCTCGAAGCCAGCGGGTGGATCACCGCGACGCGGCAGCGGCAGCTGCTGCCGGTCGTGGTCGGTGGCACGGGGCTGTATATCCGTGCCATCGCCGACGGCCTGTTTCTCGAGCCACCCATGGAATCCCCTCGACGCCACGCGCTCGGGGAGTTCGCGGCGACGATGACCGTGTCCGAGCTCGTCCGCTGGGCCAGTCGCCTTGATCCGGGATTCGCGGGCGGTGGGCGGCAGCGAGCCACGCGGGCCATCGAAGTGGCCCTGCTCAGCGGCTACCCGCTGAGCTGGTGGCAGCGCATGGCCAGGGCGGAGGCCGTCATCGATCCATGGTACGTTCGCTTGACCCTGCCACGCCAGGTCCTGCACCAGCGCATTGCGACCCGAAGCGCCGAGATGGTCCGCCGCGGCCTGGTGGAGGAGGTGGCGGCCGTGCTGGCCGAGGGGCACCTTCCTGGGGCGCCGGGGTTGAACGGAATCGGTGTGGCGGAGGCGATCGAATACCTGCACGGCAAACGCACCCGGGAGAGCCTCCCCGAGGCGATCACCATCGCCACCCGGCAGTACGCCAAGCGGCAGGAGACCTGGTTCCGGCACCAGCTTGGTGGTGCGGTCCGCTCGTTCGATGCCACCCGTCCCCCCGAAGTGCTCGCCGCTGAGATCGCCGCCGCCTGGGTGCGGGATCAGGAGTCCTCGCACGCCGGGGCGCCCGGCACCGTCAGGAGCATTCCCACACCATGAAGATCGGCATCACCTGCTATCCGACCTATGGTGGTTCCGGCGCGCTCGCGACCGAGCTCGGCCTGGACCTGGCCCGCCGCGGCCACGAAGTCCATTTCATTACCTATGCCTCCCCCTTCCGGCTGCGCGGCTATCAGGAGCGGGTCTTTTTCCACGAGGTGGACACCAATGCCAGCCACTACCCGCTCTTCGAACACTATCCCTACACGCTGGCCCTGGCGTCGAAGCAGCACGAGGTGTCGCTGCGCGAGGAGCTCGACGTGCTCCACGTCCACTATGCCATCCCGCACGCCACCACCGCGTGGCTGGCCCGCGAGATGCTGCGGGACGAGCGCGCCATCAAGGTGATCACCACGCTGCACGGCACGGACATCACCCTGGTGGGGCAGGAGGCGAGCTTCTACGCCATCACGAAGTTCTCGATCCAGCGCTCGGACCGGGTGACCGCGGTCTCACGCTTCCTGTGCGACGAAACCAGCCGGGCGTTCGACATCCCCCGCGAGCAGATCCAGGTGATCCCGAACTTCGTGAACCTCTCGGAGTACCATCCCGAACTGCCCGGGTGCCGTGAGGGTCTCGCCCCAGCCGGCCACCGGATCATCCTCCACATGTCCAACTTCCGGGAGGTCAAGCGGGTGCGCGATGTCGTGCGAATCTTTGCGCGCATCCGCCGGCAGTTGCCGGCCGTCCTGCTCATGATCGGCGACGGGCCGGACCGGGAGGACGCCGAGCAGGAGGCGCGGGAGCTCGGGGTGGCCGCCGATGTGCGGTTCCTGGGCCGGCTCGACACCGTGGCCAACCTCC
The DNA here is from genome assembly GCA_046260395.1 of Gemmatimonadales bacterium. Classification (GTDB taxonomy): domain Bacteria; phylum Gemmatimonadota; class Gemmatimonadetes; order Gemmatimonadales; family GWC2-71-9; genus JAWXBA01. The sequence continues at coordinate 34,415 of JBHEPH010000002.1, forward strand.
TCCAGGCCACCGATCTCTTCCTGCTGCCGAGCCAGACCGAATCGTTCGGGCTCGCCGCGCTCGAGGCGATGGCCTGCGGGGCACCGGTGGTGGCGAGCCGGACGGGGGGGCTCCCGGAGGTCGTCGAGGACGGCGTGAGCGGCATCCTCGAGCCCCCCGGCTCGGTCGAGGCGATGGCGCGCCGGGCGGTGGAGGTCCTGCGGGATGATCGCGCGCACCGTGTCATGCGGGAGGCCGCCGTGGCACGGGCCCAGCTGTTCTCCACCGATCGGGTGGTGCCGCAATATGAGGCGCTGTATGAGGAGATGCGGACTCGATGAATCCGTCCGAGTGGCCGGTGCTGCTCAAGACGGCGATCCTGGGGCTGGTGGAGGGGGCCACCGAGTTCATCCCGGTCTCCAGCACCGGGCACCTGATCATCGCCGGCGAGTGGCTCCAGTACACCGGCGACCAGGCCAAGACCTTCGAGATCTTCATCCAGCTCGGCGCCATCCTGGCCATCGCCTGGCTGTACCGATCGACGCTGTGGCGTGTGGTCCGCGGGCTGCCGGGTGACCGGGACGCCCGCCGCTTTGCATCCAACCTGTTCGTCGCCTTTCTCCCGGCGGCGGTGGTGGGCTTCCTGGTGCACGGCTGGATCAAGGAGCACCTCTTCAACCCCCTCACCGTGGCCATCGCGCTGGTGGTGGGTGGGATTATCATGCTGGTCATCGAGCGGCTCGCCCCGACGCCGCGCGTCACCACCGTGAACGCGGTCTCCTGGCGCCTCGCGCTCGGGATCGGGTTGGCGCAGGTCCTCTCCTTGATCCCCGGCACCTCGCGCTCCGGCGCCACCATCATGGGCGGCTACGCGCTGGGCCTCTCCCGGCAGGCGGCCACCGAGTTCTCGTTCTTCCTCGCCATTCCCATCATGTTCGCGGCCACCCTCTACGACCTGGCCAAAAGCTACGACCTCCTCACGCGAGCCGACATCGCCCCGTTCGCCGTCGGCTTCGTGGTGTCGTTCGTGTCGGCGCTCATCATCGTGAAGGGGTTCCTGGCCTTCGTGGCCCGCCATGATTTCCGCGGCTTTGCCTGGTACCGCATCGCGTTCGGGGCCTTGCTGCTCTTCTGGTACCTGCGTGGCGGAGCCTGAACACGCCACGGTCCGCTGGTTCGACGCGCTGCCGTCCACCCAGGAGGCAGCGCATCGGCTGGCGGGTGAGGGGGCGCTCCATGGCACGGCTGTCGCCGCACGGGAGCAGACGGCTGGCCGGGGCACCCGCGGCCGGACCTGGCACTCCCCGATCGGTGGCCTCTGGATGAGCGTCATTTGTCGCCCCCTCGAGGGGGCACCCGCCACGTGTTTCAGCCTGCGGGCCGGGTTGGCGGCCGCCCGCGCCATCGAAACGGTGTTCCCCGACGTCCCGGCCCTCCAGTTGAAGTGGCCGAATGACCTCTATCTCCACGGACGCAAGCTGGCGGGTGTGCTCTGCGAGGCCCGCTGGCAGGGTGACTCGCTGGCGTGGATCGTGACCGGCATCGGGATCAACGTGGCCAATACGGTCCCGGACGAGCTCACGGGCGTCGCCGTCACCCTGCGCGAGGTGGTGCCGGGCGCCACCCCCGAGGCGCTGGCGGACGGGCTGGCCTCGGCCATCGCGACCGCCGCGGCGTCGGGTGGGCCCTTCCGTCCATCGGAGATGGCCGACTTTGCCGCGCGCGACTACCTCTCGGGGCGCAGGTTGCGCGCGCCGCTGGCGGGTGTGGCCTCGGGGGTTGCCGCGACAGGTGAGCTGCTGGTGCGCGATGACCACGGAGTCGTGCACCGCGTGCTCGAGGCACGCGTGGAGCTGGCCGGTGACTGAGGCGCGCGTGAGCGCGGGGCGTCGGCTCGGATACCGGTTGTTCGGCCGTGGCTTCGACTACCTGCTGCATCTTCGTCCCGCCGAGTGGCCGATCGTTGCCGCACATACGGCGGTCGGTGCCATCATGGCGGTGGGCTTCCGGGGGGTGGTCTCCCCGGATCTCTGGCCCACCCTAGTCGTCGCGATTGTGGCATGGGTCGTGGGGCTCAACGGGGGTACCCTCGCGATCAATTCGGCGTTCGATCAGGACGAAGGCGACGTCGCGTATCTGCGGCGCCCCCCGTCGCCGCCGCCGGGGCTGTTTCTCTTCGGCATCTGCTGCATGGTCTTCGGCCTCGGCCTGACCTGGCAGCTCCCCGGGCCGTACCGCACCGTGTACCTGGTCTGCTTTGCCATGTCCGTGCTGTACTCCGTGCCACCCTGGCGGCTCAAGGCGGTGGCGGGTGCAGACTGGCTCATCAACATGATCGGTTTTGGACTGCTGACGCCGCTGGCGGGATGGGCGGCCACCGGCGTGCCGGTCACCCCGGCCGGTCGGCTGCTGCTGTTCGGATTCCTGCTGCTCTTCGCCGCGCTCTATCCGCTCACCCAGTTGTACCAGATGGAGGAGGACGCCCGCCGCGGTGACCGGACGCTGGCCCTCCGCCTGGGCGTCGCCACCAGCCTCCGGGTGGCCCTGGTGACCACGGTGCTGGCCTTCGGGTGCTTCGGTTGGGCCGCGCTCCGGTCGGGGTGGAACTTCGCAGGCGCAGACCTGCTGCGCTGGTCAGGACTTGGGCTCGCCGCCGCGGCATGGGCGCTGGTGCTGGTACCGTGGTCGGTCAGGGGCACGAGGATGGCCCCGCCCGCCCACCAACGGGGCATGCACCTGGCGCTGGCCGCGTGGGCGGTGACCGACTTGGCAATCGTTCTGGCGTGGGGCTAATTTTCACGCCTGTCCATCCTGTCCAACGTGGAGTGCATATGACGTCGGCGGTGCCCGCAGCATCCGGCTTCGACCAGACCGCCCTGCCCGGGGTCCTTCGTCACGGGACCATGCTGGGGGTCTTCCAGGCGGTCTGCGTCCTGCTGTTCAGCCTCACCTTCCGTTTCCTGGATGGCGTGTTGGAACTGGCGGTCGGCGCGATCATCGTGCTGGCGGGGCTGGTCGTCACCACCGCGCTCCCCGGCCTCTGGACCCGCGCCCGCACCATCGAGGGGATCGCCGGCGCGGCCGGGATCGGTCTCTGGGCTGCCGCCGTCTACCTGATCATCGACGTCGCGGCCCTCCAGCCGCTGGGCACCTACACCAATCGCTGGCTCGAGATCGGCGGCGGCAGCAACTGGTGGTACCACCCCGTCTGGTGGATGGTCGGCACCTTCCTGCCGTGGATGGGTGCGCTGATCATCGCGAACATCGCCGCCAAGGGTGGCACACCCTCGGTGGCCGGCGTCATGCTGCCGGCGCTCGCCCTCACCGTGGTGACCGGTGCGCTGGCTGTCCTCGTTGGATTCCCCGGCGCCGCCTGGGGCCTCGGGACCTTCAGCGTCGCCTTCCTCCCTGGCCTCGCGATTGCCGCCGCTCTCTCGGCGCTCGGGGTGCGGCGCGGGTGACGTGATGCGGGCCCTGCGGTTTCTCCTGCGGCTCATCGGCTGGCTGCTCACGCCCCTGGTGGCGTGGGCAGCTTCGTTTTCCGGGGCGGTGCTCGGTGCCGCGCTCGCCGGCCAAACGGCCCGCGCCACCACCGGCATCGTCCTGACGGTGGCGATGGGCTTTGCCTTTGCCATCCTGGGCACCCATGGCTGGTTGCGGATGATTCGCAAGAGCCCGGAACTCCAGCACGCCCTCAGCCTGGCACCGGACGGCACCCCGATGGCGGCCACTGAATCGGATGCTGAGGCGGAAGGGTGAAGGGGGCGTGGCTCCCCGCCTGGGCCATTCTGGTGGGGTGCGGGGCGCCACCACTCCCCGAGGAAGCACCCTCGCGCCCGAACGAGGCAGCCGCGGTCCACGCCCCCGAGGATTCGCTGGCTTTCCGGACCGCGAGCGGCACCGAAATCTGGTTTGTCAGCGGGCGGATGGCCCGAGATGCCGCGGGGCGGGAATGCCTGGAACGGTTGCTGGAAATTCGGGACAGTGCGGGCCGGCGCGGCGTGCCGCTCCTCTACACCCTGGAGACCCCGGCCACCCTGGATGACACCTCCATCGAAGCGAGGATTTCCAACCGGTGCGAACCGGGCGAGCGATACCGCATTTCCCTCCGCACCGGTCGCCCGACCCCGCTCCGGACTCGATGATGACCGCTCGGCTTGTGGTGGCCTGTCTGCTCCTCGTTGCCCAGGGGTGCGCCTCGGCCTCCGTCGGTGGCAACCGATTTCTGGCGGCGGGAGGACCGGATCTGTCGGCATTGACCCTGGCCAACGAGCGCGACCTCATTGGCCCCGTCGACTATGAGACCCGTGCGGTCTTCCGCAACGGCGCGCACGGCCGGGCCGGGGCGCTCTTCGGACTCGGGGCGGACCTGACCATCCTGTCGGGCCAGGCGGGCATGCCCTACCTGATCGGCGGAGTGGATGTCGGGGTCGGTACACGGGACCATCCCAACACCTGGAGCAGCTGGTCGGTCGGGGTGGGCGGTCAGGTGCTCGTTCTCGGCCCCCTCGGCATCAGGGCGGAGGGCCGCTACCGGCGCATGACCGCCGAGCAGCGGCGTGGGGTGGAGATCGGGATTCGGGTTGGTCGTGCCTGGACGAATGGCACGCGCACGGACCGCGTGGCGCCGCCGGCTCGCGTGCCGCTCGCCCTCGTGCCACTGTCCCCCGCCGCCGCGGGGGAGGGCCGAGCCGGGGAGGTGCGGGCCTCCGCGGTGAACCTGGCCCTCGAGGCCATGGGTACCCCCTATCGCTGGGGTGGCACCGACGCCAACGGGTTCGATTGCTCGGGCCTGATCCAGTACGCGTATGGGGAACAGGGGGTTGCCCTGCCGCGGCGGAGCGCGGACCAGGCGCGTGCGGGGGTCGAGCTGCCGCGCGAACTGGCCGCGCTCCTGCCGGGGGACCTCCTCACGTTTGTCACCACGGCGGGCAGCGTCGTCAGCCATGTCGGCCTCTACGTGGGCGACGGCCGATTCATCCACAGCGCGACCGGCGGCGTGCAAGTGAGCCTGCTGAGCCCGACGGATCCGTACGGTCGCTGGTGGTGGGAACGCTGGGTGGGCGCGCGGCGGGTGGTGGAGTAACGGCGACAGGGGGCACCAGATGGTGCCCCCTGTCCGCTCCGGTGTGGGGCCGATTCAGGGCTTCGGTTGCTCGTGGTGGGAGTGGCTCCCGGCCTGGGGGCTGGTGGAGCGGATGGCCGCGATGTCCGCCTGGATGCCCGGGTTGCTGCGATCCACGGTGGGCCACTTGGCCAGGTCCTCGGGCACGAACAGGCCGATCATGATGCCCATGGCGCCCGATGGGATCGCGGCGCCGGTCGGGTTATCGTAGCGTGCGGTGATCCGATAGCGGCGGCCGCCGCGCAAGGCGAGTCCGTCACCCCGTGCCCCATACAGCCGGCGCTCGACACTGAGGAGTTTCCCCTCCCGGTCCAGCTTAGCCCGCAGCCGCACTACGGTGCGCCCGGTTTCGAGGTCTTCAAGGATCAGTTCCCGGGCATAGTCATGCAGGTGCCCGCCCACGCCGAGCAGCCGGCCGCCCACCGGCAGGGTGAATTCATGGCTCTTCGACGAGGCGCCGGCCGGGAGATCGTAGCTGTCCGACTGGCCCGGGCCCTGGTAGCTCACGTCCATGTAGAGCGGGAGCGCATCGAGCGGGCGCGGTGACAGGTTGGTGGGCGACCAGAGCAGGGTCACCGTCAGGTAGACCGCCTCGATGTCCGCGTCGGTGTCGTTGGCCCAGGCGGCCATGAGCCCGACGGGGGTGCCAGCGGTCATCGGGAAGCCGACCGCGCGTGGCAAGGTCAGGTCCTCGGTTTCCTGTCCAGCCGCCAGGGTGCGCTCGACCGCATCGTAGAGGAGCGCCCGTCGTTCGAAGTTCATCATGTTGACATGATGGATCAGGCGCCGGGGGAGGGGCCGGCCGTCCGCATCCGCGAGGGTGATCCGGAATCCGCGCAGCCAGCCGGTCACCGGCCAGTCGAATGCCAGGAACGGTGTCTCCATCCCGCCCATGTCATGGGCGCCGTGATCGCCGTGATTCATCCCCTCCGGCATCGCGGCAATCGTGAAGGGTCCGACGCGCAGGGTCACCTCCCGGCGGGCGGAATCCACCGCGATCATGACGTTCGGACCTGGGCCCGGGGTGGCTGCTTCCGGCACGGGTACCGCGGCAAGCAGCGAGAGCAGCGAAGCGGTCGTCAGCATAGTCCCTCCATCGTGCGGTCTAGATCCATTTCAAGATATCACATCGTGGCGGTCTCGTCACGCGCAGACAAGGTTGTGGCAGTGGGTCAAGCGGCCGTCAAGTCGCCCCTGCCAGAATGGCGCGACCCCGCGGAGCAGGTGGGGTGTCTGGCAGTCATGCGGACCGACTGCCAGTGTCAAAGTGGCATATTTTGCAGGCACTTAGGTTGCCGAGCTGAGGTGATGTCGTGGCTTGACAGACTGCTGCTCCGGCTTATGTTTCGCTCGATCCATTGGCACTCTAGGCAATGGAGTGCCAAGACCCCTCCGCCCTCCCGGGCGGTCAGACATTCACGTTGTGGAGGCGTACGACATGTCCACTGCCACCAAGGCCAAGCAGAAGCTGAAGATCAACCCCCTCGAGGACCGGGTCGTCATCCGGCCGGCCGATGAGGCGGCCCAGATGCGCGGCGGGCTTTACATCCCCGACACCGCCAAGGAGAAGCCGACGCAGGGGGAGGTCATCGCCGTCGGTCCGGGCCGCGTCGAGAAGGGCAACCGGGTCGAGATGGACCTCAAGGTTGGTGACATCGTTATCTACGGGAAGTACAGCGGGACGCCGTTCACGCTGGACGCCGAGGAGGTCATCATCATCAAGGCTTCCGACGTCCTCGCCAAGCTCAGCTGAACCGCGAATCAATCACTCAGGAGAGACTGATCCATGGCTGCAAAGGAACTGTTGTTCGACACCGAGGCCCGCACGAAGCTGAAGAGGGGCGTGGATGCCCTCGCCGAGGCCGTCAAGGTGACCCTCGGCCCCAAGGGCCGGAACGTGGTCATTGACAAGAAGTTCGGGTCCCCCACGATCACCAAGGACGGCGTCACCGTCGCCAAGGAGATCGAGCTGACCGACAAGCTCGAAAACCTCGGCGCGCAGATGGTTCGCGAAGTGGCTTCGAAGACCTCCGACGTCGCCGGCGACGGCACCACCACCGCCACGGTGCTGGCCCAGGCGATCTTCCGTGAGGGGCTCAAGAACGTCACGGCCGGCGCCAATCCGATGGAACTGAAGCGCGGCATTGACAAGGCCGTCGAGGCGGTCGTGGAGGAGCTCCACCGGATCTCCGTCCCCACCGCGGGCAAGAAGGAGATCGCCCAGGTTGGCTCGATTTCCGCGAACAATGACAAGGAAATCGGCAACCTGATCGCCGAGGCGATGGAGAAGGTCGGCAAGGACGGGGTCATCACGGTCGAGGAGGCCAAGGGCCTCGAGACCACCCTCGAGACCGTCGAGGGCATGCAGTTCGACCGCGGCTACCTGTCGCCGTACTTCGTGACCGATCCGGAAAAGATGGAAGCGATCGTCGAGGACGGCCTGGTCCTGATCTACGACAAGAAGATCAGCGCCATGAAGGACCTCCTCCCGGTGCTGGAGAAGGTGGCCCAGGGCGGCCGTCCGCTCCTGATCATCGCCGAGGACGTCGAGGGCGAGGCACTGGCCACGCTGGTGGTCAACAAGCTCCGTGGCACCCTGAAGGTTGTCGCCGTGAAGGCGCCGGGCTTCGGTGACCGCCGCAAGGAGATGCTCCGTGACATCGCCATCCTGACCGGTGGCCAGGTCATCAGCGAGGAACTCGGCTTCAAGCTCGAGAACGCCACGCTGACCGACCTCGGCCGCGCCAAGCGCATCGTGGTGGACAAGGACAACACCACCATCGTGGACGGCAAGGGCAAGGATGCCGACATCAAGGGCCGGATCAGCGAGATCCGCGCGGCGGTGGAGAAGAGCACCAGCGACTACGATCGCGAGAAGCTGCAGGAGCGGCTGGCCAAGCTGGCCGGCGGCGTCGCGGTCATCAACGTCGGTGCCGCAACCGAGACCGAGATGAAGGAGAAGAAGGCCCGGGTCGAGGACGCGCTGCACGCCACTCGCGCCGCGGTCGAGGAGGGCATCGTGCCCGGTGGCGGCGTCGCGCTGCTCCGCGCCCAGTCCGCGCTCGAGAAGATTCGCGGCACCGAGGACGAGAAGATCGGAGTGGACATCGTCCGCAAGGCGATCGAGGAGCCGATCCGGATGATCGCCAAGAATGCCGGCGCCGAAGGCTCGATCGTCGTGGCCAAGATCAAGGAGTCGAAGGACAAGAACCTGGGCTACAACGCGGCCACCGACACCTACGAGGACCTGGTCAAGTCGGGCGTCATCGACCCGACCAAGGTCACCCGGACCGCGCTGCAGAACGCCGCGTCGATCGCCGGCCTCCTGCTGACGACCGAGTGCGCCGTCGTGGAGAAGAAGGAAGACAAGCCGGCCCCGTCTGGCCCTCCGGGCGGCGGCATGGGCGGGATGTACTAGGAGAGACGCCCGGTAAAGACGCCCAAATTGGGCGTCTCTACCGGGCACCCCAACTCGGCACATCGGCGGGGGCGCAACAGCGCCCCCGTTCGTGTTTGCCCGCAGGACGTGGAACACCGGTCGGGACGACATTATCTTTGGCCCGAACGACGAATCCTCGAGGGAGTAACCCGACATGCGCCGGCTGCTGGCCCCGATCGTCCTCCTGCTCCTGCTCGCCGTCCCCGCCATGGGACAGACCCTGCCCTCGATCGAGGGCACCTGGGAAGTCTCCCTCCGCGACCAGAACCGTCGGGATGTCCCGCGGACGGTCATCGTGCGGTCGGATTCCAGCGCCAGTTGGGGTGAGGAGCACGTGCGCTGGCGAATGGTGGCGGGGCCGAAGATCATGCTGGCCATCGGCGGGGAGTGGGAAATCTATGACGTCCGCCTGCGCGGCAACCAGTTGACGCTGTCGGGTGGAGACCTGCCGGACCCGGTGTCCCTCCGCAAGGTCGGGCCTGCCACGCCGCGGCCCGCCGGGGTTCCCGTGCCTTCGGATCCCGGCCCGCCGGCGCGAGACTGAGCTGCCCTCCGGTATCCCCGTCACCCGGCAACCGCAAGTGGGGGGTGCCGGGACTTGTATTTCCGCCCGTCCCCTCTAGCTTCCTGCCCGCCTGACCGTCCAGAAGCTCACCGTTCACCCCGGAGTCCCTGCATGGTTCGCCCCCTGGTCCGCGGCACACTGGCCTTCGCTGCCGTCATGGCCCTGCCGGCCGCCTCGCACGCGCAGCGCGTCTCCGTGACGCCACTGATCGGCGTGTATGCGCCGACCGAAAACCTCTACGAGTCGAAGCCGGGCCAGTCCAGCGGCACGGAAACCTACAAGCTGGATTCCGGGACCTCCTACGGCGGGTCGGTCGGCCTCTGGCTGAGCCCGCGGGTCAGCATCGCGGTGAGCGGGGCGGTGGTGCCCACCTCCCTCCGCCGCGTCCGTAGCGGTGCCGCCGAGCTGACCGAGGCGACCCTGACGCAGGGGAGCATGCAGGCGGTCTTCCTGCTCGCGTCCGAAGCGGCCACCATCGTCCCCTTTATCAACGGGGGCTTCGGTCTGGTCACTCGCGGGGGCGACGCCTTCGGTGCCTCGGCCGAAACCAGAAGCCTGACCGGGATCTTCGGGGCGGGGACGGCGGTGCGGCTGGGGATGCTCTCGTTGTCCATTGGGGCCGAGGTGATCGACTACAGTGCGACCTACGACCTGACCGGTGGTCCGGCCCGCCAGTTTACCCAGCGCGATGTGCAGCTGCGGGTCGGCTTGGGCACGATTATCGGCGGGCGCTGAAGCCGCCACTCAGGTCGGGGCACGGTCCGCGAGCGCCCCGGCTCCTGCCGCCAGGCTGATGGGCCCAAGCGGCTCCTCCTGGCCGGCCACTTCCAGCCTTCCCACAAAGCCGGCGCTCCGCAGCGCCGGCTCGATCCGTTCCCGGGCGTGCGCCGGCGTGTTGCATCGTTGGCTCAGGTGGGCCAGGACCACCGCCGCCAGCCCGGGGTGATGCAACTCCCGCAGCAGCTCTGCGGCGTCCCCATTGGAGAGATGCCCCCCGAACCCGGCGATCCGCTGCTGCACCGTCGGCGGATACCCGCCTGTCCGCAGCAACACCTCGTCATAGTTTGCTTCCAGCACGATCGCCGTCAGGTCCCGGAAGAGCCACCGGAGCCCGGTCGAGGGCCGGCCCAGGTCGGTGGCATAGCCGACCCGGCTGCCGGTCGTCGTCTCGACGACGATCGCGAGCGGCTCGGCGGCATCATGTCCGGTGGCCGCCCCATGGATGGTGAAGGGCCCGAGCTCCTGAGACTGTCCGGCGTGAATTGGCTGGTGGGGCAGGGCTGCTGCACCGGCCAACGCGGCGAGTGTACCCGGTGAGGCGATAAGCGCGGCACCGAGACGGCGGCCCAGGCGGACGGCCCCGCGCGCGTGGTCGCCGTGCTCGTGGGTCACGACAATCCCCGTCACCCGCCCGAGGTCCAGTCCCACCACGACCGCCCGGCGCTCAATTTCACGGGCGCTGAACCCGGCATCGACCAGCAGGGTCTCGCCCTCGATCGTGATGGCGCAGCAGTTGCCCTTCGACCCCGAGCCGAGGACGTGCAGCCAGCTCACCGCGCCAACCGCGCATGGATGGCCCGGAGGGACTGCTCGCGCTCCGGGGTCATCTCCACCGCGCGGCGGGGCATGACCCGGCCGGCCACCGCGACCAGGCGATCCGCATCCACCCGCTGGTCGCCCAGTCCCCAGGCCATCGCCGGGACGGACTTCGGCACCTGCCCCGCGCCAAACAGGTTGGCACCGGCACCGACCACGCACCCGGTGGGCAGCAGGGTCCCGATTGCGGTCTTGGCATGGTCCCCGATCAGGGATCCGAGCAGCGTGCGCCCCGTCGGCAGCCGCTCCCCGCCCACAGCCAGGGTGATCTCGCCATAGGTGTTCTTCAGGTTGGAGGTGATCGTCCCGGCCCCCAGGTTCACCCAGTGGCCCAGCACCGAGTGGCCCAGGAAGCCGTCATGGCTCTTGTTGGCATAGCCAAGAAAGACCGAGCTGCTGACCTCGCCGTGTACGCGGCATACCGGCCCGATGGCGGAGTGCCGGATGGCACCGCCGGCGATGATCGTCCCCGCGCCGATGTAGAGCGGGCCCTCCAGCCGGGCCCCGGCGCGGACCTGTGCGCCGTGCTCCACCACGATGACGCCCTGCCGAGTATCGAAAATGACTCCCGGCTCAATCATGGCGCCGAGCAGGACGACCTCACCCGGATCGCCGATGATCGTCACGGCGTCGGGGATCGGGTCCGACGCTTCGGCCAGGAAATCGCCGCAATCGGGGAGCAGCAGGTGCTCCAGTGCCGTGACCAGATCGTACGCGCCGTGCAGCAGCATCCCTTCGATCTCCTGCTCGCGGCCCGCCGCATCCTCGGCGCCGCCCCACTGCTCGCCTTCCGGGACGACCCAGCCCACGGTGACCCCCTCATTCACGAGTCGGCGGGTGTCCGGATTGAGCTCCAGCGGCAGCCCGGCGGGTGCGAACCACGAGGCCGCCACGATGGCGGGGCCGTCAACTGGCGTGGGCGGGTGGACGGGTGGCGAACCTGTGTCTGCGAAGTCGAGGACGTGGGTCCCGAGGATCGCCGTCACGTCGAGGCCGCCAAGCATCCCGGCCCAGCGCTCCCGGATCAGCCACGCGCCGGCGCGCAGCTCCGCCAGCGGGCGGACTCCGGTGAACGGCGCCCAGGCGGCGCCGGGTTCGGCGGGTTCCAGCAGATAGAGGGCGGTCATGCCTCAAGGTCCCGGATGGCAGGAGGAAGTTGTTCAAGGATCGCTTTCAAGTCGGCCGCCCGGTCGCGGTGGATCACCAGCACACGTCCGTTCGCCACCACGATCACCAGGTCGTGGACTCCACTGGTCACGACGGGGGTGCCGTCGCTCCAGATGATGGAATTCGTCGTCTGCGCCGCGTGCACCGAACCGGCGATGACGTTGCCGTTGGCATCGTGCGGCCGCACGCGCGCCAGCGCCTCCCAGGTGCCGATGTCATCCCAGGCAAAATCGCCGGGCACGACGACCACGCGGTGGCTGCGCTCCAGGACGCCCACGTCAATCGAGATCGGGGTGACGGCACCGAAAAACCCCGGGATGTCACCCGCATCGAGGAGCGGCAGGTGCGGGGCCAGCTCCGGCGTGTGCGCCTGTACCTCCTCGAGGAGGGTGGCCCCCTGCCAGGCAAAGAGTCCGCTGTTCCAGAGCGCGCCGCTGGCCACCAGTTCCCCGGCCCGCACCGCGGTTGGCTTCTCCTTGAACCGGGCCACGCGATTGACCCCAGGCGAGACTTCCGGGCCGACCTCGATGTAGCCAAATCCGGTCTCGGCGCGCGTGGGCCGGACTCCCACGGTCACCAGTGCCCCGGCGCCGGCAGCGTCAAGGGCCCGACTCGCCGCCTCACGAAACCGTTCGGGCTCGGGGACGTGCCAATCGGCATGGAGGCAGAGGAGCACGGCGTCCGGGTCCCGGCGCCGAGCCTCGTGCGCCGCCCACGCCAGTGCCGGGGCCGTCGAGGCTGCCAGGGGCTCCACCATCACGTTGTCGCGAGGGAGCTGCAGCGTGTCCTGAAGCGGCCCGGCCAGGGTGGCTCCGGTCACCACCAGGATGCGCTCCCGCGGAATCAGCCCCTCCAACCGTGCCACGGCCTCCTCCGCCGTAGAGCGCCCGGGGCCGGGGAGGGGAAGCAGTTGCTTCGGCGTGGAGGGGGTGCTCAGGGGCCAGAATCGGGTGCCTGACCCGCCCGCAAGGATTACTGCCCAGTGCATGTGGCGTCGGTCCACGACGTCTCCCGGGGGATGGATCCGGAAGGCATCCGGTTAGAGGAGGGCGGCCAGCGCGGCCTGCTGCTGCCGCAGGTGAAAGAGGAGCAGCCCCACGTCGGCGCCCGGCGAGGCCAGCACCACCACGGCCGCTCCGCTGCCGAGTCGGCCAAGGACCAGCATTCCGGCCCCGGTGTCGCACACCATGCGCTCCGGGGCGGGGCGTCCAACAGCGCCTGCCAGCTGGGCGGCATCCCGAAGCAGGCTGGCTCCGAGGGCCGCGATGGCCTCGGCATCGGCCGTGTCGGGGAGCCGTGCGGCGACCAGCAGCCCCTCTTCGCTGACGAATGCCGCGCCGGTGACATCGGGACGGCTCACCAGGGCGGACAGGGTCTGCTGAACCGTCTCCATGCGGGTCGATCTCCTCTGGGTCGATGCCCGGGCACAATAGGGTTTGCCGTTCCCGAAGTCAAGAAATCACGGTGGGTTGACCCGCCTTCGCCCTCTCCTTAACCTTCCCCGCCTGATGCCCAGATTCCTGCTGCTTTCGCTCCTGGGAGGACTCGGGCTCGCCGCCTGCGGCGATCCCAACTTCCTCAACCCGCCCAACTTCCAGAACGGCACGACGTCCGTGCGGCTCTGGGCCATCCAGGGGACGCCGATTCACCTGCCGTCGGCCTGGTCCATTTCTGGCGCCAACCGGATCCGCCTGGATCAGTCCGCCAATTTCGACTTCGCCTTCGATATCACCCCGGACGGCCGGCCGATCCTGCTCCCGCAGGGCATCTTCGGCCTCCTGCAGCAGAGCGGCAATCCGGGGTTCATCCGGACCGAGATCCCCTGGGAGGATATTGTCTTCGCCGAAATCAACGGCTACGTGGTGAACGACACGATCCCGATCGCCGTCGGAGACCGCTTTTACGCCCGCTCGGGCTCGGTCGCGCTCTGCTTCAGCAGCCTGCCGTTCTATGCGAAAATCCAGATCATGGAGATTGATACCGAGGATCGGGCCGTGCTCTTCCGCATCCTGTCCAACCTGAACTGCGGCTACAAGGCGCTCGAGGAAGGCCTCCCGACGCGGTGATCGACCTCAAGCGCTTCCGGCAGGACCCCGAGGGGACGCGGCAGGCCCTGGCCCGCCGGGGCGACCCGACCATCCTCGACTCCCTCGACCAGCTCCTGACCATCGACGAACGGCGGCGGCAGATCATCGTCCAGGCCGACGCCCTCAAGGCGGAGCGCAATGCCGCCTCCGAAGAGGTGGCGCGGCGCAAGCAGCACCGTGAGCCCGCCGATGAGCTCCTGGCCACCCTGAAGGCCTCGGGTGAGCGGGTCAAGGTGCTCGACGCAGACCTCCGCGCCGTGGAGGAAGAGCAGGAGGCCATCCTGCTTCGCATTCCCAATCTGCCGCATCCCGACGCCCCGACCGGTGATGCCACCGCCAATCGGGTCGTCCGGACCTGGGGCGAGCCAGCCGCCTGCGCCTTTGTCCCCCGCCCGCACTGGGAGATCGGCGAGTCGCTCGACATCCTGGACCTGCCGCGCGGAGCCAAGGTGGCCGGCAGTGGGTTTCCCGTCCTGAAGGGCGCCGGTGCCAAGCTGGTCCGCGCACTCGCGAACTTCATGCTCGACCTGCACGTGGCCGAGCACGGGTACACGGAGGTGACGGTTCCCTACCTGGTGAATCGCGCGTCCCTGGTGGGAACCGGACAGCTCCCCAAGTTCGAGGACGACCTCTACGGCGGCTCGGACGACCTCTTCCTGGTGCCGACCGCCGAAGTGCCGGTCACCAACCTGCACCGCGACGAGATCCTCGAGGGGGCGCAGTTGCCGATCGCCTACTGCGCCTGGACGCCATGTTTTCGGCGTGAGGCCGGCGCGGCGGGGAAGGACACCCGGGGGCTGATCCGCGTGCATCAGTTCGACAAGGTGGAACTGGTGCGGCTCTGCCGGCCCGAGGACTCGGAGGCGGAGCATGAGAAGATCACCGCCCAGGCCGAGGCGGTGCTGCAGCGGCTGGAACTGCCGTATCGGGTGCTGGAGCTTGCCGCCGGCGATACCGGATTCTCAAGTGCCCGCACCTACGACCTTGAAGTCTGGGCCCCGGGCGTCAACGCCTGGTTGGAGGTTTCCAGCGCCAGCACCTTCACCGATTTTCAGGCGCGGCGCGCCGGGCTGCGCTTCCGCCCGGAGGTGGGCGCCAAGCCGGAGTTCGTGCACACCCTGAACGCCTCGGGGCTGGCCTTCCCGCGCACGCTCATCGCCCTGCTCGAAAATGGCCAGCAGGCGGACGGTTCCGTGCGACTTCCGGCCGCGCTGGCTGCCTATGCCGGCACCGACCGGCTCGCGCCCCGTGCCTGAGCTGGGCGCCGCGCCGTCGCTGGCGGCGGGGCTCAACACCGCCCAGCTCGAAGCGGCAGCCCATGTGCACGGGCCGATGCTCGTCCTGGCCGGCGCGGGCTCCGGCAAGACCCGTGTCCTCACCACCCGCATCGCCGCACTCATCAGCCAGCAGGGCGTGCCGCCGGAGCGGATCTTTGCGGTCACCTTCACCAACAAGGCCGCTGGCGAAATGAAGGGCCGGGTCGGGGCGCTGTTGAAGCGCGATCCGGCCGGGCTCTGGATCGGCACCTTCCATTCGCTCTCCGCTCGCCTGCTTCGGCGCGATGCCGAACGGCTCGGCTTCACCCGGCAGTTCACGATCTTCGATGAGACCGACCGGCTCGCCGTCATCAAGCGCCTGCTCGATCGCGGCGGCCACCCGGCCAAGCTCTTCCCGCCCAAGACGATCCAGGCGATCATCTCGGGCGCCAAGAATCGGATGCAGTCCCCCGACTCGCTGGGGGCTTCCGCCACCTTTGACCGCGTCGTGCAGGTGGCCGCCGAGGTGTACACCGCGCTCGGCCGGGAGCTGCGCGCCCAGAACGCCATGGACTTCGACGACCTCATGCTCCACCCGCTCACCTTGCTGCGGGAGCATCCCGATCGGCTGGCCTACTGGCAGGATCGGTTCGCCTACGTGCTGGTGGACGAGTTCCAGGACACCAACCGCGCGCAGTACCAGTTGGTGCGCATGCTGGGGGCGCACGGCAACATCTTCGCCGTGGGCGATGACGACCAGGCGATCTACGGCTGGCGCGGGGCGGAGGTGAAGAACATGCGCGACTTCACCACCGACTTCCCGAACGTCCAGGTGGTGCGCCTGGAGGAGAACTACCGCTCGACCCAGGTGGTGCTCGACACCGCCAACGCAGTGATCAGCGGCAACGTGGACCGGATGGGCAAGACGCTGCGCACCCGACGGCGCGGTGGCGAGCAGGTAGTCGTGGTCGCGGCGGCGGACGAGCGGGACGAGGCGGAGTGGATTGCCCGCGAACTCGAGCGCCGCGCCCGTGATGGCGACGTGGCACTCTCTGAAATGGCGGTCCTCTATCGCACCAACGCCCAGTCGCGCGCCATGGAAGAGGCATTCCGGCGCCTGGGTGTCACCTACCGGGTGGTGGGGGCGATCTCCTTCTATGAGCGTCGTGAAGTGAAGGATCTTCTGGCTTACCTGCGCCTTGTGGCCAACCCGTCCGACGACGAGGCCTTCCTCCGCGCCATCGCCGTGCCACGACGGGGGATCGGCGACGCGGCACTCGCCGAGCTCCGGGAGCTGGCGGAGAAGTGGGGCAAACCGCTGCTTGCCACCGCCGCGATTGCCGATCGTGCCACCGGCATGCGCCCCAACAACCGCACTGCGCTGACCGCGTTCGCCACGCTCGTGGAGCGCCTGCGCGTGATGAGCCAGGACCAATCGCCCGCTGCGGTGCTCGAGGAGATCCTCTCAGCGCTCAACTACGAGGCGATGCTCAAGGACGAGGGACCGGATGGCCCCGATCGGTGGGACAACGTTCGCGAGCTGCTGGCCGGGGCGGCACAGTGGTCGGAAGTCCTGCCTGACGAAGAAGACGGCACCACCCCGCTGGAGCGCTTCCTGGCCGAAGCCGCACTGCTCTCGGCGCATGACAAGATCCAGGGCACCGAGGAAGGGGTCACCCTGATGACCCTCCACACCGCCAAGGGGCTGGAATGGCGGGTGGTGGTGCTGGCTGGACTGGAGGACGGCCTCTTCCCGCTCGGTCGTGCCCAGGAAACACCCGACGGCCTCGAAGAGGAGCGGCGGCTCTTCTATGTCGGCGTGACTCGCGCCAAGGATGCGCTGATCCTCACCTGGGCCCGCCAGCGTCGCCGGGGCGGGGATTTCCGCGGCGGTATCGCCTCGCGTTTCCTGCGTGACGTGCCGCCCGGCCTCGTGGAGGAGCGCACCACCTCGCTCGGAGGACGCCACGACTGGACGGTTCCCCGCCGACCGTGGGGCGGTGGTGACCAGGGCCGATCGTGGAAGGAACGGGGGCCGGTCAGTCCCGGGCGGGTCTTCAGTGGCGGGGATGCGGTGCGCCACTGGGGCGAGCAGGCAAAGGCCGTTCCGGAGCCGGAGGATGTCTCACAAGATTCCCCACGGTACGTGGCGGGGGAACGGGTGCGCCACCGCCGCTTTGGCGATGGATCCATTGTCTCCCTGAGCGGGACCGGGAAGGATCTCAAGGTGCGGGTCAAGTTTGATGACGATGAGGCAGGCGAGAAGCTGCTGGTGGCAGCCTACGCCGGCCTGGAACGGGTCTGGGAGGACGGATGACAATCACCGCCAGGGATGTCCAGCACATTGCCCGCCTCGCCGAACTGTCCGTGGACGAGGCGGAGCTGGCTGCACTCGCCGGGCAGCTCGATTCGATCCTGGGCTTTGTGGCGCAGCTCGAATCGCTGCCCGCTGGTGAGAGTGCTGCGCCGTTCCATCCCGGCCCCGGCCAGGTCACCCTGCGCGCCGACGAGGTGAAGCCGGTGCCGCTGGCCCGGCCACTCGCCGAGCTGGCCCCGGAGTTCCGCAACGGCCTGCTGATCGTGCCGCGGCTCGGCTCACAGGAGGAGTTGTGACGCCGTCGGCGGTTGCCAGGGAAACGGGCAAGCGGCTCCACGACGCCGCGGGCCTGAATGCCGTGCTGAGCTGGGGCCAGGAGCTCCTCGTTGCTGAAGCCGTGCGCGCCGAGTCGGTGGGGCAGGGGTCACTGCTCGGCATGCCAATCGCGGTAAAGGACAACATCGTCACCACGGAGCAGCCCACGACCTGCGCCTCGAAGATCCTCGAGGGGTACCGGTCGCCGTTCACCGCCACCGCCATCGAGCGGCTCCGTGCGGCGGGCGGCATGGTGGCGTGCAAGGCCAACATGGACGAGTTCGCCATGGGCTCCTCCACCGAGCACTCGGCGTACGGGCGGGTGCTCCATCCGATGCGGCCTGAGCTGGTCCCCGGCGGGTCTTCGGGCGGGTCGGCCGCGCTGGTGGCCGCCGGGGTGGTGCCCGCGGCGCTCGGCTCGGAGACCGGTGGCTCGGTGCGGCAGCCGGCCTCGTTCTGCGGCATCGTGGGTGTGAAGCCGTCGTACGGCTTGGTGAGCCGCTGGGGCCTGGTGGCATTCGGCTCGTCGCTCGACTGCATTTCGGTGTTCGGCAAGGACGTGCCCACGTCGGCCCGCGTTCTGGAGGCGATCAGCGGGCACGATGAGCAGGATGCCACGACGCACCGCCGAGGCCCGCTGAAGCCGTACGCGGCGCTGCAGGACCTGAAGGGGAAGCGCATTGGCCTGCCGCGGGAATATTTCCCGCCAGACCTGGACACCGGGGTGCGCGCCGCGTGCGACCGCACGGTTGCTGTCATGAAGGAGCTCGGCGCGGAGATCGTGGACGTCTCGCTGCCACATAGCGAGTATGCGGTGCCCACCTACTACGTGCTGAACCCCGCTGAGGCCGCCGCAAACCTGGCCCGGTACGACGGGGTGCGCTATGGCCAGCGCCGCCTCGGGCCGGAGGGTGGGCTGGTTTCGCTCTACCGTGAGACGAGGGGACAGGGCTTCGGCCCCGAGGTGCGACGGCGGATTTTGGTGGGCACCTACGTGCTGAGCGCCGGGTACTACGACGCCTACTACGGCCGGGCACAGCAGGTGAGGCGGCTGCTGGTGAAGGACTTCACCGACGCTTTCGGGCAGGGGGTCGACCTCCTCTTCACGCCCACGACGCCCACCACGGCGTTTGCCGCAGGCGCCAACACGGCGGACCCGGTGGCGATGTACCTGGCGGATATCTTCGTGTGTGCCGTGAGCCTGGCTGGCCTGCCCGCCCTGAGCCTGCCAATCGGCCGGAGCGAGGGGTTGCCGGTGGGCGGGCAGATCATCGCTCCCTTCATGCATGACGACAGGATGCTCGCTGCTGCCGACCTGCTTGAGCGCCACGTCGATGCCACGGCGGAGGTGCGCTGATGGCCCCCACCTGGGAAACCGTCATCGGCCTGGAAGTACACGTGCAGCTCGGCACCGTGTCCAAGATGTTCTGCGGCTGCAGCACCACCTTTGGCGACGCGCCCAACACCAATGTCTGCCCGGTGTGCCTGGGGCTGCCGGGCGCGCTGCCGGTGCCCAACGAGCAGGCCATCCGTCTGGCCACCCGCGCCGCGCTGGCGCTGGAGTGCACCGTGCACGAAACCAGCGTCTTTGCGCGCAAGAACTACTTCTATCCTGACCTGCCCAAGGGCTACCAGATCTCGCAGTTCGACCAGCCGCTGTCCACCGGCGGGAAGCTGCGTTTCGAGTCTCCGGATCGTGGCCCACTGGAAGTCTCGATCACGCGGCTGCACGTGGAGGAGGATGCCGGCAAGTCGCTTCATGATCGCTACCCCGGGCTCACCGCCGTGGACCTGAACCGATCGGGTGTGCCGCTGGCCGAGATTGTCAGCGGGCCGGACCTGCGCTCGCCGGCGGAGGCACGCGCGTACCTGGTGGCGATTCGTCAGCTGCTGGTCTTTGCCGGCATCAGCGAGTGCAGCATGGAGAAGGGCAGCCTGCGGGTGGACGCCAATCTCTCGGTCCGCCCCATGGGCGATACGACGCTGGGGACGAAGACCGAGGTGAAAAACATGAACTCCTTCGCCAATGTGGAGCGGGCGCTGGAGGCGGAACGGGAACGGCAGATCGCGCTGATCGAGGGTGGCGGTAGGGTGGAGCAGGTCTCCCTGCTCTTCAACGCGGCCACCGGCCAGGTTCGCCCCATGCGGTCAAAAGAAGACAGTCATGATTACCGCTACTTCCCCGACCCGGACCTGCCCCCGCTGGTGCTGGACCAGGTCTGGATCGAGGCGGAGCGCGCGGCCCTCCCGGAACTGCCCGAGGCGCGGCGCAACCGGCTGGTGGAGCAGTACGGGCTTCCGGCGTACGACGCTGGGGTGCTCACGGGCGAGGCGGAGTTTGCGGGGTACTTCGAGGCAGTTGTGGCGGCGGGGGCGGAGCCGAAGGCGGCGGCCAACTGGGTCATGGGCGAGGCGCTGACCACCTGGAACGAGCAGGGCAGCTTCGTGGTGGCCGCTGACAAGCTCGCCGCGCTGATTGGGCTCGTGGCGGATTCGACGGTCAGTCACCAGGCCGGCAAGAAGGTCTACGCCGAGCTGGTGGCCAGTGGTGGTGACCCGCGCGAAGTCGCCGAGATGCTCGGCCTGATCCAGGTGCGGGACGAGGGCGCGCTGGAGGCGTGGGTAGACGAGGTGCTAGCGGCACATCCCGATGAAGTACAACGGTTCAAGGGTGGGGAGGCAAAGCTGATGGGGTTCCTGACTGGGCAGGTGATGAAGCGATCCAAGGGGACGGGCGACCCGAAGGGGATCCAGGCGGTTCTGGCGCGGAAGCTCTCATGAGCGCGGCGGCCCTCAAGGTGCTGAGTGTGGAGGAGATTCGTGCCCAGTTCCCGGCACTGGCCCGCGTTTACAACGGCTTCCCGGTGGCGTATTTCGATGGCCCCGGCGGCACCCAGGTGCCGCGGCGGGTCGCCGAGGCAATGGTGGACTACCTCTACCACCACAACGCCAATACCCACTGGGCGTACCCCACCAGCGCGGAAACCGACGCGGCGTTGACTGCGGCTCGCCAGGCGTTCGCGGACTTCCTGAACGCCAGCCCGGCCGAGATTGCCTTCGGGGCCAATATGACCACCCTCACCTACCATCTTTCGCGGGCGCTGGGCCGCGGTTGGAATGAGGGCGACGAAATCGTGGTCACCGAGCTGGATCACCACGCGAATATTGATCCGTGGCGTGCGCTGGCCGTGGAGTGTGGAGTGACGATCCGCTCGGTGCCGGTGGATGTGGCCACGGGCACGACGCCGCTGGAGGCGATCCGCGCCGCGATCGGGCCGCGCACCCGCCTGGTGGCCATCGGGATGGCCTCGAACGCCCTGGGCACCGTCACCGACGTAGCGGCAGTCTGCCGCATGGCGCGCGACGGAGGCGCGCTGTCGTTCGTGGACGCGGTGCACGCCGCCGCGCACCTGCCGCTCGATGTCCAGGCCATTGGCTGCGACTTTTTGGCCTGCTCCCCCTACAAATTCTACGGCCCTCACCTCGGGGTGCTCTACGGGCGCGAGGCGCTGATAGCGGGGCTGGATGTGCCGAAGCTGGTGCCCTCGCCCGACTACGCGCCGGAACGGCTGGAAACCGGCACCCAGAACCACGAGGGGATCGTCGGTGCGGCGGCGGCGGTGGAGTTCCTTGCCTCGCTGGCGCCGGGCGCGCCGGATCGCCGCTCGGCGCTTGTGGCGGCGCTGACCGCACTCCACCATCGTGGCGAGGTGCTCTTCCGCCAGCTCTGGGATGGACTGGGCGCCGTTCCAGGCGTGCGCTGCTATGGCCCGCCGCCCGGCGCGACGCGTACGCCTACGCTCGGCCTCACTGTGCCGGGGAAGTCTTCCGAGCAAGTGGCCATCGCCCTCGCTGAGAGCGGGGTGTTCGTCTCTCACGGGGACTTCTACGCCACCACAGTCGTGGAGCGCTTGGGGCTGGCCGAGGAGGGGTTGGTGCGCGTCGGGTGTGCGTGTTACACGACGGCGGAGGAGGTGGCGCGGGTGGTGGAGGGGGTCAAGGCGCTCCGATAGCTGAACACCGGTTGGCTCACCCCCGGGAGTCAGGGCTCGACTGGGCTCCGGGTGGTGGTCAACATCACTGCAGCCTCCAGATGGCGACATTGCTTCAGGGGTCGCGTCCAGGACTTCGACCAGCGTTTCTTCGCGAGCCCGTAGTTTTGCCTGCAGCGGGCGCCCCGGTGTGCCCGGGCGCCTTGACAGGGACCCCTTGAATATCAGATATTCAGATATTCAGGAGGTGGTGATGAGACTATCCGAGCATGCCCGGATCGGTAAGCGTGGGACGTTGGTCATTCCGGCCAATCTGCGGAAGAAGTTCGGCCTGGAGGAGGGGACAGCGGTGGTCGCCGAGGAAACGGCGGAGGGAGTGCTGCTCCGCCCGGCCGTTACCGTTCCGCTCGAGCTTTACAGCCCCCGGCGAAAGGCGGAGTTCCTGCTCTCGAACGCCGTCGGTGCCCGGGACTACGCTCGGGCCGTCAAGGAGGTTCGCCGTCTGGGCCTTGACCCGGACGACGTTCCTCACGAGCGGCCGACCCCGCGCAAGAAGTAGGTGGACCGCCTTTTCCTGGACGCCAACGTGCTGTTCTCGGCGGCCTGGCGTCCGGAGGCGGGGGTGCAGCGGCTGTGGCGTGTGTCCGGTGTCGTGCTGCTCAGTTCCTCGTTCACCGTGGAGGAGGCGGCACGGAACCTGGAGGAGCCGGCCCAGCACCAGCGACTTGGCGGTTTCCTGGAGCGAGTGCAGGTTGTGGGTACCCGGAATGTCGCGCCCCACCTGCGGCGCGGTATTGTCCTTCCCGACAAGGATTGGCCGGTGCTCGGTGGTGCGTTGGCTGCGGAGGCCACTCACCTGATCACTGGTGACGCACGGCATTTCGGCAGGTACTTCAGTCGCGAAGTGCTGGGGGTATTGGTCCTGACCCCCGCGATGTACCTGGGCGGGAAGGGCTAGGCTCCGGGCTCCTGGGGCCGCATTGAGGCGAGGCATCCCTTGCTTCGCTCGGGACAGGCGCCTCGCCCCTGCGACTTCTTACTTCTCACTTCTTACTTCTTACTTCTCGCTCTCAGCTCACGCCGCCGGCGGTGGCAGCAGAATCACCGGTCGCTTGCCGGGCCGCTCTGGCAGTTCCGGAATCAGTGACACACCCACGTGCGGCGCAATCCACGGCCGCTCCACCGCGCTGTCCAGCCAGTATTCCAGCGGGTCGGTCGGCATGCCGAAATGGCTCGTGGCGGTCTCCAGCATCCGATCGCGGTCGCTCCAGGCACCCTTCAGCAATTCCTGCCGGCGGATCCGCTTGGCCTGCATCAGCGGCCGGTGGCCGATCGGGTCGAGCAGCCGCGCCCGCTTGCCCTCATTGCGCAGCACTTCGATGGTATAGTCGTAGGCGACCGCCAGGTGGCGCTCCACCTCCTCATCGGTCAGCATCCACCGGCTCCGCTCCCGCGCCATCCGCATTGTCTCCTGCCACCCCTTGGTATCCGCCAGGTGCACCAGGCTCCGGAAGATCCGGCGGTTGGTCCGCACACTGAAGATCGTCGGGGAAATGATCTCCTCGAGGTGCCGATCCGCCGGGGACTGGTCCAGCGTGATGATCTGCTTCGCCTTGCGGGCGTACTTCGACGTGAGATATGCCTCGATCCGGCTCTCCCAGTAGGAGTGCCCCATGGAGCGGGTGCTGCTGGTCAGGAGCAGTTGTCGCGGGACGAAATAGTTGTGCGCCACCGTGTCGGCGGCCAGGTGGGAGAGATACCCCAGCCCGAAGGCGCGCAGGCGGTCGCTCTGGGCGCGGTCCACCGTCTCCTGCCCGACATGCCAGTAGTGGGAGTGCCGGCCCGCGGGCACATACTTTTTGGCGATGGAGGTGTCCGCCGCGATGGTGCCGTAGAGATAGTCCCACGGGTAGGCGTGCAGCAGGTCGGCCACCACCGGCGGCAGGAGCCGCAGGTTGGCCAGGACCGTCTCGCCGAGGAAGATGTGGGTGCCCGGGGTCCAGGCGTGGGCATCGGAGGGGAAGACCAGCGCAACCAGCATCACCGCCGCGAGGGCGGCCAGCACCTGAAGCAATCGCCTCAACGCCGCCCTCGCACCAGGAGACGCCGCAGGAGGCCAACCGCGCCCCCGGCGGTCCGCACCGTGCGGATCGCGGCGGTCGCATCCAGGGCGGTCTCCTCGACCTCCTCCTGGACCACCTCGACGAGGGCGTCGAAATCCTCCAGTCGGTCCTGCGCCCGCTTGATGCCGCGCTCAATGTTGTACCGGGTCCGCCGGCTCGTCTCGAGGACCTCGCGGACCTCGCCCCCAACCTGGTCGGAGATTCCCTCCACCTTGCCGGCGACACGGTTGACGGCCTGCAAGGCCGGACCGATCTCCTCGCGGAGACCGTGGATCTCTTCCCGCAATTCGGCGGTGGCCTGGAGGGCGGCCCGCCCGGCCGCCAGCAGCGCCATGGCGATGGCGACGAATGACAGCGCGATCGCCACCAGCGAGATGGCGGCCGTCGGGCCCACCCATCCGGGCATGGCGGTTTGCAGCAGCAGGGCCAGGTTCATATGGTCAGCTCCCCTCGGACAGGCATATCCCCAAGTATAACTCCCTTTCGCGGGTCCAGACGCTTGACGGCCCCTCCCGCTCCCGCGACCTTTGCCCCATGCCCCCTCGTTTCCATGTCACCGGCGGCCACCCCCTCAAGGGGACCATCCGCCCGGCCGGCAACAAGAACGCCGCCCTGCCGGTCCTTGCCGCC
Organism: Gemmatimonadales bacterium; assembly: GCA_046260395.1. Classification (GTDB taxonomy): domain Bacteria; phylum Gemmatimonadota; class Gemmatimonadetes; order Gemmatimonadales; family GWC2-71-9; genus JAWXBA01. The sequence continues at coordinate 59,006 of JBHEPH010000002.1, forward strand.
TCGATCCTGGCGGACAGCCCGTCCACGCTGCGCAATGTCCCCCGCATCCGGGACGTCGAAGCGCTGATCGCCCTCCTGGCCGACCAGGGTGCCACCGTCGAGTGGACCGGCACCAATGAGGTCCGCGTGGACCCGGCGGGCCTCACGTCCGGCCCCCTGGACCCGCGCCTGTGCGCCTCGATCCGGGCCTCGATTCTGCTGGCTGGGCCACTCCTGGCCCGCTTCGGTAAGGTAATCCTGCCGCCGCCCGGTGGGGATGTGATCGGCCGCCGGCGGGTGGATACCCACTTCCTGGCCCTCGAGCAGCTGGGCGCCACCGTCATGGTGGGCGATCGCTACGAGATCGAGGGCAAGCACCTCGCCGGCGCCGACATCTTCCTGGACGAGCCGAGCGTCACCGGGACCGAGAACGCCCTGATGGCGGCGGTAGCAGCCACCGGCCAGACCATCCTCCGCAATGCCGCGTCGGAACCCCACGTGCAGGACGTCGCCCGCTTCCTGGTGGCCATGGGAGCCCGGATCGAGGGAATCGGCAGCAACACCTACACCATCGAGGGCGGCCAGCCGCTCCACGGCGCCGAATACGAAATCGGCCCGGACCACATCGAGATCGCCAGCTTCATCGGGCTCGCCGCCGTCACCAACGGCCAGGTGGCCATCGAGGGGGTTCGCGGCCACGACCTGCGCAGCACCCTCATGGGCTTCGACCGGCTGGGGATCCGCCCCCGGCTCTCCGAAGGCACCCTGACCGTCGACGCCAACCAGGAGCGCCGTGTGCGGCCCGACCTCGGCGGGCACGTCCCCAAGCTGGAGGACGGCCCCTGGCCGGCGTTCCCGGCCGACGCCATGTCCATTGCCATCGTCGCGGCCACCCAGTGCGAAGGGCTCGTCCTGATTCATGAAAAGATGTTCGAGTCGCGGCTCTTCTTCGTGGACAAGCTCATTGGGATGGGCGCCCGGATCGTCCTCTGCGACCCGCATCGCGTGGTGATCGCCGGCCCCTCGGCCCTGCGCGGGGGCAAGGTGGAGTCACCGGATATCCGCGCCGGGATGGCCATGCTGTTGGCGGCGCTGGCGGCGGAAGGGGAGAGCGTCATCCACAACGTCGGCCAGATCGAGCGGGGCTACGAGCGGATTGACGAGCGGTTGCAGGCGCTGGGCGCCGAGGTGAGGCGGGAGGATGACTGAGCTCCCTCCCGGCGTTGCCCGGGAGCAGCGTGTGGCGGGCGAGGTACCACGGTGGGAAGTCCCGGGCTGGCGTCAGGAGTTCGGGGTGGTGGCCGGGGTGACGGGGCGGGGGAATCTCCCGGAGGGAGACTTTGACCTGGGGCTCTGGACCACCCAGCCGGTGGGCGAGGTCATGGGCCGGTGGCGGCGATTCCTCCGGGCTGAGCCGGGGTTCACGGGCGCAGTCCTTGGCCACCAGGTTCATGGCCGTGAGGTGACCTGGCACGATGGTGCCGCCACAGGATGGCGCCAGCTCGCCGAGGTGGACGGCCACGCGACGGCCACCTCAGGCCTCCTGCTGTTGGTGACCGTGGCCGACTGCGTCCCGGTGTATCTGATGGACCCGGCCAAGCGAGCGATCTCGCTGCTCCACGCCGGCTGGCGCGGGGTGGCCGCGGGGATACTGGAGGCGGGTATCGAGGCGCTGATGACCGCGAGCGGAAGCGTTGTGGAAAACATTGTAATGCATTGCGGGGTCGCGATTTCAGGGCCATGCTATGAAGTCGGGAATGAAGTGGTTGAGGAGCTCGGGTTGGTACCTGGGCCGAGTGGGCGTCAGCAGTTGGACCTGCGGAGCGAGCTGGCCCGGAGGGCCGCTGGGCTGGGCGTGGGGCGGGTGACGGTTTCGGATCGTTGCACGGCAGTGGAGCAGCAGGATTTCTTCAGTCACCGTCGTTCGGGCGGCACGGACGGTCGGCAGGTGGCCTATCTCGGGATCCCGGCCGTTGCGCCGGTGGCTCCGCCCATCTAGGGAAGGAAGGCGATGATGCTTGCACGATTGGTCGGTGCGGTGACCTTGATTGCCGCAGTCCTGGTGGGTGCGGGGTGCCTGTCTGTGGACGGTCAGGATGACTCCCAGCCGCCCACCGTCCGGTTTGTCTCCCCGGAAAACGGCGCCACGGTCAGCGGGACGATCGAAATCGAGATCGAGGCGACCGATGATACGGGGATCCTCGTGGTGCGCCTCTTCCGCAACAATGTGCTGGCGGCGGAGAGCCAGCTCCGGCCCTACAAGTTCACCTGGGTCACCGGGGGCTTCGTGGACGGGGAGTACGCCCTTGCCGCGCAGACGGTGGACCTGGTCGGCAACCAGGCGGTGGCGGAAATCACCGTGACGGTGACCAATGCCGGCAAGGGGGGCGTGGCCCTCCCGGATTGACGGTACCGGCCTCCCGGCGTATATTTGTCGGGTTGGGCTGGGGTTTGTGGCGCCGGGCGGTTCCTCCGCCCGGCGGGTGATGTGGGGAGTTTCCCCACATTTTTTGTTCCCCCTCCAGGGGTCGCCTCCATGGCCCCCGTTCCGACCACCCTCCGGGCGGCCGGTCGCGCACCACCGAGGGGCGGGGTACCTCCATTTTCCGGAGTAATGACGGATGGCCGGACCAGTTGAGATGCTCGCCGCGATTCGCGAGCTGACGACCGCCAAGCAGATTGACCGCGGGGAGCTGTTGGATCTCCTGAAGGACGGGATCCACGCGGCCCTGATGCGCAAGTTTGGCCCCACCGTCCGGTTCGAGATGAGCATGGACGAGCTCAAGGGCACCATGGAGATCATGCGGCTTCGCCAGGTCGTCGAGACGGTGGAGGACGCCAGCTGCGAGATCTCCCTCGAGGAGGCCCAGTTCGAGGACCCGGACTTCGAGGTCGGGGACATGCTCGAGGAACAGGTGCCCTTCGAGGACTTCGGGCGCCTCGCGGTGCAGGCGGCCAAGCAGCGGATCATCCAGCGGGTGCGTGAGGGCGAACGGACCAAGATCCGCGAGGAATTCGGGGAGCGCGTCGGCGAGTTGCTCAGCGGCGAGATCCAGCAGATCGAACGGGGCAAGATCGTCCTGATCCTCAACAAGTTCCGCGAGGCCGAGGCGATCATCCCCTACCGCGAGCAGAATCACCGCGAGCACTTCCACCAGGGCGACACGATTCGCGCCGTGTTGAAGCGTCTCGAGGAGACGCCCAAGGGACCGCGGCTGGTGCTTTCCCGCGGGGACCCGCTGTTCGTGGCGGCGCTCTTCAAGCTCGAAGTCCCCGAAATCATGCAGCAGGTGGTCGAGATCCGTGCCATCGCCCGCGAGGTCGGCAGCCGCACCAAGGTGGCCGTCATCAGCCGTGACGACGCGATCGATCCCGTCGGCGCCTGCGTGGGCCTGAAGGGATCACGCGTCCAGGCCGTGGTGAACGAGCTGGGTGGCGAACGAATCGACATCGTGCCGTGGTCGCCCGATCCGGAGCGGTTTGCCCGGCTGGCACTGGCCCCGGCGCGCGTGGCCAAGGTCTTCTCCGATCCCGAGTCGAAGACGATCCAGGCGGTGGTGGACGAGGACCAGCTGTCGCTGGCCATCGGCCGCAACGGGCAGAATGTGCGCCTGGCGTCCGACCTCACCGGCTGGAAGATCGACCTCTATTCCAGCCGCGAGTGGCTGGAGCGGGGTGGCGAGGGCCCGCTGTTCGCGCTGGCGCCGCTGGAGGAGGAAGTTGTCACGCAGGTGCCGCTCGGGGAGATGAAGGGCTTGTCCCCCGAGCTGGTGGCCATCCTCGAGGCCGCACATTTCCGGATGTTGAATGACATCCTGGACATGGAGCGCGAGGATGTCATGAAGGTGCCGGGAATGACCGATGAGGCCGGCGAGCAGTTGCTGGCGTTCCTCTCTGACCTGGTGGAAGATGGCGAAGAGGAGGCCCCGGGGCCGGACACCGCCCCCGCGGCGTGAGTGACCGCGTGCTGGGCCTGGTGGGCCTGGGTCTGCGGGCAGGACAGGTGGTGGTGGGAGTGGATGCGGTGCGGGCGGAGTTGCAGCGGAACGCCATCCAGTGCGTGGTGATCGCCTCCGACGCAAGCCCCCGGGCGCTGGAAAAAGTCTCCCGCCTGGCGAAGGCGCGCGGGATACCAATCGTTGAGGCAGGGAAGTCCGCCGCGCTCGGTGCGCGGCTGGGGCGCCCGCCGGTCATGGTGGCCGGGGTGCGGGACCCGAAGCTCGCGGCTGGGATCCTGGCCGCCGGGCAGCCGGCCAAGCAGTAATGGAGGAGTGAGTGGTCAAGACGAAAGTGCAGGACCTTGCCGCCGAATTCGGGGTTCCCGCCGAGCAGCTGCTGGTGATGCTGCGCGAGATGGGGGTCGCCGCGCGTGCGCCCGGCTCCGCCCTCGACGATGCCGCGGTCTCGGCGGCGCGGGTGCGTTGGGAGCGCGAGAAGCGCAAGAAGCAGGATGAACCGGCGCCCAAGAAGGCGCGGCGCAAGACGACCAAGAAGGCGGCCGAGCCGGAGCCGGAAGCGCCGGTCGAGGTCAAGCCGGTCAAGCGGCGGCGCACCGCGGCGGAAGTCGCCGAGGCGGAAGCGGTCGCCGAAGCCGAGCGCGCGGCGGAAGCGGCGCTCGAAACCGAGCGTACCAAGTCCATCCAGGAGGCGGCGCCGGCCAAGGCTGCAGCGCTCTCCCTGGAGGAGCGGGCGAAAGCCCTCTTCAAGGACGTGCCGCCGGTCGAAACGGCGGCGGAATTGCCGCCCGAAGAGACGCCGACCCCCGCACCTGCCACGGCGCCTGAGGCCCCGACGGCCCCGCCCGCCAGGCAACCGGACCCCGCGACGCCCGTTGCTCCACCCGAGCCTCCTCTCGCCCCGGCGCCGCCGGAGCCCACCGCCCCGACGGCGCGCAAGCCGTTCATTCCGCCCCGCGTGCCGCGGCCGGTGGCCGGTGCGGGTGGCGCGAGGCCGCGGCCCGTCTTCAGCAGCAGCAATCCCGGCGCCCAGACCAGCCGCGGTCCTGGGGGGCCGGGTGGACCCGGCGCCCGGGGCCCGGCCCGCGGGCCGGCCCGTGGTCCGTCCACGCCAGGGGCAGGACCTGCCGCAGGCGGCCCGCCGGTCCGGACCTTCGGTCCCGACGCCCAGAAGGGTGGGGGGCGGAAGAAGGGGAAGAAGGGGAAGAAGAGCTTTGTGGACCAGGAAGCGGTCCAGCAGAACATCTTGAAGACCCTGCAGGGCATGAAGGGGGGCGGCTCGCGTCGCCGGCGCTCCGATGAGCCCAGCTACCGCGACCTGCTCGCCTCGCGCAGCGCCGAGGAGGCCGAGCGCGAGAAGACCCGGATTCGGGTCAACGAGTTCGTGTCGGTGTCGGAACTCGCGGACAGCATGAAGCTTCCGGCCACCCAGATCGTCCAGTTTGCCTTCAAGGAGCTGGGCTTGATGGTGACCGTGAACCAGCGACTCGACTTCGACCAGATTGAGCTCATCGCGTCGCAGTTCGGTTTCGAGGCCACCCGCGAGGATGAGTACCAGGCCGAGGCGGAGGCCGTCACGGATGCCGATGAGGACCTGGTGCCGCGGCCGCCGGTGGTCACGATCATGGGCCACGTGGACCACGGCAAGACCTCGCTCCTGGACCACATCCGCAAGGCGAACATCGTCGCGGGTGAGGCCGGCGGGATCACCCAGCATATTGGCGCCTACCACGTCGAGCTGCCGAACGGCAAGACCATTGCCTTCCTCGACACGCCAGGCCACGAGGCGTTCACGGCCATGCGGGCCCGCGGCGCGCAGATCACCGATATCGTCGTGCTGGTCATCGCCGCCGACGACCAGGTGATGCCGCAGACGATCGAGGCGATCAGCCACGCCAAGAATGCCGGTGTGCCGATGATCGTGGCGATCAACAAGGTGGACCTCCCCGCAGCCAATGTGGCCAAGGTGAAGCAGGACCTCCTCCAGCACAGCGTGCTGCTCGAGGAGTTTGGCGGCAACGTCCTGCACGCCGAGATCAGCGCCAAGAAGGGCACCGGCATCGAGCTCCTGCTCGAACAGGTCCTCCTTCAGGCGGAGATCCTCGATCTCAAGGCCAATCCCGCCACCACGGCCTCGGGGACGGTGCTCGAGGCCACCCTCGATCCGGGCAAGGGTCCCCTGGCCACGATCCTGGTCCAGCGCGGTACCCTGCGCGTCGGGGAGGACTTCATCTGCGGCCGGTTCTCGGGCCGGGTGCGCGCGCTCTTCGACGAGCGCGGCAAGCCGGTCAAGGATGCGGGGCCGTCCATTCCCGTCCAGATTCTCGGTTTCGAGGGCGTCCCCGCCGCCGGAGATTCGTTCCTGGTCGTGGCCGACGCTGTCGAGGCGCGGGATATTGCCCAGAAGCGTCAGCGCCTGGAGCGCGAGGCCCAGAACCGCCGCAGCCAGCGGGGCGGGACGCTCGAGGACTTCAGCCGCGCGCTGAAGCACGGTGAGGTCACCGCGCTGCGGCTGATCATCAAGGCCGACCAGGGCGGCCCGGCGGAAGCGCTTGCCGACGCGCTGCAGCAGCTCTCCACCGGCGAGGTCCGGGTGGACATCGTCCATCGTGGAGTCGGCGCCATCACCGAAAGCGACATCCTGTTGGCCAAGGCCTCCGGGGCCATCGTCCTCGGCTTCCACGTCCGGCCCGACGCCAATGCGCGCAACGCCGCCGAGCGGGAGCAGGTGGACCTGCGCACCTATCGGGTCATCTACGAGGCGGTCGAGGATGTCCGCAGCGCCCTCGAAGGGTTGTTGAAGCCCGAGGAGAAGGAAACGATCCTCGGCGAGGCGGAGGTGCTGGAGGTGTTCAAGGTGAGCCGGGTCGGCACGATCGCCGGCAGCAAGGTCACCAGCGGCACCATCGTGCGCACGGCGCAGGTGCGGGTGGTCCGCGACGGGCGCACCGTCTACACCGGGGGCATTTCCAGCCTCAAGCGGTTCAAGGACGACGTCAAGGAAGTGCGTGAAGGGCTGGAGTGCGGCATCGGGGTCGAGAACTTCAACGACGTGAAGGTCGGTGACCGGATCGAGGCGTTCCGCACGGAAGAGATCCGCCGGACCCTCGCGTCGAGCGCCAGCTCAGCGCCGGCCTGAGGCGACCACGATGAAGGGAAGCTCGCACCGCCCGCAGCAGGTCGCGGAGACGGTCCGCCAGGTCATCGGTGACACCCTGGTGCGCGAGGTGCGTGACCCCCGGGTGGGCCGGGTGACGGTCACCGGCGTGACGGTGACCCCGGACCTCAGCCATGCCAAGATCAAGGTGATGGTGGCCGGCGACGCCGAGGACCGCGACCGCGCGATGGAAGGACTGATGAGTGCCGCCGGGTTCCTGCGCGGGCGGGTGGCGAAGAGTCTGGGCACACGGATCGTACCCGAGTTGCACTTCGAGGCGGACCTCGGCCTGGAACACGCGGCACGGATCAATGAGGTGCTCGCCTCGCTGAAGCGCGAGGAGGAGTCGGACTGACCGGGGCGCTGCTGGTGGACAAGCCGGCCGGCCCCACCTCCCACGATGTGGTGGCCCAGGTGCGGCGTACCTTCCGCCTCCGCGCCGTTGGTCACACCGGCACCCTGGATCCATTCGCGACCGGGCTGCTGATCGTGCTGCTGGGGCGGGCGACGCGGCTGGCGCGGTTTCTGGAGCCGCTGTCGAAGCGCTATCGCGCGGTCGCGCGGCTCGGGGTGCGCACCGACAGCGACGACCTGACCGGCCGCGAGCTGGCGCAGCTGGAACCGGCGGCATGGCCTGAGGAAGCAGTGGTGGCGGAGCTGATGGCACGGATGACGGGCCGACAGGAACAGGTGCCACCGGCCTTCTCCGCCAAGCATGTCGGCGGCCAGCGGAGCCACGAGCTGGCCCGGCGTGGGGAGACCCCAACGCTGGCGGCGGTGCCCGTGGACGTGCACCGCTTTGGCTTGGAGCGGTATGAGCCGCCCGTGGTGGAGTTCGTGGCCGAGGTCAGCACCGGCACCTACGTGCGGGCACTGGCCCGGGACCTCGGCGATGCGCTGGGGGTGGGAGCGCACCTGACCAGCCTGCGGCGCGAGGCGATCGGCCCGTTCGAGGTGGCGGCTGCGGTGCCACTGGGGGACGTCACCGCGGAGTCGAGGTTGCTCAGCCCGGCGGACTTGCTCGGGCACCTGCCCGCGGTGGCGTTGTCGGAGGCGGAGGCAGCCGACGTGGGGCACGGCCGCCAGGTGATGCGGGAGGGATCCGAGGGGCGGGCCCGGCTGATGGTTGGTGGCTCGCTGGTGGCGGTGGGGGAGGCGCGGGAGACCGGCTGGCAGCCCATTGTCGTGCTGGAGGGGAAGTGAGCCCGGTGTTGCCGCACCTCCCGGAGGGCAGTGTGGTGACGGTCGGTTCCTTCGACGGGCTGCACGCTGGCCACATGGCGATTCTCGCTGAAGTCGGCCGGCGCGCGCAGGACGCGAGGCGCAAAGCAGTCCTGGTCACCTTCGAGCCGCACCCGGCCGAGGTGTTGCGGCCCGACCGGGCGCCGGCACGGTTGACGCTCCCGGTGGAGCGCGCGGAGATCCTGGCCCAGGCGGCACTGGATTACCTGCTGGTGCTGCACTTCGACCCTGCGCTTGCCTCGCGCACGGCAGAGGCGTTCGTGCGGGAAGTTGTGGTGGGGCGGTGCCAGTGCCGGGACCTGGTGGTCGGTGAGGACCATGGGTTTGGCCGGGACCGCGAGGGCGGGGTGGACCTGCTGCAGCGGCTGGGCGGGGAACTCGGCTTTTCGGTGGATGTGGTGCCGCCGGTGGACGTTGACGGGCAGCGGGTGTCCAGTACCCGGGTCCGGGCACTGGTGGCGGAGGGTTGCCTGGCCGAGGCGGCGCAGTGCCTGGGACGGCCCTACACGGTGAGCGCGGTGGTGGAACGGGGCGCGGGTCGGGGCCGGGACCTTGGGTTCCCGACGGCCAACCTCGCCGTAACGCCCCGGAAGCAGTTGCCGCCGGATGGGGTGTATGCCGTGCGGGTGGAGTGGGCAGGTGGCGTGGCGGACGGCATGCTCAACCAGGGGCACCGCCCAACGTTTGACGACGGGAGGCGCCTGCTGGAGGCCCACCTGTTCGGGTTTGACGGTAACCTGTATGGCAGGACCGTGCGGGTCACCTGGGGGGCCAGGCTGCGGGAGGTACGGCGCTTTGACTCGGTGGAGGCGCTGCAGGCACAGTTGGAGCGGGACCGGGCGGCGGCCGTAGCGGCGCTCGCACAAGCGCCCGGGGGGCAGGACCATAACCGCGTGTAACCCACGCACGACCTTCGAACGAGACGATGTCCAAGAGCACTCGAAACCGGTTCCTGATCATCCTGGGGTTGATCGCCATCGCGATCTTCTACCTCTTTCCGCGCACCATCACGGTTCGTGAGCGCAACGTCGACGGCGTCATGGCCGACGTCGAGGTGACGCGGGTACCGCTGAAGCGCGGCCTTGACCTGCAGGGCGGCATGCACCTCGCCCTGGAGCTCGACCAGTCGCAGCGGGTCTCGGCGGACCCGGCGGCGGATATCGAGCTCGCCTTGACGATCCTGCGGAAGCGGATCGACGAGTTCGGGGTCTCCGAGCCGCTGGTTCAGAAGCAGGGGGCCGAGCGGATCGTGGTGGAGCTGCCCGGCATCACCGAGCCGGCGCGTGCGATCGAGGTGGTCCAGCGGAGCGCGTTTCTTGAGTTCAAGATCACCGACAAGACCGGGGCGCTCGAGCGGGCACTGCCGGCCATGGACCGCGAACTGGCCCGGCTCGGAATCACCGCCACGGCGGGCAGCACCACCGGGCCGTCCTCCGCCGTCCAGCAGTTGCTCGGCACCGACAGCGCCGCGGCAGAGTCCGACAGCCTGCCGATGACTGGCGGCACGCTGGCGGGGCTGATCCAGCCGGGGTCACTGGCCGGCGGCAGCGCCCCGGGAGAATTCCTGGTCCCGGAGACCGCCTACCTCCGCGTGGATTCGCTGCTCCGCATCCCTGAGATCCGACGCCTCTGGCCACGCGGGCATGAGATCAAGTGGTCCAACGCGCCGACCAGTGTCGGTGTCGAGGCGTACCGCTTCCTGTACCTGGTCAACGAACAGCCGATCATCACCGGTGAGTACCTCACCGACGCCACGGCCCAGCTCGATCCGCTGACGAACGGCCCGATCGTGGTCTTCGAGCTGAACCGCGAGGGCGGCCGTCGCTTCGGGACTGGCACCCAGCGCCACGTCGGCGACTACATGGCCATCCTCCTTGACGACCGGGTGCAGGGCCGCCCGCCGGTGATCCAGAGTCGCATTGACCGGCGCGGCCAGATCACCCTCACCGGCCAGACGCTCCAGGAGGCCCAGGACCTGGCGCTGACCCTGCGGGCCGGTGCCCTGCCGGTGCCCCTCCAGGTGGTGGACTACCGCCAGATCGGCCCGAGCCTGGGGGCGGATGCCATCCGCGCCGGGATCATCGCCACCGTGGTGGGCACCCTGGTCATCATCCTGATCATGGTGGGCTACTATCGCATGGCGGGCGTGCTCGCGGTCCTGGCCCTGTCGCTCTACATGTTGTTCACGATGGGAGGGCTGGCCGCGATGGGCGCGACGC
>JBHEPH010000002.1:69568-91294 GCA_046260395.1 Gemmatimonadales bacterium
CACGAGGAGTTGGCACTGGGCAAGACCGTGCGCCTGGCCGTGGACGAGGGGTTCCGGAACGCCATGAGCGCCATCGTCGACTCCAACGTCACGACCGTCATCACGGCACTGTTCCTCTTCCAGTTCGGTACCGGGCCGGTGCAGGGATTTGCCGTGACCCTGATCCTCGGTACGGTGGCCTCGATGATTACCGCCATCTTCGTGACCCGGACCTTCTTCCTCCTGTGGCTGGAGCGCAAGCCCGCCATGACCACGCTGAGCATCTGACGCCATGCGATTCTTTGCCAACGCCAATTTCGACTTCCTCGCCTTCCGGCGCACCGCCTATCTCGGGACCGTTGTATTCATGGCGGTGGCCCTGGTGCTGTCCATCGTCCGCTCCTTCAACTGGAGCATCGAGTTCACCGGGGGCACCCTGATCCAGGTCGAGGCCCAGGCCCCGATTGACGTGGCCACCGTCCGCTCGGCGCTGGCCGAGCGGGGGATCACCGGTGCCGAGATCCAGAGCTTCGGCTCCGCGCGTGAGATGGTGATCCGCGCGCGAGTCATCGCCGAAGGGGTGGACGTCAACGACACCCAGGCCACCGCTGCCGCGGTGGTCCCCGCGCTGGACGAGGCCATCGGCGCCGGCCAATACACCCTCGTTCGGACGGAAGCGGTCAGCCCGAAGGTGGGGGATGAGCTCCGCGGCCGGGCCGTCCTGGCCATCCTGCTCAGCTTCCTGGCGGTGCTCGCCTACCTGGCTGTCCGCTTCGAGTGGCGCTTCGGGCTGGCCGCGGTGGTGGCCACGGCCCACGACGTGATTGCCACCATCCTCTTCATCGGCATCCTCCGCCTGGAGATCAGCCTGTTCGTGGTGGCCGGCGTGCTGTCGGTGCTCGGGTATTCACTGAACGACACGATCGTCATCTTCGACCGGATCCGCGAGAACCTCAACACTGCACGTCGTGCCGACTTTGTCACGATCCTCAATCGCTCGATCAACGAGACGCTGCCGCGCACCGTGCTGACCGGCGGCACCTCGATCGGCACCCTGCTGGCCCTGGCCTTCCTGGGGGGCGAGGTGATCCGGCCGTTTGCGCTGGTGATGCTGTTCGGCATCGTCATCGGTACGTTCTCCTCCATCTTCATCGCGACGCCGGTGCTGCTGGAGATCGAGAACAAGTGGCCCGGGGCTGATGCCAAGGGCGTGCCGGTCGTCAAGCGGAAGCCCCAGCCCGCGACCTGAGCCCCCGATGCTTGTGGACACACACTGCCACCTGGGGGACGCGGCATTCGCCGCGGACCTCGATGAGGTGGTGGCGCGTGCGCGGCAGGGTGGGGTTGTGCACCTCATCGCGGTGGGGGAGAGCCAGGAGGCCGCGGGCCGGGCATTGCGCCTGGCCCGCCGCTTTTCCGGGGTCTCGGCCACCGCTGGCGTCCATCCCCACGTGGCCGGCAGCTGGACCGCCGAGACCGCCGCCTGGCTGGAAGCGGCGCTGGCGGAGCCCGAGGTGGTGGCGGCAGGGGAAATGGGCCTCGATTATCACTACGATCACTCCCCCCGCGATGTCCAGCGCCGGGTGTTCGATGAGCAGCTCGGCCTGGCCGCCCGCCTGGGCAAGCCGGCCGTCATCCACGCGCGCGAGGCAGATGCCGACATCGCCGCCATCCTCAACAACCACCCGTCCGCGCGCGTAGTCCTGCACAGTTTCAGCAGCGGACCCGTGCTGCTGGAGGCCGGTCTGGCACTGGGGCAGTATTTCTCCTTTTCGGGGATGATCACGTTTCGCAGCTGGAGTTCGGACGACCTCATCCGTCAGGTGCCTCTTGACCGGCTCCTGGTCGAGACCGATGCCCCCTACCTGGCCCCGGTGCCGCACCGGGGCAAGCGGAACGAGCCCGCGTTCGTCCGGCAGGTCGCCGAGCGGCTGGGCGTGGTCCTCGGCATGACCACCGACGAGACGATTGCGTTGACCGGCGCCAATGCCGCTGGTTTCTTTGGATCCCGCCTTACCCCACACCAGGAGCTGCCGTGAGCGGAGTACCCACCGACATCGCCATTGCCCAGGCTGCGACGATGCGCCCGATTGCCGACGTGGCGGCCGATCTTGGCCTGAGCGCCGACGAGATCATTCCCTACGGGAAGTACAAGGCCAAGATCAGCGCGGCTGCCGTCAAGGCCCGAAAGCCGAAGGGCCGCCTGGTGCTGGTCACGGGCATCTCACCCACCCCGGCCGGGGAGGGGAAGAGCACGGTGACGGTCGGGCTGACCCAGGCGCTCCGGCGCCTGGGCAAGAACGCCATCGTCTGCATCCGCGAGCCGTCGCTGGGGCCTGTGTTCGGCGTCAAGGGCGGCGCCGCGGGCGGCGGATACGCCCAGGTCGTCCCCATGGATGAGATCAACCTCCACTTCACCGGCGACTTCCACGCCATCACCTCGGCGCACAACCTGCTCAGCGCCATGCTCGACAACCACATCCACCACGGCAATGCGCTCGGCATCGACAGCCGCCGGATCACCTGGCCTCGCACCATGGACATGAACGACCGCGCCCTGCGCGGCATCATCGTGGGGCTCGGCGGGCTGAACGGCGGCCCGACGCGCGAGGACCGCTTCGTCATTGTCCCCGGCAGCGAGATCATGGCGATCCTCTGCCTGGCCACCGACATGCAGGATCTGGAGGCCCGGCTGGCCCGCATCATCGTCGGGCTGACCCGTGACCGGCAGCCGGTCACCGCCGGGGACCTGAAGGCCAGCGGCGCCATGACCCTGCTCCTCAAGGACGCCCTCCAGCCCAACCTGGTGCAGACCCTCGAAGGCGGCCCTGCGCTGGTGCACGGTGGGCCATTCGGCAACATCGCCCACGGTTGCAACACCATCGTTGCCACGAAGCTCGGCCTGGGGCTGGCCGACATCGTGATGACCGAGGCGGGCTTCGGTGCCGACCTGGGGGCCGAAAAGTTCCTCAACATCAAGTGCCGTTTCGGAGGGCTCAACCCGGAGGCAGCGGTTATCGTCGCCACGATCCGCGCCCTCAAGATGCACGGCGGCGTCAAGAAGGACGCGCTCGGCACGCCGGACGTGGCGGCGCTTGAGCGCGGCATGGTGAACCTTGAGGCGCACGTCAGGAACCTCCAGAAGTTCGGCCTCCCCGTGGTGGTGGCCGTCAATCGGTTCACTTCCGACAGCCAGGAGGAGGTGGACACCATCCTGAAGCATGCGGCAAAGTGGGGCGTGCGCGCGGCCATGTCCGACGTGTGGGGCAAGGGCGGCGAGGGTGGCGAGGCGGTGGCGAAGGAACTCCTGGCCGTCCTGGACGAGGGGAAGGGGGCCTACCAGCCGATCTACGATGCGAAGCGACCGATCAAGGAGAAGATCGAGACGATCGCGAAGGAGATCTATGGGGCGGACGGGGTGGACTATTCGGCTGCCGCAGAACGCGCCATCAAGCAATGCGAGGCGATGGGACTGGGCGAGACCCCGGTGTGCATGGCGAAGACCCAGTACTCGTTTTCGGATGACCCGACCAAGCTGGGCCGGCCGAGCGGCTTCCGCCTCACTGTGCGGGACGTGTACGCGTCCGCGGGCGCCGGGTTCGTGGTGGCGCTGGCGGGGGAGATCATGACCATGCCGGGGCTCTCCAAGACGCCGGCCGCCGAGTCCATCCGCGTGCTTGCGGATGGCACCATCGAAGGACTCTTCTAGGGAGGTGGGGATGGATTTCGTGCAGACGGCCGGCGCCCCGGCGGCGATCGGCCCCTACAGCCAAGGGGTCATCACCGGGAACCTGGTCTACACGGCGGGACAGATCGCGCTGAACCCCGCCACCATGGAAATCGTGCCGGGCGGTGTCCCCGAGCAGACGGAGCGGGTGATGCAGAACCTCGCGGCCATTTTGGAGGCGGCCGGCACCAGCCTCCAGCAGGTGGTCAAGACCACGGTCTTCCTGGTGGACATGAATGATTTCGCGGCGATGAACGAGGTCTACGCGAAGCATTTCGGGGCGCACCGCCCGGCGCGCAGCACCGTGGCCGTGGTGGGGCTTCCGAAGGGCGTTCGCGTGGAGATCGAGGCGATCGCGGAGCGGTCGTAACGGCAGGGGCGCACCGCCCGGCGCGCCACTGCTATACTGGAGTCGCGTGGGTGTCGCGTCGGGGTGGAGACAGCCGGGCTGCCCCACCTCGCTGGGCCAGCATCCGCTCCGCGAAATCCAGCCGTTCAGCGAGCTCCGCGATCTGGTGAGCCTGCTCGGCGTGACGCGGCACGTGGCGGTCCTCCAGGCTGGCCAGTCGCGACTCGACCACTTGATCCAGGTCTCCCAGCCGCGTCGCCAGGGCCTCGAGTCTGGCCAATTCCGTGGCCATGGCCCGATAAGATGGGCCGCCACCCCATCCGAGCGTCCGCAGCATCCTGCGGGGGCCCCGCGTCAGCCAGCCCAGCACGGCTCCCGCATAGTGGAAGGGGCTCACGGACCTCACGAGCGCGGCGACCTGGTCGGAGTCATAGACACCGAGGGCCATGTCGAGGATGTCGAGGAGTTCCTGTTCGCCACCATCGGCATACCGGGGGCTGAAGATCCGCTGCAGCCCGTCCACCCGACCCAGCATTGGCCCGGGGTCGGTGACCAGATGCCCCGCCACCGGGCCTTCCAGCCCGGCGGCGCGGACCACCTGGATGATTCGGGCAAGCTTCTGGTGGATGCGGGATCGGAGCATCTGGGCTCCGTCCCAGTCGAGCGGAACCCCATCGGGGTCACGGGCCGAGCGTACGAAGTAGTCCTCGACCAGCGCCCGGAATTCCCGGAGTTCCCGGGCTCGGTGCCGGTTGCGAACGATGGTCAGGTTCTGGTACGGCTGCATTGAGCCTCCCGCCTTGGAGCCTGGGCCGCGTCCCATCCCCGACGTGGGGATGCCGATACCCGACGGAAGAATAACGAGATTGAGTCGCCTCGGATCAGGGAGGGCTCCTGCCCGGCGATCCGCCTACCGCAGACCTATCGTGCGGACCAATGCGGCATACCGCGGATCGTGGTGGAGCGGCCGGTAGCCGGGGTCGAGATGGAGGTAGATGAGTCCGGCCGAGTGCGCCTCCAGCGCCGTCTGCAGGCTGGCAAAGGCGGCATCCAGGTCGCCCAGGGCGGCGTACCCCATCGCCAGGACCTCCGACCGGAGGTACTCCGTCTTCGCCTGGTGGGCCAGTCGTTCCATGATGGCGGTGGCGTCCTCCGTCTCGCCCAGGTGCACAAGCGGCGGCACGAGCATGGCGTCGTAGGAGCGTATGGCCGTGTCCAGCGATTGCCCGCGGCGAAACGCCGTGAGCGCCGCGGCGGCGTTCCCGCGGGCCAGCTCGGCCGCGCCGATATCGAGGTAGGCCTGGGAGTAGTTCGGCTCGATCTCCAGGGTGGTGGCGCTCTGGGCGATGGCGGCTTCATATCGGTCGGCGTACAGGAGCAGGCGACCCAACCATCGCGAGAAGTGCGCCGACAGCGGATCGAGCACCAGCGCCTTGCGCATCTCGTCAATCGCCTCGACCAGCCGACCCACCGCCGGCAGCGTGCTCCCGTAGACGAAGTGCGCCTCGGCGTAGTTCGGGTTGTGTTCCACCGCCTTGGCCAGCTCCCGGGCGGCGCCATCGAAGTCCCACTCGAACCAGGCCAGCACCTTGCCGAGCGAGGTCAGCGCCTCCCCCAACGTCCGGTCCAACTGCAGGGCCCGCACCGCAGCTGACTTGGCCTTTGGATAGGCCACCCCCGGGGCCACCCAGTCGTCGGCAAGGTTGCACCAGCAGTCCGCGATCCCGGTATAGGCGCGGGCGTATCCCGGGTCGGCATCCAGCGCCTGCTCGAACAGCGACTGCGCCTTGTGGAGGTCGTGCTCCGCCATCCGGTTCACGAAGAAGCGGCCCTTGAGGTAGAGGGTGTAGGCCTCGAGGTTGTCGGTGGTGGGCTTGACCAGCGGCTCGGCCCGGGCATCGCCCAGGAGCTGGATCTTTAGCGCGTCAACGATGGAGCGGGAAATCTCGTCCTGGATCGCGAACACGTCCTCCAGCTGCCGGTCATAGGTCTCGGACCAGAGCTGGTAATTGTTCGCGACGTTCACCAGCTGGGTGGTGATCCGGATGCGGTTGCCGATCTTCCGGACGCTCCCTTCCAGCACCGACGACACGCCAAGCCGCCGCCCGATATCCGAGATCTCGACGGACTTGCCCTTGAAGGCGAATGACGAGGTTCGCGACGCCACCTGCAGGCCGGGGATTCGGGCCAGGGCGTTGATGATCTCCTCGGTCATGCCGTCGCTGAAGTACTCGTTTTCCGGGTCGGCACTCATGTTGGCCAGCGGGAGCACCACGATGGACCGTGCCGCCGCCGCCGTTCCGACCGGGGTCGTGCCGGAGGGCGTGCGTCCCTGCTGCTCGATCTGCTGCAGCGTCTCGACGAACTCCGCCCCGGTGGCGAACCGGTCAACCGGGGTCCGCGCCAGCGCGCGCACCACGGCCTGGTCGAGCGCCTCGGGAACATCGCGCATCGCCCGCACGTGGGGCACGGGCGCCAGGAAGCGCTTGCTGATGATGGCCTGTGCGTTGGGGCCCGTGTACGGCTGCTCCCCGGTAAGCATCTCGTAGAGCACGCAGCCGAGCGAGTAGAGGTCGCTGCGTCCATCAACGGAGGCGTCGGCGGACGCCTGCTCCGGGCTCATGTACGCCGGGGTCCCGACGGCGAGGCCGGTTTGGGTGATTGACCCTTCCGAGCCACTGAGCGCCTTGCCGATCCCGAAGTCGGCGACCAGCGCAGCGCCCTCGTGCATCAGGATGTTCTCGGGTTTCACGTCCCGGTGGATCACCCCCTGCCGGTGGGCGTAGTCGAGCGCCGACGCCACCTGACAGGTGATCCGGATGGCCTCGTCGAGGGGGAGCACCGCGCCGCCGGCCAGGCGGTCACGGAGCGACTTGCCGGCCATCGTCGGCATGACGTAGAAATAGAGACCGTCGGCCTCGCCCGAGTCGAATACCGGCAGGATGTGCGGGTGGGTGAGTCGCGCCGCCATCCTGATCTCACGGTCAAAGCGATCGCCGCCGATCTCGTTGGCAATCTCGGGGCGGAGGACCTTGAGCGCGACCTGACGGTCATGCCGGAGATCGTGGGCGAGGAAGACCACCGCCATCCCCCCCTCGCCGAGCTGGTGCTCGAGCCTGTAGCGGCCGATGAGGGCGTCGGCGAGTCGTTGCTGGAGGGTGGTCACGGTCGGCTGAAGATGGGGCAACGGCCAAGCCAGCGCCAGTAGGACACGCCCACCGTGGTACCTCCGGTCGGGGCAGGGTCCACCCGGGCTGTCCCCCGCCGCTACCGTGGTCGCAGCGCCACCTGCCCCTTCCGCGCCTCGTTGATGGCGTTGCCCAGGATTCGCGCGGCCTCCTGGGGGGCGTGGAACCCCATCGAATTCTCGGCCTCCACGAAGTCTACCAGGAACTGGGCCCGGCGGTGATGCCGTCGGGCCTCGGCGATCCCCACCCGGGTGCTATCCTGGGCCACCGCCGCTTCGAGGTCATTGATCAGGTCCACCACCGCATCCATCGCGGTGTTGCGCAGCTGGTAGGTGCGCGTCTGGATGAGCTGGGCCCGCTCCAGCAACTCCTCTTCCGCCACCTTGTGGCAGGTCTGGCAGGCCTTGTTGACGTTGAGCAACGGGCTGCGGACGTGGTGGTCGCTGATCTTCATCGCCCCAACCCGCTGGTAGGGCATGTGACAGTCGGCGCAGGTCACTCCGGCGCGCGCATGAGTGCCCTGGTTCCACATCTCGAATTCCGGGTGCTGGGCCTTGAGGACCCGGGCGCCGGTGGCGCCGTGGGTCCAATCGGCAAACTCGGTCGCCTCGTAGTACGCCAGGATGCTGTCCACCTGGAGGCCGCGGTGCCACGGGTAGGTCAGCCGCTTCTCGGGGCCGGCGAAATAGTACTCCACGTGGCACTGGCCGCAGACGAAGCTCCGCATCTCCTGGCGAGTGGCCATCGTGTTGACGTCATACCCCTCGATGCCCTCCGAGGCCTTGAGGGCGCGCATCCCCTCCATGAAACCTGGCCGCGTAATCCGCAGTTCCATCGTGGCAGGGTCGTGGCAGTCAATGCATGACACAGGGTGTTCCAGCAGGGGGCGGGCGTCCTGGTAGGGCATCGCGTTCATGCGCTCGAAGCCGCGGATCAAATCGCCGTCGCCAAGGCGCTTGTAGGGCACGTAGACGGAGGCGTGGCAATGCGCGCAGGCGCCGGGCTGCTGGCTCACCTGCTGCCGCACGGTGAAGGTCTGGTCTTCCAGCATGTAGGCGTGACCGCGCTCCTCCCGGAAGTCCGTGGCGAAGGCGTAGCCCTGCCAGATGCGCCGGAGGCGCGGGTCCTCCTCGAGCCGGGACTGGGCCACGATCGAGCGCGGGTCGGCGTCGGTGGGTGTCCGGGGCAGGGCCTCGCTGCCGCCGAAGCGGGTGCGGACCATGTCGGTGGTGCGCCGGTAGGCGTCGTAGTGCAGCGGGAAGTTCTGGCCCCACACGGCGGGGTCGGTGGTGCTGTCGGTCACCTCGACCGCCCGGAACCAGGTGGTGCGGCCCTCGGCCTGCCGGCTGCTGATGTTGGTGAGGAGCGCTGCCACCCCGATCGCGACAATGGCGAAAAGTCCCGCCACCACGGCCAGGTGGCCGAGTCGAGTGCGGGAGGGAACTGTCTCAGGCATCGTCGGGCCTCCAGGAAGGTCGGGTCAACGGACCCAGTGTCCCACGTGCAGGTGGCACCGCACGCAGGAGCCGGGTTCGGTGGTGTGACTGTCAATGGCGTCCACCATCGGCGCGTGGCAGGCGCGGCAGGTGGCTTCGGTGACGGCCTGGTTGACGGGTCGGATCCGCAGGGGGTCAGGGAACCGCCCGGTGGTAAAGTAGAACGAATGCCAGAAGCCGTTGGAGGCCTTGACGTAGTACTTGCCCAGGAAATCCTTCGGGGCGTGGCAGTCATTGCAGACCGCCACGGCGCGATGGCTCGACTTGAGCCAGGCGTCGTAGTGCTCACCCATGATGTGGCAGTTGGCGCATGCGGCGGGATCGTTGGTCAGGTACGAGGCACCCCGGGCGTACCCGAAGGTGAAGGTGCCCAGGCCGAGCGTGAGCCCGAACAGGGCGGCAATCGTCAGCGGAAGCCAGCGGGAGAGGGGTGACATGAAGGATTCTACAAGGTGCCCCCGCATGCGGGGGTGAGGCAACCCCGGCGCTCACGCGTGCCTTCGGTCAGTCAACCCGACTGCTTACTGCTGGATGCTCCTCGCCGCGGGGTCCGGCGCCCCAGCGTCGCCCGCGACGGGAAAGAACAGGTGGAAGGTGGTGCCAGTCCCGAGCGTGCTCTGGACATCCATCCACCCCCCGTGCTGGCGCACCAGGCTGTACACCGTGGCCAGCCCAAGCCCTGTACCCCTGCCTTCGTCTTTTGTGGTGAAGAGCGGCTCAAAGATATGGGGCAGGTGCTCCGGAGCGATGCCCGTGCCGGTGTCGGTCACCGAGAGGCGGACATATCGCCCCGCACGGGCGTCCGGGTACCGCACGGCCGTTTCCTCGTCCACAGTCACCGGGGCCGTGGAGACGTGCAACGTGCCGCCGTCGGGCATGGCGTCGCCCGCATTGATCGCGAGGTTCATCAGCACCTGCTGCAGCAGCCCAGTATCGGCCGAAACGGTCGTGCTGTCCGGACAGAGCGTCAACGCAACGGCGCAGGAGTTTCCCACGAACCGCTCCAGCATCGGGCTGAAATGGTGGATGACCTGGTTCAGCTCCACGTCACCGAGCCGGAGCTCCTGCTTTCGGCTCAGTGCCAGGAGGCGGCCGGTGAGCGCGGCCCCCTGCTCGGCGGCGGCCTGGATATGGCGCAACGATTCCGCCACCCCGCCTGGGAGATCCGGCTCACCGAGGAGGAGCTCGGCCTCGCCTCTCACCACCGTCAAGACATTGTTGAAATCGTGGGCCACCCCCGCCGCGAGTCGGCCCACCGCGTCCAGCCGCTGGAGTTGATGGAGTCGCTCGTCCAACGCCTTCCGGGCCCGGATGTCCCGGGCTACCAGGAGGGCCCACCGCTCCCCGGGCGTCCCCTCGAACGCCGTGGCCTTGATCTCGACCGGAATACGCCTTCCGTCCCTGGCGACGACCGGAAGTTCGAACACGGGCATCCCCTCATCCCGTCCCAGCTTCCCGAACACTTCACGGGCAAGCGGGAGCGCGTCGGGGTCGATCAGGCCCTCAAAGGAGCGCCCCAGCCAGGCATTGCCATCCCAGCCGGTTATCACCGTGAAGGCCCGGTTCACCGATGCGATCGTGCCGTCCGGGGCCAGGGTGATGATGGCGTCCAGGGCGCTTTCGACGAGGGTGCGATAGCGTGCTTCGCTCTTGCGGAGCACCTCGGCCACCGCCTTCTCCTCGGTGACGTCCCGGGCGGTCCCGTAGATCGTCCCACGGGTCAGATCGACGCTCGAGTCCCACGACATCCAGCGCCAGCCTCCGTCGCGGTGCCGATATCGATTCTCGAAATTGCGCGTCTCATGGCCCCCTCTATTCCGGGCAAGCTCCGCCTCGGTCCGCGCCACGTAATCGGGGTGGATGAACTCGGCGAAGCGGCGGCCGATCAGGAATTCCGGGGGATAGCCCAAGACCCGCTCCCAGGCCGGGTTGACGTCTCGGAACCCGCCGTCGAACCCCACAATGCACAATGGGTCGTGCGAAAGTTTGAAGAGCCGTTCCCGCTCGTCTTCCAGTTCCCGGCGCCGGCTCACGTCCACGCCCATTCCCACCAGGCAGGGCTCGCCCTCGAGGTCCAGGAGCCGTCCCGTGAAATAGTGGGGCAACACCGTCCCATCCCTGGCAATCAACGTGGCCTCCACATCGGCCACACCGACCGCAAACACCTGCTGAATCTTCTCGTCGATGTGATCACGGTCGGCCCCCCGGAAAAGGTCGAGGGGGTGAAGCTCGGCAAAGTCCTTCGCGGAGTAGCCGGTGATCTGCTCGAATCGCCGGTTCCAGCGAAGGAAATGTCCGTTCCGGTTGAAAACGTAGAAGACTCCGGGGAGGCTGTTCAGAATCTCATCGGAGATGTCGAGGCGTCGCGTGCTTCGGCGGAGCTCAAGCAGGGCCATCACAAGGGTTCGGAGCCCCCGCATGGCCTGCTCCTGCTCCGGCGAGAGGTGCCGCGGTACCCGGTCGAAGACGCAGAGGGTGCCGAGGGCATGTCCCTCGGAGTTGATCAGGGGGGCGCCCGCATAAAACCGGATTTCGGGCTCGCCGGTCACCAGGGGGTTCCCACGAAAGCGGGGATCTGCCGTCGCGTCGGGAACGACCATCAGGTCGGGCTCGGTGATCGCGTGGGCGCAGAAGGAGATGGCCCGGTCCGACTGTGTCAGGTCCCAGCCGTGCCGCGACTTGAACCACTGTCGGTCCCCATCCACCAGGGTAACGAGGGAGAACGGGACCCCGCAGATCAACGCCGCCAAGTCGGTGGCTTGGTCGTAGGGCACCTCCGGCTCGGTGTCGAGCACGGCATAGCTCCGGAGCGCCTCCAGGCGGTCCTGCTCATCGGGAGGAATCGGCGGTGGTTGCATGAAGCCCGTTCTTCCGTGGTGAGGGCAAGTCTCAATTCAATATGACCGCCGAGGGACGGCTCCGCCAACAGCGTGGTTCCTGCCATTCATCGAGGGGGCGGGAACCGGTGGCGATTCGTCAGGGCCTCCACTCCTGCGACGTCCCATGCTGGTGCGATCCAGTGGACGCTCAAGTCGGTGAACTGGTCGTCGTCAATGGCTGCGTCGTCCGCGCCACGGCTGGGCGCTTCTTATCCCTCAGACCTGCTTTGCCCCCCCGCGACGGAGCCGATGGCGAACGCCTTCTCCGTGCCCCTCGGCAACAGGTAAAAAACGCCCATCAGCAGCACGATCGTGATGGTGTGGTATGAGTCGCCGAAGAGCGCCCACCCCACCAGGGCAATAATCGGCATCACCACGACGAGAACGTGGATGCGCACGATCTCGGTGCTCGCAGGGTTGAGCATCCGCTGCCAAGGCTCGGTGTGGTAAAGCAGGGTCGCATTCGCAAGCAGTGCCCCCGCGGCCATCGGCCAGTAGGACCGGGCCAGGTAGGACACCGACTCGGTAAAGTCAGAATTAATGAACCCGTTCCGGCCGAACAGTGCGTGCGGCTCCATCTCGGCGAAGAAGGAGAGCAACAGGCCATACAGCCCGAACACGAAGGCATAGAGATAGAGGGCGGCGATGGCCACGGGCACGGCGACCGCCACGACGCCCAGGGAGAGGAGCGGAGTGGAGAGCTTCCCGAGGGAGGGAAATCGCCGCGTGTAGGTTGCCCTGTGGAACGGCGCCGTGGCGATGATCTGGACGGCCCCGGAAACCACACAGGACCAGGCGTACAAGAGGCCAGCCAGCCAGGTGCTCCAGCAGAACGCTGGCAGCGACCAGCCCTGCGCCACCGCGAACGCCGCGGCCAGGCCGAAACCGGCAAGGGCGAGCGGATCGAGTAGCCGCTTCACCCCCGCGGGGTCTCCCGCCATGGAGTCTGTCGGCGTTCGCTCATCGCCTCGCCCCACATGGTGCCGAGTCGCCGAACAGGTATGCCTCCGTGCTCGGCGGTTGCCAGTGGCCCCGGAACCGGTGTGCTCGCATCCGGTACGTTGTGGAGGACCCCCCGGTGCTGCCGTCAGCACAGCGCCAGAGGACGCCGAGGCGGTCGAATATCGCCTGACCGACCCGTTGGACGATCACGGTGTCTGCGAGCTGCCAGAAGCCCCGGTCAGGGCCAGCCGCCTGACCTGCCGCTCTGGTGGGCAGTGCGAACAAGAGCACCGTCGCAACGCGGAGGCCCCACTTGGCGCCATTGGTCATGGTTTCCTCCACGCAACTCCGTGCGACCGCATCGCCTTTGCGGTCAACTCGCTCCACGTCGAAGCTAGCGCCGGCCCGGCGAGTCCGCCAAGCGTCACGCTCGGTCGGCCTCCCTGCCTCCCCCCTCAACGCCACTCCGGCTACCTTCGTATAGTTGTTGAGCATGCCGCGCCTGCCAGGGCCGCTGGTAGCTCACCTGCTCGCTCGTTACCCCCAGGAGATTGACCCATGGCCGCACCGCTGCGCCTCCTTGGCGCGCTGGCAGTTGGCGTCTTCGCCGCCACGCCGCTCGCCGCCCAACGCAACACCCCTTCCACCTACGCCATCACCAATGCCCGACTCGTCCCCGTCAGTGGCCCCGCCATTGAACGCGGCACCGTCGTGGTCCGGAACGGCCTGATCGCCGCGGTCGGCGCCAATGTTGCCGTCCCGGCCGACGCCCGGGTCATCGACGGCGCCGGGATGACGGTCTACCCCGGCCTCATTGACGCCTACGGTTCCCTGGGGCTCCCGCGCCCCCCGGCTGGCGGAGGCGGTGGTGGCGGCGGTGGCGGAGGCTTCGCCGCGCAGCTCGCCGCCCAGGCGGCCGGTGGCGGCTCCAGCGGCCCCAATTCCAACTATCCCAGCGGCCTGCGCCCCGAGCGCTCGGTGGTGGACCAGCTCACCGCCGACGCCGACGCCCTGACCGGTCCCCACAGCGCCGGGATCACCGCCGCCCAGACCGCCATCGGCAACGGCGTCATGCGCGGCCAGTCCGCCGTCATCAACCTCGGCGGCACTGATCCCTTCCGCATGGTGGTCAAGGCGCCCGTGGCCCAGCACATCGGCTTCTCCGGCGCCGGTGCCGGGTATCCGGGTTCGCTGATGGGTGTCATCACCAGCATCCGCCAGATGTTCCTCGATGCCCAGCGCTATCGCGACTGGCAGGCCGCCTACGCCCGCAACCCGCGCGGGATGCGCCGTCCCGATCCTGATCCGGCGCTGGATGCACTGCAGCCGGTGCTCGCCCGCGAGCAGGCCGTCGTGATGGCCGCCAATACCCAACGGGAAATCGAGCGCGCGCTCGACATCGCCAAGGAGTTCAACCTTCGCGTCATCATCGCCGGCGGCTCCGAGGCCCACCTGGTGGCCGAGCGCCTCCGCGCCGAGGGCGTGCCGGTGTTGCTCTCCACCAATTTCCCGCGCCGCACCGCGGCGCCCGCGGCGGATGCCGAGCCGGAACCGCTGCGCCTCCTCCGCCAGCGCGCCGAGGCGCCCACGGTGCCCGCCAAGCTGCAGGCCGCCGGCGTCCGCTTCGCCTTCCAGTCCGGTGGCATCACCAACTGGGGTGACTGGCTCGGCAACGCCCGCCGCGCCGTGGAAAACGGCCTCAGCGCCGAGCAGGCGCTCCGTGCCATGACCCTGGGCTCGGCTGACATTCTCGGGGTGGCCGATCGGCTCGGTTCGCTCGAGGCCGGCAAAATCGCCAACCTCACCGTTGCCAATGGCGATCTCTTCGCCGACGGTACCCGCATCACCCACGTTTTCGTGGATGGCGTGCCCACCGAGATCCCGGCGCCGGCAGCCGGTGCGGCCGGGCGCGGTGGTGCACCGGCTCGGCCGGGTGCCGAAGGACAGTGGACGATGGCGGTGGAGGTGGACGGCCAGCGGGGGAACATCACCCTGTCGCTGATCCAGGACCGCGACCAGCTCTACGGCTACTTCGGGGGTGACTTCGGGTCCGGCGAGATCACCCAGGGCGTCATCCTGGGGGATGGCCGCTTCCGGTTTACCGCCTTCCTGACCCTGCACGCCACCGGCGAGGAGGCCGAGTTTGCAGGCGCGTGGGTGGGCAATGAGCTGGCAGGCGACGTAGCGATCATCGGGCACGAGACCGGCAAGTTTGCCGGCCTCCGTGCCGCGGCCCGCTGACCCCCGACCGATCGAATGAGGATCTGATGCGATACCAGACACTCGGGCTCGTGATGGCGCTCTCGGCTGCAGCCGCCCCGCTGGCGGCCCAGGCCGCGCCCACGACCCTGATCCGCAACGCCACGGTCCTGACCGTGACGCAAGGCACCCAGACCAACACCGACCTGCTCCTGCGCGACGGCAAGATCGCCGCGATCGGACAGAACCTGAACGCCCCCGCGGGCGCCACGGTCATTGATGCCACCGGCAAGTTCGTCATGCCGGGCATCATCGACCCGCACTCGCACCTGATGGCCGACGCGATCAACGAGGGCTCGCTGTCGGTGACCTCGATGACTCGTATCGAGGATGTCCTGAACCCGACCCACGTCGGGATCTACCGTGCGCTGGCCGGTGGCGTGTCGCTGATCAACATCCTGCACGGCTCCGCCAACACCATCGGCGGGCAGAGCGCCACCGTGAAGCTCAAGTGGGGCCGCCCGACCAGCGAGATGCTGATGGCCGGCGCACCTCCCGGGATCAAGTTCGCGCTGGGCGAGAATGTCACTCGGAAGAACCGCGCCAACGTGGTCATTCCGGGCCAGCAGGCCCCGCCGCCCCGCTACCCGACCTCACGCATGGGCCAGGCCGAGGTGATTCGTGACGCGTTTACGCGTGCGCGGGACTACCAGGCGGAGTGGGCCGACCATCGCGCCCGCCTGGCACGGCGCGAGCAGAACCTGGTGCCGCCCCGGCGGGATCTGGAGCTGGAGCCGCTGGTCGAGATCCTGGAAGGCAAGCGCCTGGTGCACGGCCACTCCTACCGGGCCGACGAGATGCACATGATGATGGAAATGGCGGAGGAGTTCGGCTTCAAGGTCATGACGCTGCAGCACGGCCTGGAGGGCTACAAGATTGCGCCGGAGATCGCGGCCCACGGCGCGGGGCTCTCCCTCTTTGCCGACAGCTGGTCGTACAAGATCGAGGCGTATGACGCGATTCCCTACGCCGCGGCGATCGCCACCCGGGCCGGCGTGCTGACCACCATCAATTCCGATTCCCCCGAGCGGATTCGGCGCCTGAACATTGATGCCGCCAAGATGATGCGGTACGGTGGCCTGACCGAGACGGAAGCGCTGGCGCTGATCACCATCAATGGCGCCAGGCAGCTCGGTGTCGGGGAACGCACCGGTTCGATCGAGGTCGGCAAGGACGCCGACATCGGCATCTGGACCGGGCATCCGCTCAGCGTCTACTCCCGCGTCGAGACGACGCTCGTGGACGGCGTCGTGTACTTTGATCGCGCCGCGGACCAGGCTCAGCGCGAGGCGATGGCGCGTGAGCGCATCGCCCTCGAACAGGCCGCGCCCAACCAGGTCCGGGGCGCCCAGCGGCCCGGCAGCAATCCGGAGGAGAACAAGTGACCGCCCCCGTAAAGCGTTTTGTGCTATTGTCGGTGACGGCGGCCCTGATGGCCGCCCCCGCCGCGGCCCAGCTTGGCAGTCACAACCCGCTGCCCGGCCCCCGGGGCACCTTCGCGATCCAGAACGCCCGGATCGTGCCCGTCTCCGGCGCGGTGATCGAACGCGGTACCGTTGTCATCACCGATGGCCGGGTCTCAGCCGTCGGCGCGTCCGTCACCGTGCCTGCCGGTGCGCAGATCATCGACGCCAGCGGCCTCTCCGTTTATCCGGGCATGATGGACGCCGGCACCTCCATGGGGCTGAGTGAGATCGGCCAGGGCGCCAATGCCACGGTGGACGACAGTGAAGTGGGCAGCTGGAACCCGAACGCCATGGCACTCTGGGGCTTCAACCCGCACAGCGCCCACATTGGCGTGACCCGGGTCGTGGGGATCACCCATGTCGTCTCCCGCCCGACCGGCAGCGTCATTGCGGGCACGGCGGCGCTGATGAACATGGCTGGCGCGACGGCGCCCGAGATGGCGGTGAATGACCGGGCCGCGGTGGTGATCCAGTATCCACGCGCCGGTGGTGGAGGCGGATTTGGTGGGTTCGGCGGCGGCGGCGGCGGGGCAGGGGCGGCTGCCCGCGTGGCGGCCCAGAAGGATTCCCTCAAGTCCATCCTGGCGGACGCGCGGGCCTATGCGAAGGTGTTGGAGGCCTACGCCGCCAATGGCAGCCTGCCTCGCCCGAAGCATGACGTGGTGCTCGCGGCGCTGGTTCCGCTGGTGAACGGCAGCATCCCCGCGCTGATGCCGGCTGACGACGCCGCGGACATCCGTGCAGCAGTCGAGTTTGCGGCCGCCGAGCAGCTCAAGGCGATCATCGTCGGTGGGCGGGATGCCTGGCGGGTGACCGACCTGTTGAAGGAGCACAATGTCCCGGTGCTGCTGACCGGCGTGATGTCGCTCCCCTCCAGCGACGACGATCCGTACGATCACAACTTCACCCTGCCGAAGAAGCTCCGTGAGGCGGGGGTCACCTTCGCCATCACCTCGGGCAGCGGCGGTGCCCAGGCGCGAGACCTTCCCTACGTGGCTGGCATGGCCGCGTCGTTCGGGCTCGATCCCGCGGATGCGCTGCGCGCTGTCACGCTATGGCCCGCCCAGATCTTCGGGGTCGGCGATCGGTACGGATCGATCGAGGTGGGCAAGGCCGCCAATCTGGTGGTCACCACCGGGGACATCCTCGAGGCGCAGACCGACACCCGCTATCTGTTCATTGATGGCCGGCCGGTGGGCCTGAGCACCAGGCACTCCGACCTGTACGATTTCTTCAAGGGCCGAAAGTAGGAAGGCGCGCTGATCGCCACCGCGCCCCCGCTCCTCAACTCTGGGGGGCGGGGGCGCGTGCGCCAGGCAGGGCCGCCTTCGCGGCCTGCAACTCGTCGGTGAGCGCTTCATGCAGGCGGACCGTCAGGTCCTGCCGTCCGTCGGCGGTGACCGGTGTGCCGCGAAAGGCCAGCACGGCGTCCACCGAGGGGATGCTGAGCACACCTCGGAGGTGATCGCCGAATGGGCGGTCGCCCCACCAGCAGACCGTCTCCTCGGCGGACCACCCCGGCGCCCTGGTCCCGTAGCTGAGCGCGACGACATGGACGGGGTGATGGCGCTGGGCGGCCCATTCCAGGAGGGCCGGGCGCAACGGGTAGACCTGGTCGCCGCGGGAGCTGGTGCCCTCGGGGAACAGGACGATGGTGGCGCCCTCCGCGACGGCGCGGTCGATCTCCCGCAGCACGCGAACGACATCGCGCCGGCGGCCACGATCAACAAAGATGTTGCCCATCGCCGTGGCGAGGTGCCCGAGGACCGGCCACCCCGAAATCTCCTGTTTGGCCACAAAAGTCGGGCCGAAGCGGGCGCCGAGGACGAGGATGTCCACCCAGCTCAGGTGGTTGGATACGAGGAACGCCGGCGTGGGTGGCGGCGGGCCGATCTCACGGGCCTGGATTCCGAGTGCAGCCTGGAGCCCCCGACACCAGACCCGCGTGCCGAAGGACTTCCATCGGCGCGACCAGCGGCGGGAGGGCAGCGTGAATGGGGCGATGAGAAGCCAGGGGAGGTAGCAGGCGATCGTCCACCCGGTGGCCACCAGGGCCCGCCTCGTCTGGCGCATGCGGATGGCGAGGGAAGGTGATGGCACCTGCCAAACATACCGCGGCGCTTGCGGCGCCGCAGGATCGCCATTCATGAGGTGCCGGCGGAGGAGCCCAGGCCTCCCCAATTCGCGGTTCCCCGTTGCCTGCACCCTTCGCACTTGGCCCCCCGCGGCCTTACTTTACAGCCAGCTTGGGGGTGGATCGGGCCTGGTGGTCCGGACGGTCTTCAAAACCGCTTCGGAGACGCCTTCGGCGGCTCCGGTGGGTTCGATTCCCACACGCTCCCGCCACTTGCGCCGACTCACTCCCACGTGGACCACACTCCGTGACCCGGCTTATCCTCTCCCTCCTGCGCGTCGGTCGCACCGGTCTGGCGACCGCGTGCGTCGTCGGCTGCATGCTGGCGAGGGAGGCGGCGGCGCAGGACACGCTCGCGGTGACTCCGCCGGTGGCCGCCGTGCCGGTGGCGGACTCCCTGCGGCCGCCGGTGGCACCGCTGCCCGCCTTCTTTCGGTCGCTGGTGCTCCCGGGCTGGGGTCAGGCCATCCTCAACCGGAAGCTGACCGGCGGGCTGTTCATGATCTGGGAGGGCGTCACGCTGTCCATGACGCTCAAGGCGCATCGCGAGGTGCAGTTCCTCCGGCGCACGGAACACACCCGCGTGCCGGAGGGATCCACCGATGAATCGTCGCGACTGCGCGGCAAGAAGTCGGAACGGGAGGACTGGATGGTGTTGCTGGCCTTCAACCACCTCTTCAGCGGCCTCGAGGCCTACGTCGGCGCCCATCTCTGGGACTTTCCCACCGACATGAGCGTGCGCATGGTGCCGGTGACCCCGGGGGGCGGCGGGCCAGGGGTCGCGGTCTCCATTCCGTTCCGGATCCGGTGACACCCGACCCAGCCGCACCGATCGGCATCTTCGACTCCGGGCTGGGCGGCTTGACCGTGGCCCGGGCGGTCTTCGAGCGGCTGCCCCACGACAGCACTGTCTACTTCGGCGATACCGCCCGGGTGCCGTATGGGCCCAAGTCTCCCGATGTGGTGCGGCGCTACTCGCTCGAAATTCTCGACTGGCTGCTCCGGCAGGGCGTCAAGGCGGTGGTCGTGGCCTGCAACACCAGCACGGCGCATGCGCTCGAAGCGCTCCGGGCCGCGGCGCCGGTGCCGGTCATCGGCGTCATCGAACCCGGCGCGGCGGCGGCGGTGGCGGCAGCCGGCGGCGCACCCATCGGCGTCATCGGGACCGCGGGCACGATCGCGAGCGGCGCCTACGAGCGTGCCATCTGCGCGATCAATCCGGCCGCGACAGTGGTGAGCCAGGCGTGCCCGCTCTTCGTGCCACTGGTGGAGGAAGGGTGGTTTGAACACCCGGCCACCGAGCTGGTGGCTCGCGCCTACCTGGAGCCGCTGCAGGCCGCCGGGGTGGGCGCGGTGGTGCTGGGCTGCACCCACTATCCGCTCCTCAAGCCCCTCCTGGGAAGGATACTCGGCCCCGAGGTGGAATTGATCGACTCGGCGGAGGTGGTGGCGGAGGCGCTGGCAGCGGCACTGAAGGCAGCAGGCCTGGCGCAGCGGCAGCCGGGCCCCGGCACGCACCGCTTCGCCGTCAGCGATGATCCGGCGCGGTTCGGCTCGGTCGGGGCGCGCTTCCTGGGGGACCGGCTGGGGATGGCCGAGCTGGTCAGCCTGGAGGCAGAGACGGCGCCGGGGTTCCCGCCCAGTTCCTGATATCCACTCCCGAGGGAGTGGCAACGGCATAGCGACCGCCGTCGAGCCAGGCACCGGGGTTCACGTACCAGGCGCCACCGTCGAGACGGTGCAGTGCGGTCCGATGGGTGTGTCCCATCACGATGAGCCCCAGTGCGGGGTCCCGCGCGGCCTGCGCCGTGGCCCACGCCAGCTGCCGGGCGGCGGCCTGATCCAGGATCGCGGTCTCGCGGGTGGAGTCCCCCAGCTTGGTGCTCATCCGGTCCACCAGGCGAAACGCCAGGTCGGGCGGCGCCAGGCGGAAGAGGAAGCTGGTGACGGGGTGTTTCGTGATCCAATGCATGACCTTCGCGCCGCGGTGCGCCTCGGCGAGGCCATCGCCATGGATCGCCAGGGCGGTCCTGCCACCGAAGTCAAACCGGAGCGACGACGGGCTGAAGCGGACGCCCGCCTCCCGCTCCCAGAACGAGTCGCCCCAGCGGTCGTGATTGCCGCCGGTCATCATGACGGGCATCTGCCTGGCGAGGCGGGACAGTGCTGCGGCTACCTGGAACCCGCGGCGAGGGATGACCTGGCGGTAGGCGAACCAGAAGTCGAACAGGTCACCGTTGATCAGCAGGCTGTCGCCGAGCTCGGGCACGGCGGCCAGGAAATCGAGGAGGGCGGTGTCGGCGGCCGGTTCGTTTGCGCCCAAGTGGGCATCCGCCACGATCACCAGCTGTTCGATGGACATCGCGGAAGGGTAGGGACACGGTCTGCACGAGGCAACCCGGCAGCGCCAGGCCACGCGGCGGACGGGGCCTTCCTCCAGCATGGGGAGCGGGGATGAACGAGCTGTCACCGATCTCGGAGATCCACCACCGGGTGAACTACTCCGAGGTGGACCAGATGGGCGTCGTCTACCATGCCCGGTACGTTGTCTGGTTCGACCAGGCACGCACCGAGCATATCCGCCGAACCGGCGTCTCCTACCGCGAGCTCGAGGCGCGCGGTATCCTGCTCGTGGTCGGGGAAATGCACGTCCGGTACCGGCGTCCGGCACGCTATGATGACCTGGTCCGTATCCGATGCTGGGTGCGGGAGTGCGCCTCGCGCCGCGTCACCTTTGGGTATGCGGTGGAGCGCGAAAGCGACGACGAACTTCTGGTGACGGGGACGACCGGCATGATGGCGCTGAACAAGTCCTTCGCCCCGGCACGGCTGCCGGACGATGTCGCGGCGCTCCTCCCAGTATCTCCCGATCCGGTGCGGCTCTGATGCGTGTACTGATTGGCGTCCTGGTCCTGGCACTCACCGGTAGCGCGGCGGCGCAGGAGGGCGCCCGGGTGGAGCAGCTCGCCGGCCTGCTTCACGCGGAGGATCGCCGCATTTACGAGCCGGCACTTTTCGAGGCGGGGTTCCGGAGCCCCGACCCGGTGGTGCGCCGCCAGGCGGTGCTCGGCGCCGGCCGGATCCAGGATCACCGGGCCACTCCCTCGCTCCTTGCCCTGTTGGACTTGCCCGACACCACCGTCCACGAGACGGCGATGTTCGCACTTGGGCTCCTCACGGACTCCAGCGCCGTGGATCGCATCATCCAGCGGCTCGCTGATCCCATGCCACTTGCGGCAGGTGCAGTCATCGAGGCGCCCTCGACGCTGGCCAAGCTCGGGACTGGCACGGCGCGCACGCTGTTCAG
>JBHEPH010000002.1:91304-91798 GCA_046260395.1 Gemmatimonadales bacterium
CGCCCACTTGGCCGACACCAGCGATGCCGTCCGCGGGAGCGCCGCATACCTCCTCGGCCGGACCCGCGCCTCACTCGGCACGCGCGCACTCTTGGCGCGTACCCGCGACCCCCATCCCTGGGTCAGGCAGTACGCGGTGCGTGGCCTGGCACGCCCCGCCGCGGATTCCGCCAGACTTGCCGCAGACACCGTCGCCCTCGCGCTGCTGGCTGCCCTCCGCGATGCCGACCCCGGCGTGCGGGTGAATGCGCTGGTGTCACTCGCCACCTGGCGGGATTCAGCGCACGCCGCGGCGATCCTCCCGCTGCTGCGGGACCGGATCCCGAATGTGCGGCTCCAGGCGGTCACGGCACTGGCCGCGGGTGGGGGTCCCCAGGCGCAGGCGGCGCTCGAGCGTCTTGTCGACGATCCCCGCGAGCCCCTCGTGCTGCGCCGGGAAGCGCTCGTGGGACTGATTGGCAGGGACCAGGCTGGGGCGCTGCGCCGGTTGGCGG
>JBHEPH010000020.1:0-2451 GCA_046260395.1 Gemmatimonadales bacterium
CAGGACGAGCGGGAGCCGTCGCCAGGGGGACGTCGGGCGTTCAAGTCGTGCCATCGGGGAGATCCGGGACAGGGTGAAGGCAAGGCGGGCGCCAGGCGCCGGCCACGGACAGGACTTTCGCTGTGCTAGAATGACCGACTGAGCCTGCTGATCCATGGGCCAGGGACGGCCCGATCAAGATAGTACGTTGAAACCCGGGAAAAGGTTAGGCCCTGCCCGATCCAGCCCTTCCCATCAGCCCCCGCTTCTCCCTTCTCGCTTCTCGCTCCCACCTCACCCACTGTAATTCGGCGCCTCGCGGGTGATCGTCACGTCATGCGGGTGGGACTCGCGCAACCCGGCCGACGTAATCTGGATGAACTCGGTGTCCTGCTGCAGCGCGGAGATATCCGCCACACCGCAATACCCCATGCCACTGCGAAGGCCGCCAACCATCTGGAACAGCACATCGCCCACCGGACCGCGATAGGGCACTCGCCCCTCAATCCCCTCGGGCACCATCTTGGAGACCGCCAGCTCGCCGTCCTGGAAGTAGCGGTCCGCCGAGCCGTCCTGCATGGCGGACAAACTACCCATGCCACGAATCATCTTGAAGCGGCGCCCCTCGGCCAGGATGGACTCGCCGGGGCTCTCCTCGGTACCCGCCAGCATGGAGCCCATCATCACTGAGGAGGCGCCCGCGGCCAGCGCCTTGACCACGTCGCCCGAGTACTTGATGCCGCCATCAGCAATGATCGGCACGTCACCCGCGCCGCGGAGCGCATCCTGGATCGCGGTAATCTGGGGGACGCCCACGCCGGTCACCACGCGGGTGGTGCAGATGCTGCCCGGGCCGATCCCCACCTTCACGGCATTCACCCCGCGCCGGACCAACTCACGAGCGCCGGATTCGGTGGCGATGTTGCCGGCGATCAATGGCGTGTCGGGCAGCGCCTCCCGCAGCCGGTCCACGGTCTGGAGCACACCATCGGAATGTCCGTGGGCGGAATCCACCACCAGCACGTCGGCTCCGGCATCCACCAGGGCCCGGGCCCGCGTCAGCGTGTCCGGCCCGGCGCCCAGCGCGGCGGCCACACGCAGGCGGCCATGCTGGTCCTTGTTGGCATCTGGATGCTGTCGGCGCTTGAAAATGTCCTTGACGGTGATCAGCCCCTTCAGCACACCGGCATCGTCCACCACCGGGAGCTTCTCAATCCGGTGCCGGGCCAGGATCCGCTCCGCCTCGTCCAGGTCGGTGCCGACTGGCGCCGTCACCAGCTTCTCCTTGGTCATCGCCTGGCTGATCGGCTGGTCGAGGTCGCGCTCGAACTGCAGGTCGCGGTTGGTGATGATGCCAACCAGGCGGCCCTGGCCGTCCACGATCGGCACTCCGCTGATCCGGAAGCGTCGCATCAGGGCATGCGCCTCGCGCACCGGCCGGTCGGGGCCCAGCGTGATCGGGTTCATGATCATCCCGCTCTCGCTGCGCTTGACGCGGTCCACCTCGGCGGCCTGGCGGTCGATCGCCATATTCTTGTGGATGACACCGATCCCGCCGGCCCGGGCCATGGCAATGGCCATCTCCGCCTCGGTGACGGTGTCCATGGCCGCGGAAATGAGGGGGATCTGGAGCGGGATGGAGCGGGTGAGCCAGGAGGCGGTGGACACGTCCCGGGGATGGACGGTCGAATGGCGGGGGACGAGCAGGACGTCGTCGAAGGTGAGTCCCGCGCCGGAACGAAGCACAGACATCCTAGATTCTAGGCGGCGAGGGAACGAGATGCAAGCGGGACTGCGGCATCACTCATGTCGCCGGGGCGGTGGGCGGCGGTTCCGGCTTCGTGCTTCCGGCGGCCGGCTTCCTGGGCGGCGCCGAGGCGGCCTTGACCGCCTCGTCCACCACCGAGCCCGCCGCCGCCGCCACTCCCTTCATCACCTTCGCCGCGCTATCCACCAGCCCGGTGGTACCACTGACCACACGGATCGGGATCTTCGCGGCGCGCATGGTGTCCTCAATCCCCTCGGACAGCGTCGTGAAGAGGCCGCCGGCCGCCGAGCGCTCGGCATACTTGCTCTCGAGGAACTCGATGTAGTCCAGGATCTGGTACCCGCGCTCGTCGCCGAGCTGGTCCAGCCGGCGCATGATGCGCTGTTTCAGTTGTTCATTCATCCCGTCTCCCTCCCCCCTCAGGGGGCTGCCCGGAGCTCAATGACCGGGTTGGGAAGATAGCGGGTCCGGGCCGCCCGGATGACCGCCCGGGCCTCGAATTCGTCCAGCGGCGCCATCTGGCGAAACCGTTCCACCTGCTCGCGATTGACGATGACGTACACGAATCCCGCCTCCGGCAGCGGCCCCCGGGCCAAGA
Organism: Gemmatimonadales bacterium; assembly: GCA_046260395.1. Classification (GTDB taxonomy): domain Bacteria; phylum Gemmatimonadota; class Gemmatimonadetes; order Gemmatimonadales; family GWC2-71-9; genus JAWXBA01. The sequence continues at coordinate 2,346 of JBHEPH010000020.1, forward strand.
GGTACGGCTGGCCCGCCGGCAGCTCGGGACGCAGCTCGTCGGCCACCTGGATGGACAGGAATTGCAGCCGCCAATCCACCGTTTCCCCGACGTACCGGTCGGGCTC
>JBHEPH010000020.1:2461-38901 GCA_046260395.1 Gemmatimonadales bacterium
CGGACCCAGCCCTCCAGCCGAACGCGGACCCAGTCGCCCTGCCGGGCCACCACTCGGCCATCGCTTGCGGCCGTCAACTCCGCGAAGCTTTCGCCGCCAGGCACCACCGACAGGGTCGTGCCCCGCACGACGCTGGTGGCCGGCAGCGGGCTCTCGGGCGCGGTGGGTGGCGGGTTGACCAGCGGGGTGCCGGGCCCCGACGTATCGGCCACCGTCGCCGGCGGTGGGGGTGGGGCCGGCGCAGCGGTCGCCGTCGCCCCGGAGGGCAAGGCCGCACTGGCGACCCAGCCGGTGCGGCGGACCCGCGTCCAGCCCCCCTGGATCCGATCCCGGTCGAACAATGCTCCCACCACGGCACGGCCAATGATCTGCCCGTCGGCCTGGAGCCGGATGTTCTCGCCCCCGGCGGCGGTCACCACGAGGTTGAAGCCGTCGCGCGTGGTCCCCCCCAGCGAGCGCGACCAGATCCACCCCTCGACCGTCACTTCGGTCCAGTTACCCCGGGCCCGGACGACGGTCACCTGGGTGTTCTGGTTCAAGGTCACCAGGCGGACCCCGCCGGGGTCCTTGTGGAAGGTGGTCTCCGCGCTCAGCCGGGCAGCCCCCTGGGCCGCCACCGGGCTGGCGCCGAGGCACAGCGCGACCCCCAGCAAGAAGGCTGGTAGCCGGATCGGCCACGGACTAGATTGCGGCACGGAAGTCATTGTGCGGCATAGTAGAACACGCGGGGGAGCATGTCAAACGAGCCGGTGGCGCTGATCGTCCTGGACGGCTGGGGGTACCGGACCTCCGTCGAGGGGAATGCCATCGCCATGGCCCGCACCCCGGTGTGGGACCGCCTCTGGTCGCTGCCCGCCCGTACCCTGCTCGACGCCAGCGGAGAGGCGGTCGGGCTCCCCGCGGGACAGATGGGCAACAGTGAGGTGGGCCACCTGAACCTCGGCGCCGGGCGCGTGGTGCCGCAGGACCTGGTCCGGATCTCGAAGAGCATCCGCGCAGGCGAATTTTTCAACCTGCAACCGCTGGCGGCCCTGACCCGCCCGCTTCGCGAGAGTGGCGGCACCCTCCATATCATCGGCCTGCTCGGCCCGGGAGGCGTCCACGCCATTGATGAGCATGTGCTGGCCGCGGTGGAACTCGGCGTGCGCCACGGCGTGCCCAGGATTGCGGTGCAGGGTTTCCTCGACGGCCGCGACACGCTGCCCCGCATCGGCGACGAGGTCGTGGCAAAGCTCCAGGCCGATCTCGAACGGATCGCCGGAGCGCGCGCGGTCATCGGGTCGCTGTCGGGCCGTTACTTCGCCATGGACCGCGATCGTCGCTGGGCGCGGACCCAGCTCGCCTACGATGCGCTGGTGCGCGGCCAGGGAGTGGTGGCCCAGGACCCGGTTGCCGCGGTGCGAATCGCCCACGAGCGCGGCGAAACCGACGAGTTCGTCAAGCCGATCGTGCTTTACCGTGACGGGGCACCGGTGGCGCCCCTGCGTGCAGGGGATGGCATCTTCTTCGTCAACTACCGCAGTGACCGGATGCGACAGATCGTCGCGGCACTGGCCCTGGACGGGTTTGCCGGGTTCCCCGTGCCTGACCGGCCGGCGCTGACCTGCGTCACGATGACGCAGTACGACCAGACCTTTCCGCTGCCCCAGGCGTTCCCGCCCTTCAGCATGGCACGGATCATGGCCGAGGTGCTTCAGGACGCCGACCGGACACAGTTCCGTACCGCGGAGACGGAGAAGTACCCGCACGTCACCTATTTTTTTAACGGGGGTCACGAACCGCCGTACCGCGGCGAGGAGCGCTGCCTGATCCCCTCGCAGCAGGTGGCGACCTACGACCTGGCGCCGGAAATGAGCGCGATGGGGATCGCCGATGCGCTGGTGCAGGCCATGCATGCGGGGCAGCACGATTTCCTGCTGTGCAACCTGGCCAATGCCGACATGGTGGGCCATACCGGCGTGATGCCAGCGGTGCTCAGGGCGGTCGAGACGGTCGACGAATGTCTGGGCCGGATCGTGAGCGCTGCGGAAACGACCGGCACGCGGTTGCTGGTCACCGCCGACCATGGCAATGCGGAGATGATGATCGACCCGGCCTCCGGCGGACCGCACACCGCCCACACCACCAACCCGGTCCCACTCGTGGCGCTGGGCACGGGGGTCGGTGCGCTCCGGGGCGGCGGGGCGCTCTGTGATGTCGCTCCCACGATCCTTCAACTGTTGGGCCTGCCGCAACCCGGCGAGATGACTGGAACCACCCTCGATGCCGCGCGCGTGGCGGCCTGACCTTTGACCGTTTACCTCGGGAACCCGATGCCCGGCTTTCGCCGCCCCCTGCTGCTCCTGCTGTTGCTGGCCACTCCGGCTGCCGCCCAGGTGGGGCACCCGCCGGAGCGCTCGCCCTACCGTGACATCGATCTCTACGCCGCCCTCGCCCCCCAGGTGTCCCTGGTCGGCGGCAGCGGGGGATTCCTGGGGGTCGTGCCCAATTCCGGCCTCCTCTACGGCCTCCGCGCGGAGATCCTCGCCAACCGACCCATTACGATCGGAATTGAGTTTGCGTACGGCCAACTCGAACGCCTGATCATCCAGCTCGACAGCACGGTCTCGGGACCGGTGCGCCACGGCTATGGCATGGTGGGCGCCAACATCTTCCTGAACCTGACCGGCGGCAAGACCTGGCGGCGCCTGGCACCGTATGTGGGCGGCGGCACGGGGGTGGCCTTCGCCTCGCACCCGCCGGCCGACACCAGCGGGTACAAGTATGGCGTCAAGTTCTATTTCGCCCCGACGGCCGGCGTGCGGGCCTTCGTGACCCCGGATGTCTATCTCCGGATCGAGGCACGGTCCCAGTTTGTGTCCATCGGCTATCCCGACAGCTACCGCGCCAGGATCCTGGCCGGCGGCCCTGGCAAGGAGTGGGTGACGACCGGGATCTATACCGTCAGCCTCGGCTTCCCGTTCCCGCGCCTGTTCTGATTCCGCCGTGCCCGTGTCGCTCACTCGCGCTGTCACCTTCCATGCCCGGCACCGCTACTGGGTGCCGACCTGGACCGCCGAACAGAACCGGGCACGATTCGGATGGACCAGTGACGCGCCGGGCCACGGCCACGCCTATCAGTGTGCCGTCACCGTCGCCGGACCACTCGATCCAGCCACCGGCATGGTGATGGACCTCCCCGAGCTGGACGGGATCCTGGCGGAGGAAGTCCTCGTGCTCGACGGCCGTCACCTGAATGAGCACGTCCCGGAGTTCGCCTACGGGGCTGCGCTGCCCACCTGTGAGGCGCTCGCCACCTGGCTGTTCCGTCGCATTGCTCCCCGGCTTCCCGCCGGCGTGGCCTTGCAGCGGGTCCGGGTGGCGGAAGACACCACGCTCCATGCCGACTGCACCGGGCTCTCCTGATCCGGTGCGCCCCGCCAAGCGGGGCGGACGGATGGCCGACGGCGCTGCCGTCGAGGAGGTGCCGGTCTGGCTGGAGGTCAACCATCGTCCGGTGGTGACCTGGATGTGCACCCCCGAGCATCTCGAGGAGCTCGCGATCGGCTGGCTGGCCGGGGAGGGCTACATCACCTCGGTGGACGAGGTGCACCTGCGTCCGTGTGCCACCGACCTCGGGTTCTGGGCCGAGATTGATGCCGCGAAGGTGGCCGCGGTCGAGGCCGCGCCCCGCCGCCAGGTGCTCGCCTCGGGCTGCGGCGCGGTGGGGACCTGGCTCGGGGAGGAGTCGTTGAGCGCCGCGACGCCGACAGGCAGGGAGCGACCGGCCTCCCCGCCCCCCCCCGAGGCACCACGGCTTCGCGAGCTGTTCAAGGAGGTCTTCGCCCGCGGCGACCGCTACCAGGACACCGGCGGCATCCACGCCGCCGCCCTGACCGACGGCGAGTCCCTCCTGGCGCACGCCGAGGATATCGGCCGGCACAATGCGGTGGACAAGGTGGTGGGTGCCGCACTCCTCTCGCGACGGATCATTTCGGGCATGGGGCTGCTGGTGACCGGGCGCATCTCCGCAGAGCTTGCCGCCAAGGCGGCACAGGCCGGGCTGGCCTGGGTGGCCACCCCGTCGGTCCCGAGCACCCTGGCGGTGGAGATTGCCCGTCGCAGCGGCATGACCCTGGTCGGGAGGGCGGTCAGCGGCACCCCGCATCTCCATTGCGCGGGGTAATTCTGGCCGGCGGGGGGGCGACCCGCTTTGGCGGGCAGCCGAAGGGCCTCGAGCGGGTGCGTGGCGGGCGGATCCTGGACCGGCTCGTCGAGGAATTCACGGCAGCGTTTGGGCAGCCACCGCTGCTGGTGGCCAACGACCCGGCCGCCCACGAGTGGCACCCGGGCCTGGAGGTGGTGGCCGACCACGCGCCGGGCCTCGGTGCCCTCGGCGGGATCCAGACCGCGGTCCTGGCCGGCCCGGCGCCGGTCGTCGTCGTCGCCTGGGACATGCCGTTCGTCACGCGGGGGCTGCTGGAGCGCCTGGCGCAGGGCCTGGCGGGCCACGATGCCTGCCTGCCGGCCAGCGACAGCCGCCGGGGCGTGGAACCGCTCTGCGCCGCCTACGGGCCGGCCTGCGGGCCGGCCATCGCGGCCGCCCTCGCCCGCGGCGATCAGCGGGCCATAGGATTCCACCAGGGGCTCCGTGTGGGCATACTTCCAGTGGAGGAGGTCGCCGCCATCGGCGACCCCGCCCGGTTGTTCTTCAACATCAACACCCCGGACGACCTTACCCGAGCCAACGAGCTGGCGTGATGCGCATCTTTTCCGTCGTGGGGCACAAGAACACCGGCAAGACCTCCCTGCTCGTGGCCATGGCGCGTGAGTTCCGCCGGCAGGGCAAGCGGGTCATGACCATCAAGCATGCCTCCCACCCCGCCGACGCCGACCGCGAGGGCACCGACACCTGGCGCCACTTCCACGAGGGCGACGCCGAGCGGGTCCTTATCGCCTCCCCCGAGCTGCGGGTGATCTTCGAGCGCCGCAACGACACCGAAGGGCCCGAGGCGCTGGCACGGCAGTACTTCGCGGGCGCCGACATCGTGCTGGTGGAGGGGTTCAAGCAATTCGAGATCCCCCGGGTGGAGGTGTACCGGACCGAGTGCGCTCCGGCCCCGCTGTATGACGAGTCCAAGCCCAATGCCCGGCTCTGGGTGGCAATCCTGACCGACAACCGTGACCTCCGGGCGCGCTGCCGGGTCATGCGCTTCTCCGACACGATGTGGCTCCACCTCCTGACGTCCCTGGCGTGGGAACATGCCAAGGTCCTCGAGGAGTGACCGCGCCACTCAGCCCCCGCGACGCCGTCCAGCGCATCCTCCACGCGATCCAGGTCCAGCCCCCCCTCCGCGTGCCCCTCGCTGATGCGCTCGGCAGTGTGCTGGCCGAACCGATCACCAGCCCCCTCGACATCCCCGCCTGGACCAACTCCGCGATGGACGGCTACGCCGCTCGCGCGGAGGATGTGCGCGGCGCCAGCGCAGAGCGACCACTGCAGCTCCAGGTGATCGAGCAGATTCCGGCAGGATCCTTCCCCAGCCGTACCATCGGCCCCGGCGAGTGCGCCCGAATCTTCACCGGCGCCCCCCTGCCAGAGGGCGCCGACACCGTGGTCCGCCAGGAGGACACGGACTACGGCGCCAAGACGGTCACCATCACCAATGACCGGGATGCGGGCGTCAACATCCGTCTGGCCGGTGAAGACATCCGGAAGGGTGCCCAGGTCCTGGCCGCCGGTGACGAGCTCACGCCGGCCCGGCTGGGCGTCCTCGCCTCGCTCGCCGTGGCCGCACCGCTGGTGCACCGGCGGCCCCGCGTGGCGATCCTGGGCAGCGGTGATGAGATCGTGGACATCGACCAGCCGGAGGAGATCCTCAGCGGCCGGAAAGTCGCCAGCTCCAACACCCACACCCTGGCCGCCCTGATCCGCATGACCGGCGGTGTGCCCGTGAACCTCGGCATTGCGCGGGACACGCCGGAAAGCCTGCGTGCCCACCTCGAGCTGGCGTTCGCCTGTGACCTGCTGGTCACCACCGCGGGCATCTCGGTGGGAGAGCACGACTACCTGCGCAGCGTGCTCGAATCGATGGGGATGGAGCTGGGCTTCTGGAAGCTGAAGATGCGGCCGGGGGCACCGGTGGGGTTTGGGATGCTGGCACAGGGAGAAGGGAGAAGGGAGAAGGGAGAAGTCACTGCACGAGCTGGCGACCCTGCTTCTCGCGTCTCGCTTCCCACTGCTCGCTTGCCCTGGATTGGCCTTCCCGGCAATCCGGTCAGCACGATGGTGACCTTCGAGCTGTTCGTGCGGCCAACGATCCGGAAGATGATGGGGCATCGCCTCCCGTTTCGGCGGACAGTACCCGTCTCATTGGCGGAACCGGTCAAGGTCGGCGCCACCCTGCAGCACTTCCTCCGTGCCGTAGTGACGCCGACGGATGACGGGCGCCACTCCGCCCGGTTGACCGGTCCGCAGGGATCCGGGATCCTGACCTCAATGATCCTGGCGAACGCCCTGCTCATCATCCCGGAGGGACAGCCGGAGACCGCGGCCGGGGCCATCGCCTCGGCGCTGCTGCTCGACGACCCGCATCACCTGGCCGACCCGCCGTACTGACCGGGGCCGGGCGGCTTGCCAAGCCAGCAGAGTGGCGGTAGCCTCAAGGGTGCGGCGTCCGGCGCCGCCACCACCACACCCACCCTCTTCCCGGTGCCTGTCCCATGCCCTCTCGTCTGCTGACCGCATTGGCCGCGGTTGCGCTCGTCGTGGCGTCGAGTCTCTCGGCCCAGCAACCGCGCGACCGGTTGACCCTCGCCGACTACCTCGATTTCGAGGATGTCCAGAACCCGCAACTCTCCCCCGACGGCCAGCAGATCATCTTCACCCGGCGGTGGATTGACAAGGTCAATGACCGCTGGGAGTCCTCGCTCTGGATCATGGACGCCGATGGCTCGCGCCTCCGCTTCCTGGTCACGGGCAGTGACGTGCAGTGGTCGCCCGATGGCCGGCGGATCGCCTATCTGGCGCGTGGGGAGCCGGCCGGCACCCAGCTGCATGTGCGCTGGATGGACGCCGAGGGCGCGGTCACCCAGATCACCAGGGTGGAGCGCGCCCCCGCCGATATCCGCTGGTCTCCCGACGGCACCCAGCTCGCCTTCCGGACGCTGGTGCCGATGAAGGAACGCTGGAACATCACGATCCCCGCCGCGCCGCAGGGGGCGAAGTGGGTGGAATCGCCCTATGTCGTGGAGCGCCTGTCGTACCGGCGGGACCGGGCCGGGTTCACCGACCAGGGCTTCCAGCAGCTGTTCGTGGTGCCGGCCGATGGGGGAACCCCCCGGCAGGTGACCGATGGTCCCTGGGATCATGGCGCGCCGCAGTGGATGCAGGACGGCCAGTCGCTGGTCTTCTCCAGCCTCCGGGTGGCCGATGCGGAGTGGTACTGGCGCGAGTCGGAGATCTATGCCGTGCGCCTGGCCGACCAGGTCGTACGCCCGCTGACCAGCCGAAAGGGGCCAGACGGCAACCCCACCGTGTCCCCCGACGGGCGGTTCATCGCCTACACGGGCTTCGATTCGACCGGTGCCACCTGGCAGGATGCCCAGCTCTCGGTCATGAACGCGGACGGCACCAACCACCGGGTGCTCACGGCCAGCCTGGACCGCAGCCCGCAGCAGCTCATCTGGGCCCCCGACAACAGCGGGATCTACTTCACGACCGAGGATCGGGGCAGCCGTAACCTGCATTTCGCGTCGCTCAGCAGCCAGGTCCGCCAGGTCACCAGTGGGACCCACGTACTGGGCATTACGGGCATCAGCGCCGGCGGGCAGGTCGTCGGGGTCCGGACGGCGCCCCAGAATCCCCCGGACGTGGTCACCTTTACGTTGCGGCAGCCCGAGCCGAGGCAACTGACCCGGGTCAACGAGGACATCCTGGCCGGGAAGACGCTGGGCGAGGTGGAGGAGATCTGGTACGACGCCCCTGACGGTCTGCGGATCCAGGGGTGGATCGTCAAGCCCCCGGGGTTCGACGCCGCCCGCAAGTACCCGATGATGCTGAGCATCCACGGGGGGCCGCATGCCATGTACAACGTCGGGTTCAACTTCGGGTGGCAGGAGCATGCCGCCAACGGCTACGTGGTCCTCTACACCAACCCGCGCGGCAGCACCGGCTACGGCAGTGCCTTCGGCAACGCCATCAAGAATGCCTATCCCGGCAAGGACTATGACGACCTGATGTCCGGGGTCGACGGGCTCCTCGCCCGGGGATACGTGGACGAGCGGAACATGTTCGTCTACGGCTGCTCCGGCGGTGGCGTCCTGACCTCGTGGATCGTCGGCCAGACCGACCGGTTCGCTGCCGCTTCTGCCAACTGCCCGGTCACCAACTGGCTGAGTTTCGTGGGCACGACCGATGGCCCGAGCTGGTACCGCAACTTCGAGCACCTGCCGTGGGAGGATCCCAGCGAACACCTGCGGCGCTCGCCCCTGATGTACGTCGGCAACGTGAAGACGCCGACCATGCTGATGACCGGCGTCAACGACCTGCGCACCCCGATGCCGCAGACCGAGGAGTACTACCAGGCCCTCAAGCTGCTGAAGGTGCCGACCGCCATGGTGCGCTTCAACGAGGAGTGGCACGGCACCAGTTCACGGCCCTCGAACTTCCTGCGGACCCAGGCGTACCTGCGCCACTGGTTCGGGCGGTTCAGCGCGGCTCCAGCCGCGGACCGGGAGTGAGGAGTTGGGCGTGAGAGACAAGCCGTGAGAGGTAAGAAGTAAGGAGTGAGAAGGGAGAAGCAAATGCATGAAGGGCGGTCATCGGTTCAAGATGACCGCCCTTCTCGCGGAGTGACTTCTCACTTCTCGCTTCCCGCTTCTCCCTTCGTCACTTCCCTCCATCGAACCGTACCAACACCCGCCACACCGTCTCCACCGCATTGATGTAGAACGCCGGCGTGATCGCCTCGGCGTCGTCACTGGGCTGATGGTACCCCTCGTGATCTTCGACGCCAAAGTAGATGAAGGGAATCCCGGCCCGATGAAACGGGCCGTGGTCCGAGGAGAAGGTCCAGTCATACCCCGGCGTGCCGTTCTGGGTGTCGTGGCCCGTGCGGAGGGTGACGGGCGCCCGGGCCGCGACCGCGTCGATCACCGGCTTGAGCTGTGGGTAGTGGCTGGTGCCCACGGCCCAGAGCAGGCCCTCCTCGCTGCGGCTGACCATGTCCATGTTGAGGTTCATCACGATGGACTCGCGGGGAACCGGTGGATTCTCCACGAACGCCGCGGCACCTCGCAGCCCCATCTCCTCGGCGTCGAACAGCGCCAGGATCACGGAGTGGCGCGGCGGCGCCGCCCGCAGGCGCCGGGCGATCTCGAGGATCGCCGCCGTGCCGGAGGCGTTGTCATCGGCGCCGTTGTAGATCTCGCCATCGCGAATGCCGACGTGGTCGTAGTGGGCCGACAGGACGATGTACTGCTCCGGCTCCACCGTGCCACGCACCACCGCCAGGAGGTTGATCCCCTTCATGGCCGCGCGCTGAGGGGTTGTGAAGTCGAAGGGATGCTCGAAGCTCGCGCCGAGCGGGCTCACCCCGATGCTCCGGAGCTGCGCCAGCAGGAATCGGCGCGCCCGTTCGGCGCCAGGTGTGCCGGTCTGGCGGCCCTCCATCGAGTCGGCCGCCAGGACGTACAGCGCGTCCACCATCGGGTGGGCGCGCGCGTCCGGTGCCGCGGCGACCTGCGCCGAGGCGCAGCCGGCGCCAGACGCAAGCGCCAGCGCAAGGCTGGCGCCGGGGTACCACCGCTGCATCAGCGGCGAACCGTGAACGGGATCGAGGCCCGGGTGCGGTCCCACTCGACCGCCAGGACGCCGCCTTCACCCTGGGTTTCCAGCTTGATGGTAAGCATTTCCACGGGCGCAGCAAGCTGGCTCGTCGTCATGTCCACGCGGAAGCGATCCTTGGCCTCGCCCGGATAGGGAATCCCCCATCCGGGCACTTCCGTCATCACGATCAGCTTCCATCCGCTGGGGGCGGGGAGCGTGTAGATCGCGTGCGTGCCCGCCGGGAGGACGGTGCCCCCGAAGGCAATGGCACGGTCGGTCGTCAGCGTGGTGGGCAGGTCGGCCCCGGTGCGCCACGGCTGGTTCCAGGGCACCAGTGCCCCGAAGATGTCGCGACCACGCATTGAGGGCCGGCTGTAGTCCACCAGAAGGTTTGCGCCGCCGATGGTGGCACGGGCGGAGTCGCGCGGGGAGGCGCGCTGGGCGTCAGCCGACGCGGCCGTGGCCAGCAGCAGGCCCGCGGCCAGCGCGGCACGACGGGCGAAGACACGAGAGATCATCAGGTTGCCTCGGGTTTCAGGAAAATGAGAGCATTAGCCATCCAAGGGGAGACGTTCAACCGGGGGAAATTTACACGCTGTTTCCATCCCCCGGGGAGCGCTTGCTCCCCCGCCCGGCGGTGCAGTATCTTTCTCGCCGTGGAAGGGGAGTAGCCGAGCCGGCGCAAACGGCCGGTGGAATCGTCAACACTGTCCCTCGGGGCACGGTTCCACCTTGAACGGCGAGACCTTCGTGCGGCCCCCCGACGGCGCCGGCGAAGTCTCGCCGTTTGTCGTGTCCGGGCAACGACTGACAGGAGGACAGATGCACAACGTCAAGACATTCATGCTGATGGCCGCCATGATGGCGCTTTTCCTGGCGGCGGGCCAGCTCATTGCCGGCACGAACGGCCTGGTCATGGCGCTGGTGCTCGGCTCGCTGATGAACTTCGTGATGTTCTTCTTCTCGGACAAGATGGTCCTTAAGATGTACAAGGCGAAGGTCGTCACCGCGCAGGAGGCCCCCGAGCTCTATGCAATGGTGGACCGCCTCCGCCAACGGGCCGGCCTGCCGATGCCCGTCGTGGCGGTGGCCCCGCACGACCAGCCGAACGCCTTCGCCACGGGCCGCAGCCCGGAGAAGGCGGTGGTGGCGGTGACCACCGGGATCCTCAAGTACATGCCCCAGAATGAGCTCGAAGGGGTCATCGCCCACGAGCTGGCCCACATCAAGAACCGCGACATGCTGATCACCACCATCGCGGCAGGACTGGCTGGCGCGATCAGCTACCTCCCCTACCTCCTGCTGTTCGGGGGCGGGCGGCGTGACGGGGTCCACCCGTTCCTGCAGATTGCCATCGTCCTGATCGGGCCGCTGGCCGCGATGATCATCCAGATGGCGGTCTCCCGCCAGCGCGAGTTCGCCGCCGACCGGACCGCCGCCGAGATCATGGGCACCGCCCGCCCGATGATCGGGGCCCTGCAGCGGCTCGACCGGATGTCGCACCAGATCCCCATGGACGTGGCCCCCGCGGCCGCCCCCTTGGCCCAGGTCAATCCGCTGGCCATGACCGGCGGCGGGATTTCCAAGCTCTTCTTGACCCACCCGCCGATGGCGGAGCGGATCGCGGCGCTGGAGGCGCTGAACTTCTAGCCCCGCTTGGGCAGCCATCCCCCGGAAATCTGGATCGGATTCACCGCCCTGGTCGTCGGCCTCCTGGCCCTCGACCTGGGCGTGCTGAATCGCCATTCCCACGTCCTCTCCGTCCGCGAATCGGCGCGCTGGAGCGGGGCACTGGTGTCGCTGGCGCTCCTCTTCGGCGGCTTTCTCTGGTGGCGAGAGGGGGCGCAGCACGCCCTCGAGTATTACACGGGGTATCTCGTCGAGCTGAGCCTCAGTGTCGACAACCTCTTCGTCTTCATCATGATCTTCCAGTACTTCGGCGTCCCTCCGGCCTACCAGGCCCGGGTGCTCAAATGGGGGGTCATCGGTGCCATCGTGATGCGGGCCATCATGATCGGGGTCGGCGCGCTCCTGCTGGAACGGTTTGACTGGATCGTCTTCGTCTTCGGCGCCATCCTCATCCTGACCGGCATCAAGATGTTCCGCGCGGGTGACGAGCAAATTCACCCCGAGAAGAACCTGCTGGTGCGCCTGGCGGTGCGGGTGATGCCCTTCACCCGCTCATTCCACGAGGAGAAGTTCGTGGTCCGCCTGGATGGCCGCTGGATGGCGACCCCGCTGCTGCTGGTCCTGATCGTGGTGGAGTGGAGCGACCTGGTCTTCGCCGTGGACAGCATCCCGGCCATCTTCGCCATCACCCGGGACCCGTTCATCGTCTACAGCTCGAACATCTTCGCCGTCCTGGGCCTGCGCGCGCTCTATTTCCTGCTGGCCGGCGCCATGCAGTCGTTCCGGTACCTCAAGCCGGGTGTGGCGCTGATCCTGCTCTACGTGGGCGTCAAGATGATGCTGACCGAGTGGTTCCACCTTCCCACCCTGCTCTCGCTCGGGGTGATCATCGGGACGCTGACCATCGCGGTCATCGCCTCGCTGCGACGACCCATGACCGCGCCGGAGAGCGGGCCCGGCGGCGCGTGAGGGCCACACCCCCTTGCCGCCAACGGGGATCTCCCCTAGCTTCGAAACCGTTCAGCAGCAACACTCACGACCAGCATCCCGAGCCCGCCATGCCCTGCCCCATGCACCGCAAGTGCAGCAAGATGAAGAAGTCCGGGCGCGGCGCGCGACGGTCGGGATAGCACCTGTTCGATTCCCAAACCGGAGCCCCGCCGCGCAGACTGCCCGGCGGGGCATTGTGCATATGGACCCGATCGCCCTGAACAAGGCTCTCGTTTCCCTCGACACCCCGACCGGTGCCGAGGGACCCGCCACCGACCTGCTCGAACAGGTGCTGGGGCAGCTCGGCTACCGGGTACAGCGCCAGCCGGTCCTGCCCGGTCGCGACAACCTCTATGCCTATCGTGAGCCCCCCGAAATCGTCTTCACCACCCACCTCGATTGCGTTCCGCCGTACGTTCCGCTTCGCGAGGATGCCACCACGATCTGGGGCCGCGGCAGCTGCGATGCCAAGGGCCAGGCGGCGGCAATGGTGGCGGCGGCCGAGCAGCTGGCCGCTGAGGGGGAGCGGCGGGTGGGGCTGCTGTTCGTCGTGGGCGAGGAGGACGGTTCCGAAGGCGCGCAGGCGTCCGTGACCCTGGAGCCACGTGGCCGATTCCTCATCAACGGCGAGCCCACGGAGGGACGGCTGGTGGTGGGCCAGAAGGGAGCCCTGCGTGTGACGCTGACGGCCACGGGCCGGGCCGCACACTCCGGCTACCCCGAGGAGGGGGAATCGGCCCTGCTGCCGCTCCTCGACTCCCTGGAACGACTGCGCCACCTTCCCCTGCCGGTGGACGAGTTGCTTGGCCCGTGCACCCTCAACATCGGCACAGTGACGGCTGGGGCGGCGCCGAACGTCATCCCACCCACGGCCGTGGCCCAGTTGCTCATCCGCACGGTTGGCCCCTCGACGGCACTGCGCGAGGCGATTCAGGCCTGCGCGGCGCCAGGCGTTCGCGTTGACTTTCCGCTGGAGATTCCTCACTACCGCGCCACCGAGCCCCCCCCGGCGGGATGGGAAACCACCGTCGTCAGCTACGGCAGTGACCTCCCCTTCCTGGGCGCATGGGGCGTCGGCTACCAGATGGGCCCGGGCACCATTCGGGTGGCGCACACCGACCACGAGCACATCCTCAAGGCCGACCTGCTCGACGGTGTGGACCGGTACGTCAGGCTGGCCCGCGATCTTTTGGCCACGATTCCCCCGGCGGGGAGCGCGTGACGCCCCGGATTCCCGTCTCGGTGCTGGGCGCCACCGGCACCGTGGGCCAGAAGTTCATCCGCCTGCTGGAGGGCCACCCGTGGTTCGAGGTGGCGGCGGTGGCCGCCTCGGAGCGCAGCGCCGGCCGGCCGTATGGCGACGTCGTCCGCTGGCGGGAGCCCACCCCGCTGCCGGAACGGGTGGCCGCCATGACGGTCGCGGCGTGTGCGCCCCCGCTGCCGGGTGTCATCGCCTTTTCGGCGGTCGAGGCCGAGCTGGCGCCGCAGATCGAGCAGTCGTTCGCACGGGCCGGCGTGATGGTGGTGACCAACACGAAGAGTCACCGGATGGAGCCGGACGTCCCGTTGCTGATCCCCGAGATCAACCCGGACCACCTGGCATTGCTCGAGCGGCAGCGGGCCAACCGCGGCTGGGCCGGTGGCATCGTGGCCAACCCCAACTGCTCCACGGCGGGCCTGGTCCTGGCCCTGGCGCCGCTGCACGCCGCATTCGGGGTGGAAAAGGTGTTCGTCTCCACCATGCAGGCCGTCAGCGGCGCCGGGTATCCTGGCGTTCCCTCGCTCGATATCCTCGGCAACGTCATTCCATACATCGGTGGCGAAGAGGAGAAGATCGAGCTCGAAACCCGAAAGATCCTCGGCGCGGCCGGCCAGGAGGCTGGCGTCGTGGTGAGCGCCCACACCAGCCGCGTTCCCGCGGTCGATGGCCACCTGGAGGTTGCCTCGGTGGGGCTGTCGCGGCGGGTGAGCCTTGAGGAGGTGGTGGCGGTACTCGAAGGGTTCCGGCCATCACCGGCGGTGGCGGCCCTTCCCTCCACCCCCGCACGGCCCATCGAGGTGGACCGGCGCGCCGACCGCCCGCAAACCCGGCTGGACCTCGATCGTGGCGGCGGCATGACCGTGACGGTGGGCCGGGTCCGCCGCTGCCCGCTGCTGGACATCCGCCTGGCGCTGCTGAGCCACAACACCGTGCGCGGCGCGGCGGGTGCCGCCATCCAGAACGCCGAGCTGCTGGTGGCATCGGGGCTGGTGTTGGGAGTGTCGCGGTGATCGTCTGTAAATTCGGCGGCACCTCGGTCGGTGATGCGCCCGCCATTCAGCGCCTCGTCGCGGTGATCACCGCACGCGCGCACGAGCAGCCGCTGGTGGTGGTCTCCGCCCTGGCCGGCGTGACCGACGGACTGCTGGCGGTGGCGCACGCCGCACAAATCGGGGACGTCTCCGCGGTGGAAATCGGGCTGGACACCCTGGAGGATCGCCACGACGAGGTCGCCGCCCAGCTCGGGTGTCCGGCAGAGACCCGGGAGTTGATCGGGGCCGAGCACTCTCGCTTGCGGATCAATCTGGTGGACGGCCGCCTCGATCTGGCGGATCCCGCGCAGTGGGATTACCTGGTGGGACACGGCGAACTCTGGAGTTCCCGCCTGGTCACCGCCGCCCTCAACACCAGTGGCCTCACGGCCTCGCTGGCCGACGCCCGCACCTTCATGCTGACCGATGATCGGTTCGGCCGCGCACGGCCGCGGAACGACGCGCTGGATCAGGCGGCACGGGCCGCCATCCTCCCGCTGCTCGACGCCGGCCACGTGGTCGTCACCCAGGGATTCATCGGCTCCGCACCCGACGGCCGCCCCACGACGCTGGGCCGCGGCGGCTCGGACTATACGGCGGCCCTCCTGGGCGCGGCACTGGACGCCGCCCGCGTCGAGATCTGGACCGACGTCAGCGGGCTGATGTCGGCTGATCCCCGCATCGTCCCGACGGCGCGCACCCTGGCCGCGGCGAGCTATGAGGAGGCCGCGGAGTTGGCCACCTTTGGCGCCAAGGTGCTGCACCCGGCCACCCAGATGCCGCTGGTGCATAAGGGCATCCCCTTCCAGATTCTGAACTCGCGGGAACCGACCCATCCCGGGACGTTGATCGCCCCGGAGGCCCGGTTGGAACGGCTGGGGAATTCGCCGATCCGCAGCATTTCCTACAAGAAGGGCATCACGACGCTCAGCATCCGGGCTCCGCGGATGCTGGGCACCTTCGGCTTCCTGCGGAAGCTGTTCGCCGTCTTTGAGACGCACGAGGTGGTGGTGGACGTGGTGGCAACCAGCGAGGTCAGCGTCTCGTTGACCATTGAGGATCCGGACCGGCTGCCCACGATCCGGCCGGAACTCGAGGCGATCGGGGAACTCACGGTGGCGGAGGGTCGGGCCATCGTGGCGGTGGTGGGCATCGGGCTTCGGGACACCCCGGGCATCGCGGCGCGCGTCTTCCGCGCCACCGAGCCCGCCAACGTCGAGATCATCTCCCAGGGCGCCTCGGCGATCAACATCACCTTTGTCGTGCGGGAATCGGACGGCCCGGATATCGTCCGGCGGCTGCATGCGGAGTTTTTCGGCCCGGAGGGGCGCGCCTGAGGCGCGCCCGCGATCACCCGACAACCATGACGGAGGGGCGCGCCTCCGGCGCGCCCGAGGAAAGGATCGACCATGCGCATCGCAATCATCGGCACGGGAAGGATGGGCCGGGCGGTGATGGAGGTGGCCCGCGACCGGGGCCACGATATCGTCACGTCCATCGCCAGCGCGGAAAATGACCAGGGTGCGGCGATCACCGCCGACCGGCTGGCCGGTGCGGAGGTGGCCGTGGAGTTCACCCGGCCCGAGTCAGTCGTGGGCAATCTGGAGCGGCTTGTCGACCTCGGCGTGCCGACCGTCACGGGCACCACAGGGTGGGCCGACCAGGTCCCCGCCATCACCGCCCGGGTGGACTCCCGTGGAGGATCGCTCCTGCACGCCCCGAATTTCTCCACCGGCGTGGCGCTGCTGCTGCGCGCAGCCCGGCTGGTGGCCACGGAGTTTGCCGGGCGGGAGGAGTTCGGCGCCTTTCTCGTCGATGAACACCATGCCGCGAAGCGCGATGCACCATCGGGTACCGCGCTGGCACTGCAGATTGCGCTCCGGGGAGGCGATGCCAGCCGGGAGTTCCCCGTCACCTCCATCCGCGGCGGACATCACCCCGGCCGACACCGCGTGACCTGGGACAGCCGCTTCGAGACCGTGCAGCTTGAGCATGCCGCCCGTGATCGCCGGGTCTTTGCCGAGGGCGCGGTGCGAGCCGCGGAGTGGTTGCCGGGGCGCCCAGGGGTCTTCACCTACGACGACGTGCTCTTCGGGAGGGATTCATGACCAGTATGCAGGGCTGCGCCACCGCGATCGTCACGCCGTTCCAGGATGACGGCTCCCTCGACCTCCCTGCCCTGCGGGCGCTGGTGGACTGGCAGATCGAGGAAGGCATCTCGTACCTCGTGGCCTGCGGTTCCACGGGGGAGGCCCAGACACTGACCCCCGACGAGCGCGTGCAGGTGGTGGCCACCGTGATTGAGCAGGCGGCGGGCCGTGTGCCGGTGATGGCCGGCGCCACCGACAACGACACACGGCGTGCCGTCGAAGAGACCCGGCGCATGTGCGGGCTGGGCGTGAGCTTCATCCTGAGCGCCGGCCCCTACTACAACAAGCCGACGCAGGAGGGGCTCTTCCGGCACTTCACGGCCGTGGCGGACGCCTCAACCGTTCCCGTCTGCCTCTACAACGTGCCCGGCCGCTCGGCGGTGAACCTGCTGCCCGAGACGGTGCTGCGCCTGACCCCCCACCCGAACATCGCGGCCATCAAGGAGGCCAGCGGGAGCGTGGAGCAGGCGATGCACATCATCCAGGACCGCCCCGATGGCTTCCTGGTGCTGAGCGGTGAGGACTCCCTCGCGGTATCGCTCATTGCGGTCGGTGCCAACGGGCTTATTTCCGTGGCATCGAACGAGATCCCCAAGCTCATGGGCTGGATGGTAGGCTGGGCACTGGAGGGCAGGTTCAGCGAGTCCACCGCCTTGTTGTACCACCTGCTGCCACTACTTGAGGTCAACTTCGTGGAAACCAACCCGGCACCAGTCAAGGCGGCGCTGGCGGCCATGGGGAAGATCCGCAACGTGTTGCGCCTGCCACTCGTGCCCCTGACGGAGTCGAGGCTCCCACTCCTGGTGGCCGCCCTCAAGAAAGCGGGCGTGGAGGTGGCCAGCACATGACCATGGACCTGCGATCGCTCCGCGAGGCGATCGGACGCTACACCGTCGGCGTCCCCGCCGGCGAGGAGGCGGCGGCGCGGGCGACCTTCGACGAGTTCAAGTCCGCCCTGACCCGGGGCGAGCTGCGCGCCGCCGAGCGCGGCCCGGATGGCCGCTGGCAGGTCAACACCTGGGTGAAGGCCGGCATCCTCCTCGGTTTTCGGCTGGGTACGATGGTGCAGGTGCTTCCCGACTCTCCCCTCCCGTTCTTCGACAAGGACACCTACCCGCTCCAGCCGCTCACCTTGGCGAACCGGGTCCGCATCGTCCCCGGCGGTTCCAGCATCCGCGACGGCTGCTATGTGGCGCCCGGGGTGGTCTGCATGCCGCCGATGTACATCAACGTCGGTGCCTATGTGGACGAGGGCACGATGGTGGATTCCCACGCGCTGGTGGGGTCGTGCGCGCAGATCGGAAAGCGGGTGCACCTGAGCGCGGCGGCCCAGATCGGCGGGGTGCTGGAGCCGGCCGGCGCGCTGCCGGTGATCATCGAGGACGACGTGCTGGTCGGTGGCAATTGCGGGGTGTATGAAGGCACCGTCGTCCGGGAGCGTGCCGTGCTGGCGCCGGGTACATTGTTGACCGGCGGTACCGTCATCTATGACTTGGTACACGACCGAACCTACCGACGCCAGGGGGACCAGCCGCTCGAGGTCCCGGCCGGCGCCGTGGTGGTGCCGGGCACCCGCCCCGTCACCACCGAAACGGGGCGCCGTCACGGGATTGCCCTCTACGCGCCAATCATCGTCAAGTATCGCGATGAAAAGACCGACACCGCCGTTCGGCTGGAGGACTTGCTGCGCTGACCGTGTCCTGACAGCCGTGTCGCTCCGACACGGCTGCCCCGGCTGGGTGTCGTCAAATCGGCACATGGTGGTTCGCCTGGTCTCCCCGCACGTCGTTATCCGGCAAGCATTTGTGCACATGCCACTCCCCGGCACGTCTCCTGCTCAGAGTCCGGTGCAACCTGATCCGGAGGTGTGTGCATGATGGCGTGGCATCGTGTCGTACCCGTCGCGGGCCTTGCGCTTGCCGCTCTAGGCTGTGACGCGCTGACCGGCCCCTCCCAGACCGACCGGCTTGCCGAGGCGGTGCTGAGGTGGGACACCGCCGCCTACCCCTCGTATGAATTCGAGATGATGCGTCACTGCTACTGCGGCTTGGTGGATGTGGGCCAGCGCGTGACGGTCACCGTCGTGGACAACGAGGTGGTCAGCGCCAAGTTCACCGAGACCGACCAGCCCATCGAGGGAGATCCCCTCGCCTCACTGCCAACCGTCCCGGCCCTGTTCGCCATGATCGCCGGGGCAATTACCCAGAAAGCTCACCGGCTGGACGTGAGCTACCATCCGGTGCACGGCGCCCCCTCGTCCATCAGTGTGGACTACCGCAAGAACGCCGATGATGATGAACTGGCTGTGACCATCTTTGAGCTTCGAGGCCCTGATGCGTAGGCCCCACCTGTTGGCCGCCCTGGCGCTCGCCGCCCTCGCGGTCACCGCCTGCTCCGACGGTACCGGCCCCTCCCGCGAGCCGCCGCCGCTCCTGACCGAGCTGACGCGCCCCCTGACCCAGGCCGAAACCGGCATTTCCCAAGCCGCCAACCAGTTCTCCTTCGACCTGCTGCGCGCCGCCCAGGCGAAGGACCCGAACGAGACGATCTTCCTCTCCCCGTTGAGCGCCTCGATGGCGCTGGGCATGACCTTGAATGGCGCGTCCGGTAGCACCTACGACGAGATGCGCTCGGTCCTGGGGTTCGGCACGCTGTCGCAGGCGGAGATCAACGCCGCCTACAAGGGGCTGATCGATCTGCTCGCCGGGCTGGACAACACCAGTGACATGCTGGTGGCTAATTCGATCTGGGCCAGGGAGGGGGTGCCGTTTGTGCCGGCGTTCCTGGATGCCGGCCGGGACTGGTTCGACGCCGAGGTGCAGAGTGTGGACTTCGACGACCCCGCCACGCTCGTGCTGGTGAATGACTGGGTCAAGGCGAAGACGAACGGCAAGATCCCGAAGCTGCTGGATACATTCGATCCGGACATCGTCATGACCCTGATCAATGCGATCTATTTCAAGGGCGCCTGGCGGCACCCGTTCGACCCGAAGCGCACGGTGTCCGGCACCTTCCGGGGCACGGCGGGCGACCAATCGGTGCCGATGATGAACCGCAGCGGCAACCTGTTCATGGCGCCGTCACACCAGGACTACCAGGCCGTGGAACTCCTCTACGGCAACGGCGCATTCGCCATGACGCTCGTGGTCCCCCGCGAGGGCCGGACGGTGTCCCAGGTCGTGGCGGGACTCACCCCCTCGGCGTGGGCGAGCCTCGTAGGCGGATTGACTGAGATGGGGAGTGTCGAGCTTTCGATGCCGAAGTTCCGGTTGGACTATAAGCATGACCTGCGCGCCGACCTGGCCAACTTGGGGATGACGGACGCCTTTTCGGACGCGGCGGCCGATTTCTCCCGGCTCGTCGCCCCGCCGCCCCGGCTGGTGATCACCAGCGTGCTCCAGAAGACCTTCCTCGACGTCAATGAGGTCGGAACAACGGCGGCAGCGGCCACGGCGGTCCAGGTCGGCGTGACCTCCGCACCCCTATCCATCCGCGTGGACCGCCCCTTCCTGCTGGTGCTGCGCGAGCGGCTGAGCGGCACCATTCTCTTCATCGGCCAGATCTCCAACATCCCCCCCGCTGCCTGAGGCGGTGGCCCAGCAGGGGGCCCAACTACATCACCCGGTACTTCGGGCCGCTCCCCCCCTCCCGCGGTGTCCACCGCGGGCCCAGCACGTCGGTGGCCTTGCAGTCCACACAATTCGGCGGGTTGACCCGCAGCGTGTCGCCGTCGCGCTCGTAGACGCCAGCGGGGCACACGTGGCTGTAGAAGTCCGCCACCTCCCCGGAAATATCCTTGCCCACGATCAGGTGGCTCGGGATCGTATCCCGGGTGGCATTCCCCGACTTGAACACCGCGTCCAGCTTGCTGAACGTGAGCTCACCATCCGGCGCGAACGGCTCCTCGGTGCCGACGGTCTTCACCGCCTCGGCGTCCTGGTGCATCTCGATCCGGCCCCCCGGAAACCGGCCACCGGTGATGGTCATCAGCCCGGCCTTCACAGCCCCGGTCATGAATCCATCCTTGAACGCCAGCCGCATGTTCCGGGTCTGGCGCATGTCCTCCACGATATAACTGTCGCGGACCAGGCGGTCGTACTCCTCCAGCGAGGCCGCCGTGGTGTCCCCCCGCTTCAGGGCCGCAAAGGTGGCGCGGGCGGCGTAGATGCCGGACTGCATGGCATAGTGGATACCCTTGAGCGACGGCACGTCCACGAAGCCCACGCAGTCGCCGGCCATGAGCAGGCCGTCGCCGCTGAAGCGTGACGGGAGGGAGTAGTAGCCACCCTCGGGAATCGTCTTGGCACCCCACTCCACCAGGGTGCCGCCCTTGAGATACTCACCGAAGAGGGGATGCAGCTTCATCCGCTGCATCAGGTCGTGCACATCCAGCCTGGCGTTCTTGTAGTCGAGCCCCACCACAAGGCCCAGCGACACCTGGTTCGGGCCCTGCGGATACATCCAGGTGCCGCCAAACTCGTTCAGCGGCACCGGCCAACCGAGGGTGTGGATCACCCGGTCGAGCGGCACCTTGGTTTCCCAGACTTCTTTTACGCCGAGCGCGAAGATCTGCGGGTTCTTGGCGGTGATACCCTGCCATTCGCTCCACGCCTGAGCCAGCGGCCCGCGAGTCCCCTCCGTCAGCACCGTCACGCGGGCGGTGAGATCGGTCGGCTCGGTGTAGTCGCTGCCCGGTTCACCACTCCGGTCCAGGCCGGCTGGCGTGGTGCGCACCCCGACCACCGTCCGGTCCTCCACCAGCAGGGCGTCCGCCGGAAACCCGGTGAAGATGTTGACCCCCAGCCCCTCGGCCTTCTCGCCCAGCCAGCGGACGATTTCGCAGATCGAGGCGGAATAGTTGCCCTTGTTCTGCATGGTGGGCGGGGTCGGCACCCGGGTGGCCTTGCCGGAGGTCATGAAGTACACCGACTCATGGTCCACGCGCTGCCGGAAGGGGAACTCCGAATCATCCATGCCGGGAAAGAGCTCACGAAAGGCGCGCGGATTGACGACGGCGCCGGACAGATTGTGCTCACCCAGGCTCTCGGCCTTTTCCAAGACACCGATGTTCAGTTCGCCGAGGGTCCCACCCTGCTCGGCGTCCTGCTTGGCCAACCGCGCCAGCTCGATGGCACCGGCCAGGCCCGCCGGCCCGGCGCCAATGAAGAGCACGTCCATCTCCACCGCCTCAGCGCCCGGGGGTTCGGCCCGGATCAACCGGTCGAGCGGCAGGGCAGGCTGGTGACGGATCGGCAGGATGGTGGACATCAGCAACTCCTTGGGAGACCGGCGGGCAGGATCAGCCCGCCGCCTTGAGGGCCCGGATCGCCTCGGTCAGGCGCGGCACCACCTCGAACAGGTCGCCGACGATGCCGTAATCGGCCACCTTGAAAATCGGGGCGTCCTTGTCGCGGTTGATCGCCACGATGACGCGCGAGGTGCGCATGCCGGCGAGGTGCTGCACGGCGCCCGAGATACCCACGCCGATGTACAGATCAGGGTTTACGAGGCGGCCCGTCTGGCCGATCTGGTCGGAGGGGTCGCGCCAGCCATCGTCGGTGACGGCGCGGGTGGCCCCGACGGCGGCGTTCCCGATCGCTGCCGCCAGCTCCTCAACGAGCGCGAAGTTCGCCGCCTCGCGCAGGCCGCGGCCGCCCGCCACCACCACCGGCGCCTCCCCGAGGTCCACCTTGGCGGCACCCTTGGCGCTGACGTCGGTCACGACGACACGAGAGGCGGTCGGGTCGGCTGCCGGAGTGGCAGACTCGACCTTTCCCGCCCCGGGCGTTTCCGCCGGTGAGATTGCGCCCGGTCGCACGGAGACCACCGCCACAGATCCCGTCACCCTGAGCGTCGCCGTCAACTTGCCGGTATACACCGGGTGCTCGGCCACGACCGCGTCACCCGACACGCTGAAGCTGGTCACGTCCGCCGCCAGCCCCGCGCTGAGCCGCGCCGCAACGCGGGGCGCCAGGTCCCTGCCCTGGGCCGACGCGGAAAACACCGCAACCCGTGCCCCGGTGGACTCAACCAGTGCCGCTGCGGTCGCGGCCGCGGATTCGGGGTTGTAGTGCGCCAACGCCTCGTGCTCCGCCACATGGACGACATCGGCGCCATGCTTCGCCAGCGCCGCGGCGCCGGCCTCCCCGATGCCAGCCGCTCCCATCACCAGGGCGTGCACGGCGCCGCCGCCCGAGGCATCAGCGGCCTGGCGGGCGGCCGTCACCGCCTCGAGTGCCGGCTTGCGCAAGGCCCCGCCCCGCGACTCGGCGAACACGAACATGTCGGCCATCAGATCACCTTCGCTTCTTCGTGGAGCAACCGGACCAGTTCCGGCACGGCATCGGGGCCCTCGCCCACGATCCGGCCCGGCGGGCGGGTTGGCGGCGGCTGCAGGGCGGCGACCGTCACAGTGACGGTGCCGAGTGCCGCCGGCCTGGTCTCCATCGGCTTCCTCTTGGCCGCCATGATCCCCTTGAGGGCCGGAATCCGGGGGCGGCCAAGCCCCTCGTCAATCGTCAGCACCGCGGGCAGGGGGAAGGTCACCGTCTCGGTGGCGCCTTCGAGCTCCCGGCGGGCGGTGCCCTTGCCGTCGGCGACCTCCAAATGGGCCACGGCCGTCACACAGGGCAGGCCGAGCAGTTCGGCGGTCATCGCGCCGGCGGCACCGCTCCCGGTGTCCGTGGCGTTGCGGCCGAAGAGCACCAGGTCATGGCCCTGATCCTTCAGCTCCGCGGCCAGCGCGGTGGCCACGGCCAGGCTGTCGTAGGGAGCGTCCGGCGCACTGAGGTGCACGGCGCGGTCGGCGCCCATGCTCAGCGCCTTGCGCAGCATCTCGGGCACCCCGTCCGGCCCGAGGCCGATGACGGTCACCTCGCCACCCCCATGGGCCTCGTTGAGGCGGAGTGCCGCCTCGACGGCGTACTCGTCGAAGGTGCTGATTTCATACTTGAGACCGGAGGGGTCGAGCGACGCACCATCCCCGGCCACGGCGAACCGCAGCTCGGTATCAGGCACTCGCTTCAGGCAGACGGCAATCTTCACGGAGACCTCAACAGCAGTGAGCAGTGAGCAGTGAGCAGGGAGCAGGGAATGGGGAACAGGCTAGAACGCCGGGAGCCCGGTAACCTCCTGCCCGAGGATGAGCGAGTGCATGTCGTGGGTGCCCTCGTACGTGTAGACCGACTCGAGGTTGGCCATGTGGCGCATCGAGTGATACTCGGCCAGGATGCCGTTGGCGCCCAGCAGGCGCCGCGCCTCGCGGGCGCACTCGCAGGCCATGTTGATGTTGTTGCGCTTGGCCAGCGACACCTGCGACGGCGTCATCGTGCCGGCGTCCTTGAGGCGGCCGAGCTGCAGGGTGAGCAGCTGTGCCTTGGTGATCTCGGTGAGCATGTCGGCCAGGCGCACCTGCTGGATCTGGGTCTGGGCGATCGGCCGGTCGAACATCACCCGGCTGGTGGCGTAGCGCAGCGCCTCGTCGTAGCAGGCCATCGCGGCGCCGATGCCGCCCCAGCTGATCCCGTAGCGGGCCTGGGTCAGGCACATCAGCGGGCTCTTCAGCCCGCCGGATTTGGGGAGGATGGCGTCCTTGGGCAGGTGGACATCCTGCATGTGCAGCTCGCTGGTGTCCGACGCGCGCAGCGAGAGCTTGCCTTTCTGGTCCTTGCCGGCAAAGCCCGGGGTGTTCGTGGGGACGATGAAGCCGCGGATCGATTTGGCGTTGTCCAGGTCGCCGGTCTTGGCCCAGACGATGGCGACGGTGGCCTGGCTGCCGTTGGTGATCCACATCTTGGTGCCGTTCAACACCCAACCGTCGGCGGTTTCGCGGGCGGTGGTGATCATGCCGCCGGGGTTGGAGCCGTAGTCGGGTTCGGTCAGGCCGAAGCAACCGATGTCAGCGCCCGAAGCCAGGCGCGGGAGCCATTCCTGCTTTTGTTCCTCGGAGCCGAAGGCGTAGATCGGGTACATCACCAGGGCGCCCTGCACGGAGGCAAAGGAGCGGATCCCGCTGTCCCCGCGCTCCAGTTCCTGCATGATGAGCCCGTAGGAGACGTTGTTCAGCCCGGCGCAGCCGTACTCCTCGGGGAGGTTGGCACCGAAGACGCCCAGCTCCGCCATGGAGGGGATCAGTTCCTTCGGGAAGCGGCCCTCGACGTAGCACTCCCCGATGATCGGCATCAGGTGCTCATCCACCCACGCGCGCACCGAGTCGCGAACCGCCCGCTCCTCCTCGCTCAGGAGCGAGTCGACGTTGTAGAAATCGACACCGGTGAACTGGGCGCTGCGGACGCCGACTGCCATGGAAAACCCCCGAATGGGAACCGAACCTGCACGACCGGGAACCCCGAAATCTAGCCCGGTCGGGACGCCCTTGGCAGCCGCGAAAAGCGGTGCGCTTCGGCGGGATGGGAGGCGCCGGATCCGGCGTCCCAGCGCTGCTGGCGGACCACCACCTGGGTCGCGTCCACCTCGATCAGGTTGAAGACGCTGGGGTGCCCGCCGCGGGTGCGGTTGCTGTGAGTGCTGGAGGAGACCACCACCGCACCGCTCTCCAACTGGCCGGCCGATTCCTGGTGATCATGCCCGCAGAGCACCAGATCGGCACCCGTGGCGCCCAGCCGCCGCTGGGCCGACTGCCAGTGCGCCAGCCCCATCCGCCGGGAAATCTTCCCCCGGAGGACGTTGTGGTGCAGCACCGCCACGCGCACCAGCGCCGGATCGGCCGCCGCAAACCGCGCCGCGAGGCGGTCTGTCTCGCGGGCCGGCAGGTGCCCCTTCACGGCCATGTCATTGAGGTTCCAGGTCATCGAGCCCGGCGCGATGCCGTAGGCGCTCAGCGCCCCGGCCAGGATGGCCCCCGGCACCTCGAGTGACGGCGTCAGGTCCTCACCGAAGTACTGCCGATACTTCCGGTAGAGCACCCGGGTGCCAAACAGGTGGAACAGGCTCTTCCACCACTCCACATCGTGGTTGCCGGGAATGACCAGCACCGGCGCGGTCCGCTGCAGCGTCTCGACGAACACGAGGGCGCGCTGGAACTCGCCGTGCCGGCCGCGCTGGGTCAGGTCCCCCGCGAGCACCGTGGCGGTGGGTGCCTGCTCGGCGACGAAGCGCTCCAGCGCGCGCACCTGGGCGAGATCGCAATGGATCCCGAAATGGATGTCGCTCAGGTGCACCAGCCGGACGGTGCCTACCACCGGGCCTCGATCCGGTAGGTCACCACCACCTGGCCCTGGGGCGGGACGCGCACCCGGAATCGCGTCCGGGTGGACGAGATCCGCTCCGCCGTCACGGAGCTCTGGATCACCCGCCATTCGCCGGCACGCTCCTCCAGCACGTCCACCGTCACGGTGCTGTCCTTGGCGTTGGCGATGGTCACCTCATAGTCCGCCAGCATGATGGTGCGCAGCGAGTCGCGGCGCGTGGTGTAGGTGGTCTGCACCCGCCGGGCGGTCAGGTCGAAGGCGCTCCCCGCGTCCACCCGGAGATCCTGCCCCGGCGCAGTGTGCCGGACCGCGCCTTCGCCGATCAGTTGCGCGCGGCCCGCCTCGTCCCGCTGGTACAGCCGCACCACGCCACCAGGCACGGCCAGGTCCCCAAACGGCGTCCGCACCGGCCGCTTGAGCGTGTAGCTCACGGCCACCGGCGTCTCCCCCATGTCGCCATACTGACCAATGGCACCCCGAAAAGGCAGGCCGGAGTGCACGACATAGTTGCGCTCCACCGGCGCGGTCGCCGGCTCGAACAGCGCCACGGTGGTGACGACACCCGGGCGCAGGGTCAGGCGGCCCGGGATGGTGTAGAGGTATGCCTCGCCCACCTGTTCGCTCTGTGCGACGTCCATCTCGGCGGCCATTGCCATCACTTCACCGCGACTGGCAAGCTGGCGCATCATCGGCTGGCTCGCCCGCCCCACCGAACCCGCCAACACCTGCACCTCGACCGAATCGAGGGAGAGCGGACCAGCATTGATCGCGGCGTGCCCGGCCACCCGCGCGCTGGCCCCGTCAAGGGTCACGGCATAGTGGGCCTGCCACCCACCGCCGCCGGTAAACCAGCCCAGACCGAGCGAGGAGCGGGCGGCGCTGCTGCGAATGGAGAGGGTCAGGGTGGGGTCAATGAGCACCAGGTCCGCCGGATAGAGCGGCTGACCGGGCCGCGCAAAACCCACGCTGCCGTCGGGGAACTGAAAGCGCTCCGGGTCCACGCCGAGTACCGTCACGCGCGTCGTGTCGCCCGAGGTCGGGTGGCGGAACAGGATCCGGCGGCCCACCGCCCGCCGCATGGTGTTCTGGTCATCCACCGCCGCGTCGAACTGGCTGCCGAGGATGGTGATCGCCTGGTCCAGCGTGAAGACCGTCCCCGGCTCGAGCGTGCCAAGCGCCAGCCGATGCTGGCTGGTGCCCTGCGGGACCGTGACAGGAAGGGTCCGGCGCGCCAGGATGCGGCCATCGTTGTAAATGGTGAGGCTGGTTTGGGCTGAAACGTCAGCGGCCGCGGCGATGAGGCCGGCGGCGACAAGCAGGCCGGACATCAGGGTACGAGTCTGCATCGTGCACTCCCAGGGTCAGGGAACCGGGAACCCGCCGGTTCCTATCGGGGCAGGACCTGCATGGCCACATGGTGGACGATCCGCCGTACGATCACGTAGACGGCCAGGATCGCGATGCCACCGTACACCCTGCTGGTCGGATCGGCTGGCAGGCGCCAGAAAACCCAGACCGCCATGAGCGCCGCTGCAGGGAGGGAGATGCGCTGCGACCAGAAACTTGCACGCCGCCGCCGCTCCGCGGTGCAGTCGCCGCAGAGCTCCCCCCAGCCGAGTCCCGCCACCCGCTCCTCGCAGCGGACGCAGGGGACTTCCGGCAGGGGTATCCCGAGCGGGCCGCTACCCCACCCGCTTCGTGACAGCATCGCCGAATTCGGCAGTGGTGGCCGTGCCGCCCAGGTCGCGGGTGCGGATGCCGTCGTCCACGATGGTGGCCTCGACGGCGGCACGCACCCGGTCTCCAGCATCCCGGCGGCCGAGATGGTCCAGCATCATGGCCCCGGCCAGCATCAGCGCACCCGGGTTGGCGATCCCCTGCCCCGCGATGTCCGGCGCGCTGCCATGGACCGCCTCGAAGATTGCGGCGCCGGTGCCGATATTCCCGCCCGGGGCCAGGCCCAGCCCGCCGATCAGGCCGGAGGCCAGGTCGCTGAGGATGTCGCCGAACATGTTGGTGGTGACGATGATGTCGAACTGCTCCGGCCGGATCACCATCTGCATCGCCGCGTTGTCCACGATCAGGTCGTTCCACTCGACCCGGCCCTCGAAGTCCTTCGCCACGTCGCGGGCCACCTCGAGGAAGAGGCCACCGACCATCTTGAGGATGTTGGCCTTGTGCACCACGGTGACCCGCTTGCGGCCGCGGGCCACGGCATAGTCGAACGCAAACCGGATGATCCGCTCGCAGCCATGCCGGGTGACGATCGCCATCGACTCGGCCACCGCGCGGGGATCGCCCGCCACGGGGACGAAGTGCTCCACCCCGCTGTAGAGGCCCTCGACGTTTTCGCGGACGATGATAAGGTCCACCCCGCTGAACCGGCCGCCGGGCACGATGGTGCGGGCGGGACGCAGGTTGGCGTACAGCTCGAACTCGCGGCGCAGCGCCACGTTCACCGAGCGAAAACCGGTACCGACAGGCGTGGTGAGCGGGCCCTTGAGCGCCAGGTGCCGCTCGCGGATGCTGGCCAGCGTGTCCTCCGGCATCGGGGTGCCCCAGGCGTCCACGGCTGCCATGCCGGCACTCTGGGTATCCCACTCGAAGGCGATGCCGGTTGCTTCGAGGACCTTGACGGTCTGTTCGGTGATTTCTGGGCCGATCCCGTCGCCGGGAATCAGGGTGACCGCGTGAGTCATGGGTTTGGTCAGGGCTGCAGGATGGGGAAGATGGTGGCCAGTGCACGGCCGAGGGCGACGGAAATGTCCGGGCCCTGACCCCGTGCCTCGGTGCGCCAGAGAATGGCGCCGCTGCGACCATCAGCCAGGACGGCGATGATCCGGGCGCGGACGCCACCGGAGAGGTCGGACTCCAGGAGGACCGCCGCGGGCACGAAGGCGTGTCGGCCACCTCCGGCCAGGGCCATCAAGGTGCGCAGGTGGCTGCGGAGCGGATCGGGCACGTTGTTCAGCGAGGGCTGTCGAAGGATGGCCTGCCCCATCTGGTCGGGGTTGGCAGCCACCCCAGGTGCCCGCCGCGCCACCCGGCGCAATTCCGCCGGCAGGACCCAGCGCACCTCGGGGGCGCGCACCGCCAGCGCCTCGACCACGAGGGAATCGGCCCATGCCACCAGCGCCGCCCCGTTGGCCAGGCCGGCGGAAGGGGGCAGGCCCGGCTCCACGACGACCATCGTGATCGGGAGGACGATGACCGACGCCCCGGCCAGGGCCGCGGTCATCAATGGCTCGGCGCGCACCTCATCGGGCGGCGGCGTCCGGCCCCCACAGGCGGCCAGCGCCAGGATCAGGGCGGAGATCGGGAGGCGGAGACGGGCGGAAGGTGTGGGCATCGGCCCACGAAAACTAACCGGAGCGGGGGGGGATTCCAATTGCGTCCCCGCCCGGAAACCGCACGAAATGGGACTATTCCAGCGACAGGCCCCCGTCCACCACCAGGACCTGCCCGGTGATGTGCCGTGCCTCGTCGGAGCACAGGAAGGCCACCACCTTGGCAATGTCCTCGGGGTCGGCCAGCCGGCCCAGGACGGAGCGCTTCTTGGCCCGGTCCACCACGTCCTGCGGCAGCATTTCGAGCCGTTCGGTGCGGATGAACCCGGGGGCGACCGCGTTGACATTCACGTTGGAGGGGCCGAGTTCGATGGCGGACGCACGCGTCAGGCCCTCAAGCCCCGCCTTGCTGGCGGCGTAGGAGGCGACGCCGAAGCCGGGACGCCCCGCCAGGTGGGAGCTGATGTTGACGACCTTCCCCTCCCGTTGCTCCCGGAAAACCGCGGCCGCCGCCTGGGTCATGTTGAACGCGCCGGTCAGGTTGGTGGCGATGACCTCCTGCCAGGCGTCGGTCGGCAGGCGCCAGAGAGCACCGTCATGGGCAATCCCGGCGTTGTTGACCAGGTAGTGGACGCCCCCGAACCGCTCGCGCACCGTGCCCACAAAGCGACCGACAGCGCCACGATCGCGCACGTCACAGACGCTGGCCTGCACCCCGACCCCCATCGCACCGATGGTGGTCTCGGTCAGCAGTGCCATCTCCCGGATGTCGCGCCCAGGCACGGTCACGAAGCAGAAGGCCACGTTGCAGCCCAGCCGGCCAAACTCGAGCGCCGTGGCACGGCCCAGCCCGGTGGCCCCGCCAGTCACAATGACGGTTCTGCCCCGGAAGCCGGAGGCCGGGATGGCCTTGGGTTCCGGGCGCTCCGCCACCGCAGCCGCCGTGCCCGATTCGTCGCCGGGGGACCCGGACGATTGGCCGAATGAGGAAGCTCGCATCAGGAGGAAGAAGGTACGGGTCGTGGGGCGGGACGGCAAGACAGGCGGACTGGCGGACAGGCGGATGGGCGGACGGGCGGACGGACGGGCAAATGGTGCCCTGCGAGCAGCGCCCCTACTCGACGCCCATGCCCCACTGCACCAGCGACGCCGGCACCCGGCCGAACCCCAGCAGGGCCTCGTGAAAGTCCCGCAGCGGTGCCGATGCCCCAGCCTGGACGCGCCACGCCGCACGGAGGTCGAGCAGGTTCCTGCGCCCCAGGGCGTATCCCGCCGCCACACCAGGGTCCGCGCAGGCACGCCGCACCTCGGCCAGGGCGGCATGCCGGTCCAGGGGCACCCGGTCCATCAGCAGTTCCAAGGCGGCCGCGGGGGTCAGCTGACGGGTGTGAATGCCGACGTCAATCACCATCCGCATGGCCCGTAGCAGCAGCAGCACCCGTTGCTCCAAGCGGTCTTCCACCGCTGCGAAGCCGCCCGCCTCCAGCATCAGTTCCTCCGCGTAGCACCCCCACCCCGCCACCGCGATCGGGCAACTCACCTGCCGGCGGACCTCGGAAGACGCCGCCAACGCCGCCAGCGCCTGGGCATGCCGCCCCGGCCAGCCATCGTGCGCGGCCAACACGGCGAGCCGATGGTGGTCCAGCTCACCTCGGCCCCAGGCCGCCGTGGTGTGATCGGCGGGCGGCGTGGGCGCCGCCAACAACAGGTGGCCGGTACGGTCGCCGGCGGGTGGCTCGTAGCTCACGAACGGCACCAGCAGCCCCAGCACCGCGGGGGCCTCATGGACCGTGATCTCGCCAGGGCGCTCCTCCAGCAGGCCGATGCGGCGGACCTGCTCTCGCGCCTGGGCCAGCGCGGTCACCGCCGCGGCGCGGAGGTCACCGGTCACCAGGCCCTCGTCACGCACCATCTCGAACACGTCGCGCCAGTTCCGCCCGGGGTCGATCTCCGCCGAAAGCGCCTCGATCTCCTGCTCCGTCTCATCTGCCAGGGCTTGGCCCCATCGCCACACCTCGCCGGGCGACTGGCGCAGCATGTACCGGTGGTGCAGGATCCAGGCATAGCGGTCCTCACCGATTGCCACCGCGTGGGCTTCCTCGTCCGGCCCGAGTTCGTTGACGAGCGCCAGCCGCAGGCGTGTCAGCGCCGACTCCGCCTCCGTGGCGAGGGCGGGGAGTTCCCCCGGCTCGCCCTCCAGCAACGGTTCATACTGTTCCACCAGTAGGTGGACGAGTGCCACCAGCCCGGGCACCATCGCCACACCGGCGTCGGCCAGGACCACGGGGGGCTTGCGGATGGTTTCCCGCGCGGTCGACAGGAAGTCCGGCACGTCCCGGAGCCGCGCCACCATGGCACGGGCTCCCTCGACGGGGTCAGGATCGCGCTGGACGGTGGCGAGGGCGCGGGCCAGGTGGTCGAGCCAGAAAATCGGGCTGCGATGGTGGGGCTGGTCGTCCTCGAAGCGGGCCAGGGTCGCGCGGATCTCGCCCAGGAGGGCGGTGCGGTCAATCTCGTCGCTCACCTCCTCGATCGGCAGTTCCTCGAGGGCGCCGGCAATCGCCCGGCCGGCCGCGACATGCTCGCGGACCGTGTCGCGGTCGAACCGGCCGAGCCGGAGGTCCGCCGCGGCCACACCCGCCGCGGATCCGGCAACGGGGTCAAAATGCCAGGCGAGGTCCAGCCAGGAGCGGCAGAGATCGTCGGTGATCGGCATGGCGCCACCGTGCGGATGGAGGGAGCGGCGGGCTAGGCGAGCAGTTCGCCGTCGTCGCCGACGCTGGCGCGGCCCGCGAAGCCGTCCAGCCGGACCCGGCGACCAAGCATCGAGTGGGTCAGCGACACGCCGGTCAGGTCACAGTCGGCCCCGATGATGCTGTGGGCAACGGTGCTGTTCCGGATCACCGTGCCGCGCTCGATGGAGACATTGGGGCCGATCGTACTCGCCTCGATGGTCACGCCGTCCTCGATGAAGACCGGCTCGTGCAGGGTGACCCCCGGCAGGTCCGGATGGCGCGCGGCGCCCTTGGCCAGCAGGATCTCATTGCTCTCCAGCAGCGTCTCCAGCTTGCCGCAGTCGTACCAGCCGCCCACTTCGGCGGTGAAGATCTTGCGGTCGTGCTCGATCATGTGCTGGAAGGCGTCGGTCAGGAAATATTCGCCCTGGTTCTTGGGACGAGCCAGCACTTCGTCAATGCCGCGCCAGAGCGCGTTGACATCCTTGATGTAATAGAGGCCGATATTGGCAAGCTTCGAGATGGGCTCCTTCGGCTTCTCGACGATCCGGGTCATGTACCCCTCGCGGTCGGTCACCACCACGCCGAAGCGCTGGTAGTCCTCCACCTCCTTGGCCCAGATGATCCCGTCGGCGTTGATGCGGGGGATGATCGAGAGGTCGGCCTCGAAAACGGTGTCCACGAAGATGATCAGGACGGGACCGCGCACGTGCGGCCGAGCCAGGTTCACCGCGCCGGCGGTGCCATCCTGCACCACCTGCTCGATGTAGCGGCAGGGATACCCGTACCGATCGGTGGCGTAGGCTTCGACCTGCTCCTTGAGGTGCCCGGTGATGAAGATCAACTCGGAGACCTCGACGGCGGCCAGGCGATCCATGACCCAGTCCATCACCGGCCGGCCGGCCACCTTGAGCATCGGCTTGGGAACGAGATGGGTGTGCGGGCGCAGGCGGGTGCCCTTCCCCGCCAGCGGAATGATCACCTGCATGGTATCAGCTCCTTCCGTACCGGTCGTTGAGGCGAACCAGGTCGTCGAGTTCGGGGGTGGAAGCCTCGAGGACGTCGCTGTCCACCACGGCCTCGATCTGGTGAATGAGGAGGGGTGGAATGTGGACCGACTCGCCGGCCCGGAAGGGGCGCTCGTCCACCGGCGCCCCTTCGGAGGCCCAGGTGCGGAGGATCAGCTCACCGGAGAGGACGTGCATCGTCTCGTCCTTCAGGTTGTGATACTGGCAGGAGAGCACGTGACCCGCGGTGACATGCAGGATCTTGCCGACGTAGCGGTCGGTGCGGGCCCAGATCAATTCGTATCCCCAGGGTTTCTCGACCCGGTACGGGGCATCAGGCATCATCGCTCCAGGGGACGAAGTCGGTAGGAGGAGGGATAGGTGATGCAGGCGCGGACACAGACCCCGCACCCCACGCAGCCTTCCCGCTTGAGCACCGGATGCCCCGCCTCGTCCATCGCCAGCGCCGTCTCGCCCACCGGACAGGCATCGGCACAGGCGCGGCACGTCGTGCCCGAAAAGGTGACGCAGCGCTCGGGCGAGAGCTCCAGGTGCCCCATACGGTAGCCCCGCCAGCCCTCAGGGGGAAGGGTGAGCGCCTCCGTCGGACATGCCGCAACGCATGGCATCTCCTCGCACACGATGCAGCCCTGCACCGACGGATCCAGGAACGGCGTGCCCGCGGCGAGGCCGCCGGAAGCCGGCACCTTCTGGATGGCGGCCGGCGGGCAGACCGGCAGGCACTCGCCGCAGCGGGTGCAGGCGGCCAGGAAGGCCACCTCGGTGAGGGCACCGGGCGGGCGCAGGTAACGTTTCTTCACCACCCGCTCCTCCGCCGACTCCATCATCCCCTCCACCCAGCGACCCAGGCTGTCGCGGAAGAAGGCCCGGCGATCGCCGGGCCCTCCGGGGACGACGTCGAATCCCTTCACCACCCGACCCCGTTCATGGGCGGCCGTCGGAGGCTGTGGCGGCACTGGCCGGCTGCAGCCAGTGCGCGAACCACTGCCGCAGGCGCCCCAAGCGGTCCACCAGCAGCCAGGGCTCGCCGGTGCGGCTCAAGTCGTGCGTGGAGCGCGGGTACCGCACGAACTCCGCCGGCACACCATGCTTCCTGAGTCCCAGGAACCACTGCTCGGCGTCGGTCATCGGCGTGCGGTGATCCTCCTCCGACTGTACGATGAGCGTCGGTGTCTTCACGTTGCGCAGGTAGCGGATCGGTGAGAGGGTGTCGTACATCACCGGGTTGTCCCACGGGGTGCCGTAGAACTCGAACTCGGTGAGCCCCTGCGCGTCGGACGTGCCGTACCACGACCACCAGTTGCTGATCATCCGGTCGGCCTGAGCGGCCTTGAAGCGATTGGTCTTGGCGGTCGCCCAGGCGGCCATGACGCCTCCGTAGGAGCCGCCGGTGACACCCAGGCGCGTCGAGTCCACATCCGGCCGCTGGATGGCGATGTCCACCGCCTTCATCAGGTCCTCGTAGTCCTCGGCGAACCAGCGGCCGCGGGTCGAGAAGGTAAAGTCGGCGCCGTAGCCACTCGAGCCGCGGGGGTTGGTGTAGAGCACGAACATCCCGGCGCCGGCAATGTTCTGGAACTCGTCGAACCAGTTCTCGCCATAGGCCGAGTGGGGGCCGCCGTGGATGTAGAGAACAAGCGGGTATTTCTTGCCGGCCTCGTAGCCGTGGGGCTTCATCAGCCAGCCCTCGATCTCCACACCACCCACCGACTCGTAGGTAAAGACCTCGGCGTCCGCCCACGCCACCTGCTGATTGAGCGCGTCGTTGAAGCGAGTCAGCTGGCGCTCGCCGGTGCCATCGGCGTTGGCGATGTACAGCTCGGTGGGACGGGTGACACTGGTGGCCACAAAGGCCACCTGTGTCCCGCGCTGGTTCCAGCTCCAGCCACTCATCCGGCGGCGCCCGCCGAGCACCTCACGCATCTGGCGGGTGCGGGGGTTGATGTGGAAGAGGCCCGAGCGGCCGCCGATCTCGGTTTCCATCGCAATGGTGCCGTTGGGGAGCCATTCCACACCACCCGGCTCATACTGCCAGTCACCGACCAGGTTCACGGCCTCACCGCCGGTGGCGGGGATGACGTACAGCCGGGCATTGCTGGTGCGCGTGGTCCGGTTCACGAAGGCGAGCTGGCGGCCGTCCGGGGACCAGGTCAGGTTGTTCTCGGTGCCCATCATCTCGATCAGCTTGCGCGGCGTGCCGCCGGCGGCGGGCATGATGTAGATGTCGGCATCGTTGCGGGGCGCCTCGTCGCGCGCCGCGTCATACGGCAGCAAGGCCACGGAGTCGGCGATGGCCTGCACCAGGGAGTCGGAGCGGAGGCTGGCGTCGGCGATGAACGCGACCCAACGGCCGTCGGGCGAGATGCTCACGTTCCGCGGCGACCACAATTCGGCCACCAGCTCGCGCTTGTCGCTTCCCTCGGTCTGGACCATCAGCTTGGCGGGGCGGATCGCCGGTGCCTGGCGGGACCCCGGCAGAAAGCCCTGGTTGTTGGCCTTGAAGCGGGTGTGAGTAATGTGCCGCCCATCGAACCGGGCGGGATCCACCGGGGAGGTGATCGCGTCGAAGGGCGGCCGGGCCGTCGGCTGCATCTTGGCGTACGGATCCTGCGCACCGGGCTCTTCGGGCTGCTGGGCCTCGGGCTGACCCTGGCCGCCACCGCCAAAGCCGCCACCGCCGGTGCCGCCCTCGGTCCAGACAACGGTGCGGTTATCGGCGGTGCGGGAACCCGTTTGGGGCGGGCGGTACGAGAATGCCTCGCCGGGTTGGTCCATCCGGATCGCCCAGGGGCCCTGGCCACCGGGCCGAGTCGAGTTGAAGATCAACAGCGAGCCGTCGTGGCTCCAGCGGGGGTTGGTACTGGAAAAGCCGGGTGCGGTCATCCGGACAGGGTCCCCACCGGCGGTGGGGACCAGCCAGACCTCAGTATGGCGCTTGTTTTCGGCTTCGACCACGGTGGTCACGGTAAAGGCCACCCGGCTGCCATCCGGCGAGAGAGCCGGGCTGCCGACGGTGGCAACCTTGTGCCAGTCGGCGGGCTGGAAGGCGCGTCCCTGGGCAGTGAGCGGTGAGCGGTAAGCCGTGAGCGGGAACAGCAACAAAAGGGCAATCGCCAGAATGCGGAGCGGAGCCAGGGGT
This sequence comes from Gemmatimonadales bacterium, assembly GCA_046260395.1. Taxonomy (GTDB): domain Bacteria; phylum Gemmatimonadota; class Gemmatimonadetes; order Gemmatimonadales; family GWC2-71-9; genus JAWXBA01. Next base: position 38,729 of record JBHEPH010000020.1, read on the forward strand.
CGCATCGGGGGTCCTCGTGGCGGGGGACGGTGTTCGCGGCAATGGAGCTGGGCTCGTGCGGCCCATCCACCTGCTACGCAGCCGGGGCAGGCGGCGTTGGTGTCCGGGAAAGATAACGTCGCGCCGGGGCGTGGAGTGCGCCGGCTGCGCCGGCGCTCGGGGTGGGCGGGGGG
>JBHEPH010000020.1:38929-41675 GCA_046260395.1 Gemmatimonadales bacterium
CCCCGTGGGTGCGCCGCCATGGGAAGCCACGTGGATGGAGGACACACACTCCGATCATCGCATGCCCAAGCTTTTGCGACGACTGGCCTGATGCCCGCGAGTTCGAGACAGTTGGGATAGCCGGGCTCCGCGCGGCACTCCAATCCACGCAGCCCCCTGAGGCGGTGCACCCACGGGGTGCACCGCGGGGGCTGAGGCTGGCCCCCTCGCACTTTTCGGATCCTCGCTGCATCGGAATGGTTACCACGCCAAAGAGGTGCGATCCCATCTTGATCCGCTCCGGCACTGGAGCGCAGCGATGGGCAACTATCTCCGGTTACATCTGCACCTGATCTGGTCCACCAAGTACCGGCGGCCACTGCTGAGTCACGAGGTGCGGGCGCGGCTCTTTCCCTATATGGCCGCCACAATCACGGGGCAGCGCGGCCAGGTCCAAGCCATTGGTGGATGGCTGGATCATGTCCACATCTACACTGAGCTGCCCTCCTACATGGCGATCGGGCAGTTGATCAACCTGGTCAAGTCCCGCTCTACCCGATGGCTGCGGACCGAACTCCACCTCCCGCACTTTGCCTGGCAGCACGGCTACGCCGCCTTTTCCGTTGATCCGCGCCATCCCCACGCTCTCCTCCGCTATATCCGGAACCAGGAGCCGCACCACTCCCGGGTCGCGTTCACCGAGGAGCTGACCAGCATCGTGGCATCGTATGGACTTGATGCCCGCGGGGACCGGGGGGAGTGAACGGGGCTGCATGGGGATATGAAGGCGCCGGCTGCGCCGGCGCTCAGGTTGGTCTGCGCGTGGATCATTGACCAGGCGCACCCGGCGGGTGCACCGCCCGAGAAGGCCACGTGGATCGGGACGAACCCTCGGATCATCTCATGCCTGAGCGTCCGCGATGACAGCGCCGAAGCCCGGGAGTTCGAAACAGTTGGGGTTACCGGGCTTCGCACTGCACCCCAATCCACGCAGCCTCCTGGGGCGGTGCACCCGCCGGGTGCGCCGCGGGCGCCGATGCCGGCGAGGCTGGAACAGTTGGGATTACCGGGCTCCGCACAACACCCCAATCCACGTGGCCTTCTGGCGCGGTGCACCCGCGGGGTGCGCCGCCGGGCGTCGATGCCAGATTCTAAGATGTGCCCCCAACCCCACCCAGTTGGGGAAGCCACCACCCCCCTGACACCCCAATCCACGTGGCCCTCTCGGGCGGTGCACCCGCCGGGTGCGCCGCGGGCGCCGATCCCCGCCCCACAAACCAAAGCGCCCACCCCGCAGGGGGTGGGCGCATGATTGGAGCGCTCGAATCCGAGGGGGGCGCACAGATGGGCGCCCCCAACAGTTACCGCGCCAGCAACTGCCGCCGCAATCGCGTCATCCGGCGGCGCACCGAGCCGTCGAACACCCGGTCGTTGATCTTCACGATGACGCCGCCCAGCAAATCGGCATCCACCACATACTCGGCCAGGACTTCCTTGCCAACTACATCGGTCAGCGCCTGTTCCAGCTGGCGGCGGAGGTCAGCGTCGGCCTCGTGCGCCAGCATGACCGTGGCCCGTACCCGACCGGATTTCTCGTCCAGCAGGTCCCGGTACGCCGTCGAGATCTCGCTGAACAACCCCTGCCGCCCCCGCTTGACCACCGCCTGCAGGAACAGCACGAACTCCTGCGGGGCGCCGCTCAGCGTCTGCGCGAGGATCGCCGACTTGGTGGCCTTGGTCACCTTGGGCGACATCAGTACCGCCCGGGCCTGCGGCAGACTCTGCACCGCGTCCGCGATGGCCTGGATCAGCCCCGCGTAGCGCTCGGTCTGCTCGCTGCCCTCGCCCAGGCTGAACAACGCCTCGGCGTAGTTGGCGGCCACCGACTCCGCCCTCACCCGTCCCTCGAAAGGGTGGCGAGGTACTCCTCCACCAGCTTGCGATCGGCGGCACCGTCCAACCGCTGGCCGATCAACTTCGACGCGGCCGCCAGCGAGACGTCCACCGCCTCCTGCCGCAACGCCAGGATCGCCTTGTCCCGCTCGGCGGCGATCTCACGGCGGGCGCGATCCACCAGCACGTCCTGCTCCTTCGCGGTCTTCTCGACCGTGGCGGCGCGTTCCTTCTCCGCCACCTCTCGTGCCTCGGCCAGCATTGCCTGGGCCGTGCTGCGCGACTCGGCGGCATGCTTCTGCTGCTCGGCGAGCAACGTCCTCGCCTCGGCATTGAGCCGTTCGGCCTCGCCCAGCTGCTCGGCGATCCGCTTCTCCCGCGCCTCCGTGGCGCTCAGGATCGCCGGATAGGCAAACTTGTACAGCAGCCACATCAGCGGGAGGAAGACGATCCAGGTCCAGACCGCCAGACCCAGATTCACCTCGAACGGCGAGGTGGGACCGCCCTCACCCGCCCGCAGCAGCGCCAGCACCGGCAGGATCATCGCACCCACCGCTTACGCGATCAGCTTGAAGAGCAGGGCGAAGACCAGCGCGATGATCGTGGCGCCCTCGAGGAGCACCGCGATCAGCAGCGCCGCGCCCCGGATCTCGCCAGCCGCTTCCGGCTGCCGGGCGATCGCCTCGGCGGCCTGGCCACCGATGCGGCCCAGGCCGATGCCGGCACCCAGGATGGCCAGCCCGATGCCGATACCGGCGCCAAGCAGGGCGTTCGTGTTCTTCGCGACCTGGACCGCCTCCGGGACGGCAACCTGGAACAGCGCGAGCATGTCAACCATTTGTGGTTCCCTTGAGTCTGCGTGGAAGATCCATGT
>JBHEPH010000200.1:0-613 GCA_046260395.1 Gemmatimonadales bacterium
GCTTGACCCTCTCTCGGCGGCGGACGTGACCACCGGAGTGATGGCCGGCCGAGTGGCACGGGTATTCGGGCAGGAGGGAGGATGAGCGGGGTCTTCAATATCGCGGCGCTGATCGTGGTCCTGCTCATGGTGCCGTTCCTTGGGCGCGCCCTGGTCGGGCCGACGGTGTTCGACCGGGTCCAGGCGCTCAGTGGCCTGGGCACGCTGGTGCCGGTCCTGCTGGTGCTCATCGGGATGATCTACCAGCGTGAAGCGATGTTCGTGGACCTGGCCCTGTCGTTGTTCCTGCTCAATCTCTTCACCACCCTCCTGCTGGCGCGCTACGTCCGGCACAAGTCGCCCGAGGAGCAGCGGTGAACGCTCAGGAGATTCTGGCCGCCCTGATGGTGGGGACGGGGCTCTTCTTCGTGACGGTTGCTGCGATCGGCTTCGTGCGCCTGCCCGACGTCTTCTGTCGCCTGCACGTGACCGGCATCATGGACACCCTCGGCGCCCCGATGATCCTGCTCGGCGTGGCCACCTACCTGGGAGCCCAGTTGGTCTCGGTGAAGCTGCTGCTGGTCATCGTGTTCCTGGTGCTCAGCAGTCCGCTGGTGGGCCACCTGCTGGCGCG
>JBHEPH010000201.1:0-609 GCA_046260395.1 Gemmatimonadales bacterium
GGGGGACAGCGATTCTCCTGTTCCTGATCTGGCACATCCTGCATTTCACCACGCAATCGCTGACCGATTTCTCCGACCTGCCGCTCTGGACGCTCGACGGGACCGGGGATCTGCCCGGCGAGACCGTCACCAATGTCTACGCCATGATGTATTCCGGTTTCAGCGACCCGCTGACATCGGCGCTCTATGTCGGCGCGGTGGCGATCCTCGCGGCGCACCTGTCGCACGGGGTGGCGAGCATCTTTCACAGCGTCGGCTGGCGCAATTCGGCCTGGGCGCCGCGGCTCGCGCGGGTGGCGCGGGTCTACGGTCTGGCCGTGTTTCTGGGCCTCGCGGTGATCCCGGTGGCGGTTCTGGCCGATGCCCATCTCGGGGTTCCGATCTTTGATCGGACCGCGATCGAAACTGACGCGGAGGCAAGATGATGGATGGCTCGGAACTGAGGGGCACGCCCGGCTGCCCGGATGCCCGTATCCCCGAGGGCGATGTCGCGGAAAAATGGGCGCGGCGGCGGTCCGGGGCGCGGCTCGTCAGCCCCAAGAACCGCCCCCGCTCGACCATTCTCGTGGTCGGCACCGGCCTTGCCGGCGCCTCGGCGGCGGCCACGCT
>JBHEPH010000202.1:0-597 GCA_046260395.1 Gemmatimonadales bacterium
CCTTCAATCGCATGACGTACCTGACCCTGCGTGGTCTGGGTGTCGCGCGGCTCCTCAGCACGCTCGACCCGGTTCAGGTGCGCATCATCGAGGTCCACCCAGGAGCTGCTTTCTGCCTTCGGGGCGCTCCTCTCGCGTCGGTGCTGGCATTCAAGAAGCAGCCCGAGCACCGCGCACTCCTGTTGCAGTGGCTCTCCACGCAGGGCATCACATCCCTCCCGCGTACTGAGCCAAGCGATCACTTCGTGGCTGCTTCCGGCGCAGCCCTTGCCGCATGGGAGTGGTCGCGACAGCGGTGCGTCTGGCTCGCACCGCCGGAACCACCGTTTCATCCGTTCGCCTTCGCATGCTAAGTGCCCCGGTGCCTAACCCCGGCATGCAGCGACCTCGCTACGCTCGCCGCTGATGCCAGACGTCAGGCCGACAACACGCAGGGCTCATGCCCGGCGAATCTGAAATCGCACAGGAGAAAACTTGCCAATGGGAGATTCCGCGAACGTCGCAGTGGTCCGCAGGTTCCATGAAAACCTCAGCTCGCCAGAAGTCCTCACGGAGGTGCTCTCTCCCACGGTACGCTGGGAGATCGCCGAGTGGCGG
>JBHEPH010000203.1:0-585 GCA_046260395.1 Gemmatimonadales bacterium
GACCGGACGGTCGTGAATCGGAGCGGCGCCTGCAGCGGGCGCGCTCACCGGGGCGGGAGCGTCAGCCTCCCTCAGGTTCGGGAGGAAGAGCGCCTTCGAGTACGGCCACTGTTTGAGCCAGCTCTTGCGCGCTTCGATCGTGTTCGCGAGCTGCGCCTCGATCGGGAAGCCGTCCGCCAGGTCGATCGCCGGCGCGAGCACCTCGGCGAGCGAGAGGCGGCCGTACTCGGCGACCATGACCATGATGCCGCCCGGCGTGCCGGGGGTGGTCGCGGCGAGCGGCCCGTACTCGGGCGGGACCGTCATCCCCTGCTGGCGAAAGAAGTCGGGCCCCATCCGAGCGTGTCCCACATCGTGGAGGTCGCGGCGATCATCGCGGCCGCGGCATCGACGGCATTCCCCCCCTTCTCGAAGATCTTCGCTCCGGCGGTGGCGCCGAGCGGCTTGCCGGTGATCGCCATCCAGCTCTTGCCGTGGAGGACCGGTTTCTGGGTTCGCTGTGCGTTTGCCATGGTTGTCGTCATCAGGAGGATGAGTAGAAACGGAGCGAGGCGGCGCATTGTCATGGGAGGGGAAGTCTATAGG
>JBHEPH010000204.1:0-585 GCA_046260395.1 Gemmatimonadales bacterium
GATCATTAGCTCAAACCGCTCGGTAAGCTCCGGGTCGTTGCGGTGTTTCTTGCACAATGGCGACATCTCAACAGGATAGTCGGTGATGAAGGTGGGCTGTATAAAATGCATTTCGCATTTCTCGCCAAAGATCTCGTCGATGATCTTCCCCTTACCCATTGAATCATCGAGTTCAATGTTCAGGCAGGCCGCCTGAGCCCTTAAATCCGTCTCATCCAGCCCCGAAACATCCAAACCGGTATATTCCTTAATGGCATCGATCATTGTAATTCGCCTGAAGGGGCGTTTCACATCAATCTCAGTATTGCCGACCTTCAGCTTTGTCGTTCCATGCAGGTCAAGCGCCCTTCGTTGCGGAAGTCTTTCGAGAATTCATAAACCCCATCGTATCCACCAACGATCAGCCGCTTCAGGTAGAGCTCGTTGGCAATACGCAGATACAGCGGCATGTCGAGCGCGTTGTGGTGGGTGATGAAGGGGCGTGCTGCTGCACCGCCCGGGATGGGCTGCAACACCGGGGTCTCCACCTCCAGGTAACCCTTTTCGTTAAACAGCTCCCTGAGCGAATTGTAGATCTGCGTTCTT
>JBHEPH010000205.1:0-581 GCA_046260395.1 Gemmatimonadales bacterium
GGATTGCACGCGGCCTGATGCACCATATGCTCGCCACCGCCAAAGCCGATTTCGAACCAGACCTCGCGATCTCCGAAAAGGTATTTCAGATCAATGGGTTGCCTGTCGGGATTGACATCCCAATCGACGGCTCCGGGGGACAACTTCCCCAGATCCTCGGACAGATAAACCTCCTGGCTGGGGCGCAACGCCTTGCCTTTCAGCCGACCATGAAAATTGCGCCACGGCGCAGCCCCGGTATCTGTGTCACGGCTCATACGGCTAAACCTTCGCGTGAGTATCGCACGCCAACTTATTGATCAGACAGCCTTTTTCAAGGCTTCGACAAGATCTGTCCGCTCCCAGCTGAAGCCACCATCGGCCTCTGGCGCGCGGCCGAAATGGCCATACGCCGCGGTGCGCTCATAGATCGGACGGGTCAGGCGCAGATGCTCGCGGATACCGCGTGGCGTCAGATCCATCACCTTGGCCACGGATTTTTCTATCGCGATTTCAGGGACTTGTTCGGTTCCGTGCGTGTCCACATATATCGACAGGGGCCGCGCCACGCCGATCGCGTAGCTCAGTTGCAATGTGCATTT
>JBHEPH010000206.1:0-575 GCA_046260395.1 Gemmatimonadales bacterium
GAGTATATTTTCCTCCGGTACCTTTCGTTTATCAACCAAAAAACCTGGAGCGAGAGCTTTCATTTCAACTACCTTTCCACATCGGGTTTTAAAAATTACATGGAGGCAGGCTACAGTTTAAACAGCCTCTTTTTTGTCGGAAACATTGGTGTTTTCACAGGTTTCAGCGGAAGCAAATTTAAAAGTGCCATGGTAAAAATATCCATTGCAGGATTTTAAACTGACACCCGTTTACTCGTCAAGAGATTAAAACCGGAGAATTACCTTTAATACTTCCCGGTGGAATAAATTTCATCAATAAGTTTCTGGTATTTCACCGCCACCACATTCCGTCGCAGTTTCAGTGTGGGCGACAATTCACCGGTTGCCGGTGTCCACTCTTCGCAAACCAGCCTGATGCGGTTGATTTGTTCGTGCGAACCCAGCGTTTTATTTATGATCTGAACTTCCTTTTGGATTTTCTCCATAACCTCCGGAATTTTAATCAATTCCTCGTTGTTCTGGTAGTGGATTTTATGCCCGGCACACCAGTCGTGCAGCAACGTAAAATTGGGCGAAATAAGTGCGCTGGCAAA
>JBHEPH010000207.1:0-572 GCA_046260395.1 Gemmatimonadales bacterium
GCTGGAGACCATGCGCGACATGGTGGCCGACCTGGCGCTGGAGCCGGTGCTACAGGGTGTGCTGGAGCGCGCCGTGAGCCTCCTGAACGTGACGGGAGGGGAGCTGGCCACGTACGACGACTCCCGGGACGACCTGGTGGTGGTGGCGAGTCACGGCATGGAGATCAACGCCGTGGGCACGCGGCTCTCGCTGGACACGGGCGTGATGGGGCACGTGGCCCGCAGCGGTGAGCCGCTCATCATCCCGGACTACCAGGAGTGGGCGAGCCGGTCGGCGGCCTACGAGCAGTCCAGCGTACAGGCGGTCCTCGATCCCGGTGCTCGTGTGCGGCGAGGCCGTGGGCTACATCGCCATGTACCACGACATCACCGAGCTCCGGGAGGCGCGCCGGGACGCGGAATCGGCCAACCAGTCGAAGAGCCAGTTCCTGGCCAACATGAGCCACGAGCTGCGGACCCCGCTGAACGCCATCATCGGCTACAGCGAGATGCTCCTGGAGGAGGCCGAGGAGGAGGGCCAGGAGGGGCGGGGCTCCGACCTCCACAAGATCTCCACCGCCGGCAAGCACCTC
>JBHEPH010000208.1:0-548 GCA_046260395.1 Gemmatimonadales bacterium
GCCGATGACAGGTCGACGGTCGCGGGAACGATGAAAAGATTGTCATCCCTCGTCGGCTGGATGATCTGGTCGAGCGCGACATCGTTATCGAGAAGCAGGTCGTAAGTGGTCAGGGTGCGGGCCTCAGCCTCGATTCCCAGTCCCGTCGATGCGTTGCCCTGCGGGTCGAGATCGACGATCAGCACGCGCGATCCCTTGGCGGCGAGGGCAGCGCCGAGGTTTATTGTCGTTGTGGTTTTGCCAACGCCACCCTTCTGGTTGGCGATGGCTATAATTTTTGGAGCTGGATGACGGCTTGAGTCAGACACGGCCCACCCCTGTGACGCTGAGAATTACTGAATTTTCGTCTACCACACTTTTATCGATCCGGTAACTGAATTGCCACGCCGATTTCGCGTCCGGCATTTCTTTTTCCCAGTTCTGCCCCTTTTGCAGCAGCGCCACGCCGGTCTCCGAGAGGTGCAGATACGAAAATTCCAGAAGTTTTGACAGCGGCGCGAGGGCGCGCGCCGAAACGACCGATGCGGATAGCGGCGGCACGGCATCGA
>JBHEPH010000209.1:0-547 GCA_046260395.1 Gemmatimonadales bacterium
GCTGGGATTCGTCCGGATACGCCTCAAGTTCCTGGCGCATCGAGGCCAGCTCGCGGAGCAGCAGGAGGCGGAGGTCTGAGGGGGTCATGGCAGGGTGGGCCGGAAGTGGGGATGGGGGCAGGGAACAGGGAACAGGGAACAGGGAACGGGGAACAGGGAAAAGGGTGCGGGGCGCGGGGAACGGGACGAGCGGCTACCTTGCCGCCTCGTGGGGGCCCCGCTACTCTCCGGCCCGTCCAATCGCTCGCCCTTCCACGCACGAAGATACCGAGCCACATCTACATCGCCGCCGAGAACTTCGACCCGGAGCCTCGCCGGGCCATCACGGCCGGGCTGGAGCGCGACTTCGTCTCCACCAACAGCGACATCTTCGCGGTGGCGTTCGACACCTTCCTGGACCGGCGCAATTCGTTCCTGTTCATCATCAATCCGCACGGTGCGGTGCGCGACGAGCAGACCTTCAACGACTCCCGGAACGTGGTCGAGGCGTGGGAGGGCGTGATCGACCTGAAGACGGCCTTCACCGACTCCTCCTGGGTCATGGAGT